>JAAYEH010000157.1 GCA_012728855.1 Rhodopirellula sp. | reverse complement strand
CGCACGGCCAAACGCTGCAGCGACTGCAAGATCGCTTTGCCCGAATCGTTCCGGGATTTCCACGGAAAGAGCGAGCAACAGTGACCGCTTCACGCACCGCGCCGCCGGTGCGTCAGGCGACATCACTACGGTAAGACAACTCCCGGCCTTTCCCGGTTCGTCGAGAAGACACACGGTCGCGGGGGTCGTCACAACGGCGAATGGGCGGCGATCGAGTTCCGGTCATGGTTCAAGGACAAACCACTTGAACAAGGGACAACAATCGTGATCCGCCCTACAGAGGAGGGTGTATGGAACGCCGTAAGAGGGACGAATGCCACCACGCTCGCCAGGGATCATCAAACTGCCGTTGACTTCTCAGAAGCCTGCTGATATGAAACGCCCCTTTGCTTTTTCGGGAGCTTCCGCTGTTTCCGCGCCGCCAGGGGCCGCGAAGGTCACCGCCGGCCGGACAGAGGGGGCGACTTCTTTTTACGACTACCCAATACTCGGCGAGTTCGTGTACGCGATGGGCCATCTCACGGCGACCCCGATAGCTGGAATCCGCACGGTATGGTTGGCGCCACGGCTAGTGCTGTTGGCGGCCGTATGCCTGCCGTGGCTGGCCGCCGGTTGCGCGGCGCGCCCGTTGCGGCCCACCGAGTTGCCGCCGGAGTGCGTCGCCGGGCCGGCTGCCCATCGTTCGATGGCCAATCTTGCCCGGCTGGCCAATTACGCCGGCAATAGCCATGTGATTGATCCGGGCGACATCCTCGACGTGACCGTGGTCACCGACTTCGAGAACCCGGAAGATGCGACGGCGCCCGTCCGAGTCGGTGACGACGGCATCGCCAACCTTCCGATCATCGGCAAGGTTCCCCTGGCCGGATTAGAGGTGATCGATGCCGAGCAGGCGATCGCCGCGGCAGCGGTGGCGCGCGGCGTCTTCCGCGATCCGCATGTGATGGTCGGGTTTCGGAAGAAGCAGGCCAACCGGGTTACCGTTGTGGGGGCGGTGGCCGTGCCGGGCAACTATGAATTGCCGCGAACCTCCAGTTCACTGCTAGCGGCGCTGGTGGCAGCCGGCGGGCTGAGCGAAGAAGCCGGCGCCGACGTGGAAATTCGTCGTGCGGGGCCGCCGGACGCCGCGGGGGAGTCGGCGCCGCGGGTGGCGGGAACCGAAGGGCAACTGACCGCCTTCAGTACGTCGACGGCGCGGCCGTTTCAGACGATCAAGGTCAACCTCGTCAGCGCCAGCGAGGGAGGCAATATGGCCTACGACTTGAACGATGGCGACGTGGTGATGGTTCTCCAGCACCCCACGCGCACCGTCCACGTCTTCGGCCTGGTCAACAACCCCGGTCAGCACACCATGCCTCGCGACGCCGACTTATACCTGCTGGATGCCGTGGCGATGTCGGGCGGCCTGTCGTCGATCATGGCCGATCAGGTATTGATCCTTCGCCGAGTGCCCGGGCAGGAAGGGATGGTGCGAATCGCCAGCAGCGTCCGAAAAGCGAAGGACGACGCCGCCTACAACATCCGGCTGGCGCCCGGCGACCTGGTCAGCTTGGAGGAGACTCCGGTGAGCGTGGCCTGGGACGCGGTTCGCAGCGTGGTCCGCTTTGCCGTGGGCGGTTCGGTGGCGGTGTTCTGAGAAACCGGGCAACGAACTCAAGAGGACATGATGGTGGAATCTCCCGCCGTGGAAGCGGAAAGCGACGACGTTGCGACAACGCACTTCGTCCATTCGCTGCTGCAGTTCGCGATCGCCGTACGGCATCGCAAAAACATCGTCATCATCTGCCTGGCCGTCGCGATTCTGCTCGGCGCGCTCTATTACGCGACGGCGACCCGCTACTACTCGGCGGAAGCCGGACTGTTGGTGCTGCAGGTGGGCAATGAAACATGGGGCCCCACGGGAACCCAGCGAAGCCTCGAAAAGACCGTCCTGCCGACCTACCAGGGCCTCATCGTCAGCCGCAAAGTGGTCGAGGGGGCGCTGGCGCTGTTGCAGCCTCAAGACCGCATTGACTTGGCCGGCATCGCCAGGGAGAACTGGGCGAACGTACTGCGGTCGAACTTGACCGTCGCCGCGGTGCGCAATACGAATATCATTCGGGTCAAGTACGTCTCGAAAGATCCCGACGCCGCCGTAGCCGTCGTCGATGCGGTCGTTCGTTCTTACCAGAAATTCACCGACGAGACTTACAAGAGCACGGCCGGAGAGATCATTCAGATCCTCACCAGGGAAAAGATCCAACTGGCGGAGCAGTTGGCGAAGAAGAACGAAGCCTATCTCGCCGCGCGACGAACGCTGGGCGACATGGGCATACCTGTCGACAGCAAGGTGTTGCACCCGCTCGCCCAACGCGCCGTTTCGCTCAACGAGGATCTGATCCAGGCGCAATCGAAGCGGATCGAACTGGATACCACCCTCGCGACGCTGCAAGCGGCAGTCCGCAACGGGGAGGATCTGCAACAATACGTCTTTACGGTGGCCGCCGCCGTCGGCGAGCGGATTCTCCTGGCCAATCTCGGTTTCACCCCGGAGGACGCCCAGACGCAAACCCATTTACAGCAGACCCTCTTTGAAGCCGAACGGGAACTGAGGCAACTCGAACAGCAGCTAGGCCCGGCCCATCCGAAAGTCAGGGCCTGCGTGGACAGGATTCAAGTTACCGAACACTACTTGCTGGGCTATCAGGATCGCATTCGGGAAAGGGTCGGCCAACTCGACCGGTCACATATCGGACCGCTTTTGATCGAACTCGTCCAGCAGAAGACGAACCAGGCATGGAAATTGGAGTCTTCACTGGCAGCCCAGTTCGACCAGGCCCAGGCCGAAGCCGTGGCGATGAACGATCAGTTGTCGCAGATCCAGATCCTCGAACACGATCTCAATTGGGTGCGAGGGCTCCACGACGTACTGTTGAACCGGATCGCCAACCTCGACATGAAGCACGAGGGCGGCTTGGACGTCCGCACCACGGTAGTCGATGAGCCGGTGGCCGGCAAGCGGCCGGTTTCGCCCAATTTGCTGGTGACGTTCGCGCTGTGCCTGATGGCCGGCATGTCCGTGGGTCTGCTGGCGGTGTACCTGCTCGACGTGCTGGACGATCACTTCCGATCCGTCGAAGAGATGCAGGCGATTCTCGGCGTGCCCGTGCTGGCGATGGTCCAACAGTTGCCGACGACCGGCGCCGGCGGAGTCGAGTGCCTGCAGATCGTCGCCGCCCCCGAGATGATGGAGAGCGAGGCGTTCCGGACACTCCGCACCGCCCTGCTCTTGTCGAACCGGGAGAACCGCAAGATCGTGGTCTCCAGTTCGGAACCGGGGGACGGCAAGACAACCGTCCTGGCGAACCTCGCCGCCGCCTTGGCGCAGTCCCAGAAAAAGACGCTGCTGATCGACGCCGACCTGCGACGCCCGGGACTGACGGCGATGCTCGGAATGCGCGGCGTTGAAGGGCTTACGGCAGTGATCCACGCAGAGCGACCGGTGGCCACGGTGGTTGTCGAGCATATTCGAACTTCGGGGCTTGCCGGGCTCGATGTTCTCCCGTCCGGACCCCGCCCGACCAATCCAGCCGAGTTATTAGCCAGCACCCGATTCGCCGAGTTGCTGGCCTGGGCGGAGACCGTCTACGACCACGTCCTCGTTGACAGTCCTCCGGCGCTGGCCGCCAGCGATACGGCGGTCATCGGTCGTTTGGTCGACGGAGTCGTGCTCGTCGTGCAGCCTGCCAAGAACCACCGCCGGGCGCTGATCCGGGCGGTAAACGGCTTCTCACTGCTGAAGATTCCGATCTATGGCGTCGTCGTGAATCGGGTGGACGCGGGAAATTCATACTACTACGGATACAACGGCGGCTACCACTACGACTACACCGCTGAAGAGTCTCTCGAGCGGCAACCGGACGAAGATCTTGCCCTCAACGTCGATCCGCACCAGCAGCGGTTCGCCTCCTACCGGATCCCCGAAGAACCGGACGGCGGAATCGTGCCGCGCCGCGTGGCCTGAAGCAGCATTCCATCAGTCGCGATGGGACGAAGAACCATGAGCCATACATCCGAAGCCTTGCCGAGCGGCCGATCGCACCACGGCCGGCGCCGGCGGCGGCACGAACACGCGGCGCCCGACCCGTTGCTCCGGATCGTCGACGGCGGTCTGGCGGCCTGCATCTTCCTGCTTCCTCTGATCATGGGAGGCCGGCAGGCGCTGGGGGTTCTCACGCTCTCGATCCTTGCCCTGGGGATTGGTCTGGCTTGGGTCGTTCGGCAGTACACGCGCGGCGCGGCCGTCTGGCGGCGCTGCTCGCTGGAGTGGGTCTTTCTCGCCGCCATCGCTGTGCTGCTCTTGCAGATGGTCCCACTGCCCGAACCGATTCTCCAGCACTTGGCTCCGCACACGGGCGAGATTCTTCCGCTCTGGTCGCCCCAGGCCGACGCCGGCGTTCGGCTCGGCACGTGGAACTGCGTTTCCTTGGCGCCGACGGAAACCCGCGCCGGGCTGATGACGCTCGTCGCCTACTGCATCGTATTCCTGGTGACGGTCCAGCGGATCGCCCGCGTCGAGGACGTGGAACGTCTGCTGCGCTGGTGCGCCGTCTCCGTTTCGTTGATGGCGGCGTTTGCCATCGTGCAACTGCTCACCAGCAACGGCAAGTTCTTCTGGTTTTACCGGCATCCCTACGTGGCCCCGGGTCGGATCGCCACGGGGAGTTTTGTCAGCCGCAATCACTTTGCCGATTTCCTGGCGCTGGGCGTCGGCCCGGTCATCTGGTGGATTCAAAGCGCGATCGGCAAACAGACACGGCTTCGAGCCGGCACGTTCCGCGCCTCGGGCGACACCTCGCTCAAAGACCTGGCCGCCGCGGTGGCCGTCATCGCGTTGGGCGTTGTCCTCTTCGCCGGGCTGCTGTCCTTGTCTCGTGGCGGAATTGCCGCAATGCTCGTCGCCGCCTTGGTCGCTGCCGCGGTGTGCGTGCGGGCGTCCACTTTGGGCGCACGGTTTCTGCTCGGGCTGGCCGCCGTGGCGCTGTTGGTGGGAACCTCGCTGGCCATCTTCGGCTCCGAACGCGTAAGCCGCCGGTTCGCCGATGTCGACACGTGCTCCTTCGAAGTGGTCGACCACGGGGCGGCGCGTCGAACGATCTGGGCCGCCGTCGTCAAAGCCGTGCCGGATTTCGCCGTGCTGGGCGCCGGCGTGGGCAGCTTCCGCGACGTCTACCCCCGCTACCTCGATGAACCTCGCGGCCCGAACTACTACACCCATGCCGAAAACAGCCCGCTACAAGTCCTCTTTGAAACGGGATTCGCCGGACTGTCGTTATTGCTGGTGATCGTCGGCACGCTGGGATACTGGTGCTTCAACGGTTTGCGGAGGGCGCCCGACAGTCGCACACTCGTCTGCGTCGGCGCCGTCACCGCGGGGCTCACGGCGAGTCTCCTGCACAGCAGCGTGGATTTCAACTGGTACTGCCCCGCCTGCACGGTGCTCGTCGGAGTTCTCGCCGCCTCGGCTTGCCGGCTCTCGCAAATCAGCAACGGCCGCGATAGCGAGAGTGCGGTCGCGGTCCCCCTGCCGCGATTCGCCTTCGCGGCTGCCGGCTTGGCGCTGGTGATCTGCGGCGGCTGGATGCTCAACTACCGCATCGGGCCAGTGGTGGGCGAACAGCACTGGGCGCGCGTCCGGCTGATGGAACTTACGCCCGGCGAAACGGAGAACTCGCTGGCCGAGGAGTTCGAAACGGCCGAGGGCGAACCTTCGCAGGCACAACCGCCCGACTCGGAGCCGTTCGACGAGCGGATGATGGCCGAACTGCAGGAAGTCATCCGCTGGGATTCGGACTTCGCGCGGGCGCACCTGGGATTGGCCAGGATCTATCTTCGGCAGTTCGAGCGATTACAGCAGCATTGTCAAAATGCCATGCCGCTGGCCCAGATCCGGGAGGCGGTTTTCGCCGCCCGCAACGCCGGCGAGAGCCCGTTCACCACGCGCGAGGCGTTGGATACCTGGATGTCGCGAGCGTTCGGGGAGCACTGCCGCTATCTCGACCTGGCCCTGGCGCACACGCACCAGGCGCTGAAGCTGGCGCCGACGCTGGGAGAATGTTACCTCTATCTGAGCGATCTCTGCTTTCTTGAAGGAGGCGGTCCCGCCACGAAGGCCGCTTACATCGAGCAGGCGCTCGCCTTGCAGCCGCACGATGCCACGGTGTTGTTCTACACCGGCAAGGAAGCAGTGCTGGCGGGTGAATTCGAGAAAGGGCTCGAGTATCTTCGCCGCTCGTTCCACGCGGGATCCGGGCATAAGCAACAGATCATCGATTGGCTCGCCGGTCGTGCCCCGCCGGAATCGCGACAGGAAGAGATCCGCTTCCTGCTCGAGTATTTCCAACCGGACTTCGAGGGCATGAGACTTCTGGAAAGCCGCTATGCGCAGATCGCCCAGCCGGAAGAATTGGCGATTCTCTACCGGAGCTTCGCGCCGGTCGCCCAGGCGGAAGCAGAGCGAATCGAGTCGAAGAATTCCACTTGGGCCGCCCTCGTCTGGCTGAAGGCTCAAAACCTTTATGCCAACCTCAACGAAATACCCCGGGCCCTTGAATGCGGCGAACGTGCCTTTCGGGCGGCTCCGAACGGATACCAGGTTCGATATCGGCTGGGAGTGTTCCTTGCCGCGCACGAACAATACGCCGAGGCGGAGCGGCACTTCCAGTGGTGTTGCAGCCGCAGTCCGGAGGATCCCGTGCTGCAAAGAAAGCTGACCGAGGTCGTCAAACACCGCATCGACCGGCAGGCCAGTGCCGCTTCCAACGCCGCACCCGGCGAGTACCTGCAATGAAACATCGCACCGTGGAGAGATAGCCAGTGCCGGCAGTGAGACACCCCAGCACGCCCGCTCCGCCCTCTCGCGGCGCCCCTGCGCGTCGGCCGGATCGCTTTGCGCCGACCTGGCGCCGCCTGCTGTCGTCGGCGGCGCTGGTGCCGGTGTTCACCGCCACGTACTACCTTGCCTACTGGCTCCGTTTCGAGGGGCTAACCCTGCCGAGGGATATCGGCAACTTCTCCACCACCGTCGTTTGGGTCGTTGCTCTGAAACTCCTCACCTTCGCCTGGTTCCGCGCCGTCGAGGGGTGGGGAAGGCTTCTCACCTTCTACGACCTGCTCGCCTTGGTGAAGGCGGTGACCGGCGCGCTTTTGTTGACGATTATTATCGATCGCTTCACCGACCCGGACCACACGATCGCCCGCAGCGTGTATTTGCTCGACTGGGGCGTGACGATTGTCGCGATCGGAGGAGCGAGGGCGGCCGTGAGGCTGACCCTGGAGCGAAGCCGGCTCCTCTTCCTTTCCGCCGAACAGGTTCCGGCCTTCATCATCGGCGCCGGCGACAGCGGAGAGTCGCTGTTGCGGGCGATCATCCGCAACGGACAACTCACCTACCGCGTCATCGGTTTTCTCGACAACGATGCGCGGCGAATCGGTTCCCGCATCGGCGGCGTTCCTGTGCTCGGCGCGGCGGATCGGGCTTTTGAATTGGCCCAGAGACACGGTGCTCGTGAACTGCTCGTCGTCGGCGACGGGCTGGCGGGCCGCCAGATCCGGGATCTCGTCGAACAGGCGCCGGAGCATGGGATCCAGGTGCGGGTCTTGCCAAGTTATGAGCAACTCATCCGGGGAAGCGTTGCCATCCAACCGCAGCCCGTTTCTATCAACGACCTTCTGCGGCGCGATCCGGTGCCGTTGGAGATGGACAACCTTCGCCAGTGGATCGACGGGCGCAACCTCCTCGTCACCGGCAGCGCTGGCAGCATCGGTTCGGAGATCTGTCGCCAGTTGCTCGCCTTCTCTCCCAAGAAGCTGATCCTCCTCGACCGCTCGGAAACCGGCCAGTTCTTTCTGGAAAGGGAATTGCGGGAAGCCTCGCCCGCCGCCCCCTTGGAAGTCTGCATCGCCGATATTCTCGACCAGCGGC
The DNA here is from genome assembly GCA_012728855.1 of Rhodopirellula sp. Classification (GTDB taxonomy): domain Bacteria; phylum Planctomycetota; class Planctomycetia; order Pirellulales; family Thermoguttaceae; genus JABWBD01. The sequence continues at coordinate 45,660 of JAAYEH010000157.1, read as the reverse complement.
ACGTGGCCCGACTGCTCCAGCGCCACCGCCCCCACATCATTTTCCATGCCGCCGCCTACAAACACGTTCCGCTGATGGAATCGCACCCCGGCGAGGCCGTCAAGAACATCGTCGCCGCTACCAAGGGGCTGGCCGACCTGGCCATGGACAACGAAGTCGACTCTTTCGTGATGATTTCCACCGACAAGGCGGTCAACCCCACCAGCGTGATGGGAGCGTGCAAACGCGCCGCGGAGATGTACGTGCAGTCCTTGACCGGCCTATCCTCCTGCCGCTTCGTCACCGTGCGATTCGGCAACGTGCTCGACTCGGCGGGCAGTGTGGTGCAGATCTTTCGTAGCCAGATTCTCGCCGGCGGCCCGGTCACGATCACCGACGATCGGATGCAGCGCTACTTCATGACGATTCCCGAGGCCGCCCGGCTCGTCATCCAGGCCGGAATCATCGGCAACGGAGGCGAGATCCTCGTGCTCGACATGGGAGCGCCGGTGCGGATCACCGATCTGGCCGCCGACATGATCCGGCTTTCCGGGCTGAAGGCCGGTGAAGACATCGAGATTCAAATTGTCGGCCTCCGCCCCGGCGAAAAGCTCTACGAAGAACTGCACGCTATGGGCGAAAAGCACTTGCCCACGCGCCATCCGAAGATCATGGTCGCCGATCGCAGGCACCGTGATGCCGATGCCGTCGCCAGGGCGATCGGCGGTCTGACGAAGCTCGCGGAGAACAGACCCGAAGAGGTGATCGAGCACCTCAAGGCAATGGTGCCGGAGTACCAGCCGCCACAGCACGCGGCGCAAACTCGCCGTGCGGCGGCGTGAGCGAAACACTTAAGGGGCCTTTCTGCTCTGGTGGATTGCCATGTGTCCGGCAGCAATCCGGCCCGGAGCATGGCCACTCGGGACCATCCCGCGGCGGCGGCGCGGCAGTGTTCCACTCCATGACGAACTGGTGGTTCTCCCGCCCCGGCACGTAACGAGTCTCTTCACAGAGACACTCCAGGGTCGTGTCCCAGGTGATCACTCGGATCCGGTTCTCGCCGGGGAGAAAGCGGTAGATCCGCAGCGGTCCGGAGGAAGTGTAGTCCGACATCAGGGCGTGTACGGTGTTGCCGTGGTCGCCCACCGACTTCAAATAGCAGGCCGTGGTCCGGCTCTGGTCGCCCGAAAAAATCGCCAGCAGGTTGGCGTGCCGGCGATAGCACTTCTCCCACATTTGCTCGGGGGTGTTGCCGCGGGCGCCGTGACACTTCTTCCACTGCATCCGTCCCTTGGTCGCGCCAAAGAAATCGCCGGCTTCGCGGGGCTGCTCGACGGGGCCGAGATCCATGTGCGTGGTAATCATGGCGATGCGGGCAAAATGCTGTTCGAGCACGGCGTTGGCCCACTGGAGCACGTCGTCCGGGGCGTTGCATTCCAGGTGCAGGAAAACAAACTCAAGTCCCTCGGCTGAGAAGAGTACACAACTGTTGGCGTTATCGCCTGAAAACACCGGTTCCGTCCGGTCGCTACGGAACGAGCCCGCATACCAATCGAATCCGGCGAAACGCGACGCCGGAAAATACTGCTGGAAGAGAGACGAGTCGCCGTTGGACGCCATGTCGTGGTTGCCTACCGAGATCGCATAGGGGATCTTCCCGTGCAAATGGTCCATCGCGCGGCGTGCGACTTCCCACTGCTCCGGAACGTTGCGGTCGACGATGTCGCCCACGTGGCTGACGAAGGCGACTCGTTGCGTCTGGAGATTCTCGGCGATCCACCGCACGTGCGCCTCGAAGACGGCATTGGAGACCGGCGCTTCGCTGTCGGGCGTGGCCTTGGTGGCCAGGCCAAGATATTTCTGCGTATCGGGGATCACCACGATACTAAACGATCCTGCCGGCGCCTCGTCGAGCGTCGTCTCGCCGGCCCGCAAGTGCGGGACATAAGCGGCGACGATGGCCATGAGGAGGGCGAGCGTCGTTCCATACAACATGGACTTCTTCATGCAATGCACTGTTGATTGGAGAAGTGGTTAAATCACCGCACGAGACTTATCAGATCATCTGTGCCGAAAAACCGGTGATGAGAAACATCATGTTGGAGCTGGCCGAGTGAAATGATGGCTCAGCTCAGCCATTTCGCCCGGTATTCGGTACGAATGAATCGGGCGGCCTCGGGAACGTTTGTGGCTTCCATCTTCTCGCCGTCCCAGTCCAGGCTTTGCCCGACACGGATACCGACGACGCCCGCCAGGCCGATCTCGGTGAGTTGGCCGCCGATGTCGAAATCCGAGAAGGTTTTGCCCTCGCCGCGGCAGGCGTCGAGCCATTCCTGACCGTGGCTTCCGATCCGCGGCAGGGTCTTGGGTATGTCTCTAGTACCTTCGTGATTGAGCACATCATTCAAACGAGGCTCGCTTTGCAGACGGATCATGCCGCCTGTGTTCCAGTGGCTGGTGAAGATGCAGCCCTTCTCGCCGACAATCAACAGGCCGTTGGGCGTCTTCTCTCCGTAAGTATCGGTTAGGGGCTGAAGCACCTCCGCCGGAGGCTTGCCGCTTCCCTGCCAATGCAGAGTGACAGGCGGGAGGTCACCGCGTGCAGGGAAGTGGAACTCCAACGCGGCTTTGTCGGCAATCTGCTTGCCGTCCTGCATGTTAACGACAAGCTTCTCAGGATAGCTCAGGTCGAGCGCCCGCATGGGCAGATTGATGGCGTGACAGCAGAAATCGGCAAGGCCGCCGTTGCCAAAGTCGAACCAATTTCGCCAACGGAAGGGATGATAGACGTCCTTCTTGAACGGACGCAAAGCCGACGGCCCGACCCACAGATCCCAGTTGAAGCCTTGCGGAACAGGATCGTTGCCCTCCGCGCTGCCTTCGTTTGCGGTAACGCCGATGCCCCACTGGTACATCTCGCGGATCTGGCCCAGCGCGCCGGCCCGGATGATCTCGGTGCAGCGGCGGAGCGACTCGCTGGCGCTGCCCTGGTTACCCATCTGGGTGACGACGTTCGAGGTGCGCGAAAGCTCGCGGAGTTCGCGGGCTTCCGTCACGCTGTGCGTCAGCGGCTTCTCGCAGTAGACGTGCTTGCCGGCTTTCATGAACGCCTGACACAAGGGGGCGTGCCAGTGGTCGGGCGTGCCAACCAGCACGGCGTCGAAGCTTGACGCGTTGTCGAGCAGTCGGCGATAGTCCTCGTAGGCCTTGGCGTTTTTGGTCGCCTCGCCACCGGATTTCAAGGCATCGGTCCGGGCCTTCTCGATCATGTCCTGATCCGGATCGCATAAGGCCACGAGATTTGCGCCGCCCGAGAGCAGGCCCCTCATCACGCCGCGTCCTTGCCCGCCGCAGCCGACCAATGCAAGATTCAGCTTGCTGTTGGCGGCCGTGGAGCCGGCCTCAGCGCCCGACAAGATCAGCGGCTGACTGAACGCCGCCGTTCCCAGAGCCGCCGCTGAGATCTTGAGGAAACTACGCCGCGAGGAGCGATTGCGCTTCACGGACACATGCTGCACCAAACGGATTCCCATCGTTGTTCTCCCAGGTGGCCTTTCGCATTCGCCGTAATTCGGAACTTCCAAGGCACGCTAACGCTTCGATCCGCTCATTTTGCCCGAAGTATGGATGGGCTGCAATGGACAGCGGAATAGCGCCTCATCTATTGGCCATCTGTTAAACCGATAGGGGCATTCTCTGAGTCGCAGCTTGAATAGTTCTACAGCAAGACTTCTGGACGACTTCCCTTTCCGCTGTCTCTTGGAGGTGAAGAAGAACACGCTGGCGTGGACAGTCGATCCTTCCACGTTGCCGGGATACTCGCCGGGGCCGAAGCGTCGTAAGAATTTGGGCTCCTATCGTTACAAGGAAGTTCGCTCGGTCCAGGAGATCCTCGCGGAACTGCCGGTTGATCGAATATCATCTCGATCGCAACCGCATCGCCCACGAGTCGCATCGTAAGTCATGGCTTCTCAAGCACAAACGTACAAAACCGGAAGTCTTGATGTAGAAATGCTCAAAGCCTGACCCCGATATACCGCGATATACGCGATATGCGATATACCGATGGCCCGTTGAAAACGGGACGGGCACCGAGCGGCAGGCGTTTTCTCGGCAGTTCCTGGCCAAAACCACGCTCGGAGCCAGTCCCCGTTTCAACTCCGTTTACCGTTTGCGATCGTTAGGATCGGCAAGTGAAAAACTGTCGCGAAATCGACGCGTCCCACGCCCGGCGACAAAAAAGACCGAAGATCGTGCCGCCGCTTGCGACCGCTCGCCAAATCTGGTATGGTTCGGGCGTCCCTCGACGAAGTGTAAGCGGTGTTCCATGTCATGCACGAGTCGTGCAGCTTTATGGAGAGAGTCGATATGCAAACCGTGGTCGAACTACCCAAGGCGTTTTCCGTGCGAGACGATCACGAGTTCTTCCCGATCCAGCACCTGCTGGCGAGACTGAACCCGGCGCTGAAAGTGGTGCAGGTCGCCACCGGGAGGCACGTGAACGGCGGCCCGACGGTCTTCTGGGGGCTCGTTTACTGCGGCGCCCAGCCGCCGTCGCAGAAGACGGTGGAAGCCGCTCTGAATGAAGCCGGATTCGACTTCGGGCACAACGTGCTCGTCCAGGCGTCGGGTCTCTGGAACGGCAACTCGGAACAGAACCAAAGTACGTCAGGCTTTCCGGCCTGACCGCAACACCATGTCAGGCTGGAAAGCCTGACGTACTTTCTTAGTGGCTATCCGGAAATGGGAACAGGCACCCTACATCTTGAATGATTTTCGTCTCCAGCAGACAGCATCCGGGCGCCAGTCCCCGTTTCCGGAAAGCCTCTTACTGGCGCGGTCAGGGCCGGCGGACCACCACGCAACCGACATCGTGGGGACCGATTTCCAGGTGAATCGCAATCTCCGCTCCGTCGCGGCGAAACTCCGCCGGCTTGCCGTACCACTCATCGTCGATCGCGCTGCCCTCAGCCGCGGGAATTCGCAGCATCTCGCCGCGGACGGTGCGGTGGCGGGTGTTATAGAGCGTGTAAACCGTCTTGCCGGGAACAGGGAACGCATTGGCAAAAACTCCGCCCAACAGAGTCGGCGTCAGCGGCGTCGGCTTCAGCGTGGTAAAGGCATCGCGGTGTTTGTGCAGAATGGCGTAGCACTTGCGGATCGCCGCCCGCGTTTCCGGTTCAAACCACTCCTTAGCCGGCCCTTCCAGCCAGATCGCTTCGCCGTTGAAGAAGACCCATTTCACGCCCGTCGCCCAACTCCCGGTCGGCTTGTCGCAATAGAGAATCTCGATCGTCTTGAAGTCCGGCAGCGCGAAGCGGAGGAGATTGAGCGGAACGCGCGTTGACGTTCTCTGCGCGGTCGCCATCGCATAGCTGAAGCTGCCGTCCTGGTATTGGGTGGTTACATCGACCGGCGACTCCTCCGTATAGAGTGCGACGTTCGGCTTCACCGCCGCGATTCGCTCGCGAATCAGGCGGGTGGTGTCGCGTTCGCTGACGACACCGTCGCTGGGACTCTCGTGACCGTGCTCGGCCGACCAGCAATCCTTGTCGTGGCTGAACCCGAACTGGTCGATATACATGCCGTCGACGCCGAGTTCCGCGACTTTCGTCTCGTAGGTCGAGGCCTGGATCTCGCGCCACGGCTCGACGGCCGGGCAGACGAACATCTCGGTGCTGTCGGGCCACCAGCGGGGTTTGCCGTCGCGGCCGATCAGTTGCCACTGTGCCCCGGATTGGCCGCCGAGTTTGCCCCGCTCCTGGAGCAGGTAGCCTTCGATGTACAGCCCCACCGGCGCCCCGTCCGCTTGCACTTCGGCGATGGCGCTGTGCAACGCTTCGCGGCCCCCCTTGAGATACTCGTAGGGCGAGTAGTCGCCGGTCCGCCCGTAAATCCGGCCATACTGCCCGCAGACGCCCCAATCGAAAAGATGAAGGTAATCGATACCGCCGAATTCACGCCTCGCTTCGGCCACGGCCGATTTCAAATCGACGGCGCCCGACTGCGGATCGTAAAGCGGCTCCATCGCCCACAGAAATCGCTGCCGGAAATTGAATACCTCTCGAAACCACGGCTTGCGCGGCGAAATCGGCTTTCGCCAGCTTTCGGCCCAACCGCGGTAGGCTTCCAAGCCGCGGCGCCAATCGCCGTCGGTAAGGGTCAACGTGGCGGGCGCCGAGGTCAGAACGGCGCCGGGCGGCAGAGCCTGCTCCGGGTACTCGACCGCGAGCGTCAGGCCGTCGGCATTCTTGTCGAGTCGATAGTGCCGCCGCAGGCAGGTGGTGTCTTCGGTTCGCAGCACGAGGCCGCGGCCCTCCAGCGGGCTGAATGTGTCGATAAACTGCACCGGAAAAAGCCCGCTGTACCGTTCGCGGTAGGAGCATGGCCGGTTGTCCAACACGGCGCCCCGCTTCGGATACAGATAAAAACTGTCTTCCGGCGACTCGCTCAGCCGGTAAGGCCCAAACGCCGGCGCGACAAGGGCGACGTTGTGGGTTTGATCGCCGACGTTTCGGACGCATGCCGAAAGCTTGAGGCCGTCCACTGCGTCAAGGCTCGTTCGAATGCCGAGCCGAAGTGCGGCAGCGGACAGGATCCGGCGCCATTGCCAATCGGGAGGGAGTTGCTCCTCGTCGGTCGTCGGCAACTCATCCACGGCGACCGGCTTGCCGTCGACGGTCAACTGCACCAGCGGCGACGGCTGCGAGAGCAGGTTCCAATTCGTCCGACGGTCCAGCAGTCGCTCGATCATCGGCGACTGCTCCCCGGCGAACTCAATCTCCATCCGAGCCCCGTCGCCGACCGGCGCGGCCTTCACTTGCATCGCGGCAGTCTCCTCCAGCGCCTCAGGGTGCAGCCGCGGCCCTTCATTTCGCAAGGTGACAGCCGCCACAGCGAATCCGGCCTGTTTGCTCCGATCGCAGAGCACCAAAGCGGTGATCTCTTGGGTCGGATCGGCCGCGGCCAGCAGCACCTGTGCGGCTTCGGCAACGGCGAAACGCTCGTTTGCCACGTTGATCGGAAGGCATTCGTCCACCGCGCCGTCGGCGTACTCCAGCCGCAGCCGGAAGCGGTCGACGTCGCGGATCGCCGTAAGTTTGCCCTCACCGTAGACCGGCTCTTCGTCACCGATCATGGCGGCCAGCAGCACCAGGTAGACCTCGCTTGCACTGGCGTCAATCGGGATGCGCAGCTCGCCCTTCTCTCGAACACCGGTGGTCGCCAGGTTTTCTTCGCCGCCAACCAGCCTGAACGGCACCCTTTCGACCGTTGCCTCGGCGTCTTCGAACCAGTCCGAAATCCGCAGATGCCGAAGCCAGTCAGAACTTCGGCCCGACGCCAGCGGGGTCAGTTCCACCCGGCGAAAACCATCCCACGACGCTCCCGTCCGCCAGTCGAAGGCATCGCTGAGCGGGGAGGGCCGCCTGCTGTCGGAAAAGCGGATCTCGGCCACCTCCAGCGCGGCGCCGGGCAGATCGGCTTGAACTTGAAGGGCAAGGCCATCGGCCCTCGGCACGGCGGCGGCCGCTTTTCGAAGATCCAGATTCGCCGTATGCCAGCGGCCGTCACAAATCAGTTGCGGCGAGTGGATAAGAGCGATGTAGCCCGGGTTGTCGTTTTGCGGTTTGCCCGTCGCCGCCAGGGCGTAGTCGCCGCAGGCACTGACGCCGTTGGCTCGATAACGAAAACTGACATAGCGGCGTCGCTCCACACCAGCCGGTTCGGGAAGACTCCACGACCACTTCATCCCGCGATCCGCCTGGCCGACGCGGAAAACCGTTGTCCCCTCGCGCTGTTCGATCTCGACCTGATCGGCCGCCGCCGGGTTGCCGAGCCAGTCGGGCTGCGCCACCCAATGCGATCCGAGTAGCGGGGCGGTCCACTCGGGCTGGGCAGCGGGCGGCGCCTTCGATACGACACGCTTTCCGCCACTTGGGACCACGTCCGTGAAATGGATGAAGTCCAACCAAAGCCTGGCCATGCCCTGCTTGCCCGATCGGACCTGAACGGCCAAGGCGTGGACGGCGCCGGAGTGGACAAGCGAGTCGGTCTCGACGACCGCGATGTGCCACTCTCCGTCGCTGGTCGCGTCGCAGAGCCGCAGCGCGTTGAGTTGTTCGTTGTGGTGATCGTCCAGATACACGAGATAATCAGTCGAGCTGGTATCCAGGTTCTCCGCGCGGTAGCGAACGGCGATATAGGGCAACTCGTCGAGCAGAATTGCCGGAACGTCCCGGCTCCATTTCATGGCGCGCTCGGGTTCGTCGACTTGAAAGCGGGCCGTCTGGCCGTCGCAGAATACCGAGGCGGTCGGCGACGGATCGCTGAGCCATTCGGGATGGGCGGACCAGGCCTCGGCATCCTCGAAAGGCTCCTGCCAATGGAAATCGTCGAGGTCCGCCGCGAAAGTCCGAGGCAGGAGAATTGCCCATAAGGCCAAACTAACGTACATCACTCTGGGCATGAGATTCCGATACGGCACGGCGGGAGGCGGAATGCGGCCCGTCAGGCTTTGCAGCCTGACGCTAAAGCAGAGTCAGACCAAAAAGCCTGACGTACCAGGTGGGGTTCTCCCATTGTTGTCAGAACGAAGCGTCGAAGTCAAGAACCGGAACCCCTGTACCTTATCCACCAAACGAGGGGTTTAAGTTGGGCTTTGCGGATCGTTCAGAAGTCCGCAAACAGAAGGGGGGGCGAATCGAAGGAGACGATTGCCGCTCTCTTTCATTATCGGTGTTTGGCGGTTCATGTCGGATTGCGAGCCACGCATGATTCATTCGGATGAGCTTCGGTTCCATGCCTTACCCGACAAGGAACGGGTGAACCTTGGGGCTACCCGACGATGTTCGGCCAGGCTACACTGAGTTGCTGACTGGCCGTGTCGTCTCATGAGGGAGATGCCCATGCGAAGCCTTTCCTGCCCCCGTCAGATCGCCGCGGTTGTTCCTCTCGTGTTTGCTTCATCGCTGGTGCTGGCTGGCGACCCGGTATCTCAGCGGTCGGCGGGCGTTGCCGGAATCTCCCCTGCCGAGATCGAAAACGACTGGTTACTTCAAAGCACGGTTCGCCACGCCGAACCCCTGCATTCCCGGCATGGGAAGCAGGTTTCCCCGGAAGAGGACGCCGCCGGGGCGTGCGACGGTATCAAGGACGGAAAGTGGGGCTTCCATACCGACGCGGAAAACAGACCGTGGTGGCAGGTCGATTTGGGACAGCGATGCGACCTGGACCACGCACTGATCTTCAACCGCTGCGACTCCGTGGCCGATCGTGCCTCGCGTCTGACGGTTCTCGTCTCCGACGACGGCAAAGACTTCCGGCAGGTTTATCAACACGACGGCAGTGTCTTCTACGGCCACAACGACGGAAAGCCGCTGCGGGCGTCTTTGGGCACTGCCGGTCGTTTCGTCCGGATCCAACTGCCCGCCAAGAATTACCTGCATCTGGACGAGGTCGAGATCTTTACCGACGGCGGCAACGAAAACGTGGCCCTGGGCAAACCGGCAAGACAAAGCAGCAACAGCACCTCCGCCTGGTTTCGAGTTCCATCGGGCGTGACGCTTTTCTTCCAGGCGCTCGACGCCGACGGCATGGCCGTGCAGACGATGCGCTCGGCTGTGTACCTACAGCCGGGGGAATCCCTCACCTGCATCGGTTGCCACGAGCAACGCGACGAGGCCCCGCCGCGCTCGGATCCGATCGCCGTACACCGCGAGCCTTCGAAGATCACCCCCGGCCCGCAAGGCTCCTGGCCTTTGGACTACGCTTCACTCGTGCAGCCCGTGCTGGAGCGCCAATGTGTCGGCTGCCACCAACCGGCGGCCGAGGGCGCCGATTTTGACCTCACGGCGGAAAAGTCGTACACCACGCTGGCCGACTACGGCGACCCAAGCCTCAGAACTCACGTTACCACGCGTTATCGCCAGGGGCGTTCCCTCGTCGGCGCGTCGGCGGCTCGCGCCAATCCGCTCTGGAAATTCCTCGAGGCCGGCCACTACGACGTAACGCTCTCCCGGGACGATCATGCACGGCTGATTACCTGGATGGATACCTATGGCCAGCGCCAAGGGCACTTCAGCGATCGGCAGGCGGACGAACTCCGCGACCTCCGCCGCCGCATGACGGCGATGTTGACGGAATGAAATACTCACGACGGCCAAGAGGTAAACACCGTGTCAGTAATGCATCTCATATCGCTTGCTGCGGTTGTCTTTCTCGCCGGCGGCGTCGCGGAACCCTCCAATGCCGCCGAAAGCACCTTCTGGACCACCGGCGACCGCCTCTTGCCGGCCTGGGGCTTCTATCGCAACAGCAGCGACTATGGAGGCACGTCGCCTTCGGGCGCCGGTTCGGCTTGGACGTGTAGCGGCGGCACGCACGGGCTGACCTGGGTCGCCGAGTTTCCCACGACCGGCAAGTACCACGCCTGGGTTCGGCAGTACGGCGGCTATGGCAAGATCGGCTTGACCGTCGACGAACGACCGCTCGGCGATCCTCGCGGCGGACCGGGCGGCGGGAAGTACGTTTGGCGCCACCTCGGCAGCCTGGACGTGGAAAACGCTTTCCACCACGTCGACGTCACCGTCGAAGGCGGCATGCTCGACGCAGTGCTCTTCACGCTCGACGCCGAGTTGCGCCCCGAATCGGCGAAACTGCCTCCGCCGCTGGCGGAGCCGCGACTCCGCGGACTCCGCGCCTATCGCGACGACGGCTACCTCGCCGAACCCGCCGGACCGCGAGGGTTCGTGACCGGCGCCGTGCGTACCTATGAAGAGGTCCGCTACGATTGGCTCCCCCGGCGCGAAGATCTCATCGAGCCGCTAAGAGGCCCTGACAAAACGGGGACTGGCTCCGAACGAATTATTGGTACAGATACGCAGAACCGGCGTCCTGGTGAGGTGCCTGTCCCCGTTTTGCTAGGGCCTCTTAGCCTCTGGGGGTCGGCGGGCCAGTATGTGAGCGGAAGCTTCGCCGTCCGGGCCTTGCGGCCGATCGCGGCGCTGAAGGCCGAGTTGGAGCAGTTCGACGGCCCCGAGGGCGCGCGGCTCGCCGGCGACGCGATCGATCTGCGGGTCGTACATCTGCGGCAGCGGAACCTGGTGATGCCGGCCACGCGCACCGCCGTCGAGGATTTTCCGGACTTACTGCTCCGCGACGACCGGACCGCGCTGCCGCCGAAGGGAACGCAAGGCGGTTACGGTGGCGGCGCGTGTGTGGCAGGGATTCCCGCCCACGAGGCTCGGCAGTTCTGGATCACGGTGCATGTACCGCCGAGGTCGAAACCGGGCATTTGGAAAGGACGGCTCCGACTCACCGGCGAAGACGCGGAGGTTTGTGCGGAACTGCCCGTGGAGTTGGAGGTGCTCGATCTCGATCTGCGGCCGGTCGAGGGTTACTACTCGATCTACTATCCCAGCCAGCCGGTCAAGCAGGATCGCCCCAGCTACGTCTCGCCGGAGCGGTTTGCGGCGGAACTGGCCGACCAGGTCCGTCACGGGCTGAACAGCACCACGCTCTACGGCGGATTCGAAACGCTCCAGGCGGCGGCCCGTGCGGGCATGACGCGGGCGCCGTGCATCATGGCCTGGCCGGGAGGCGACGCCTCCGAACAGATCCGCCGGGCCAAGGAACTGGGGTTTGACGGGCTCTTGTACTACGGGGTCGACGAGCCCCGCACGCCGGAGCAGGTCGAGCGCTGCTTGAAGGAATCGGCACGGCGGCAGAAGCTGGGCCTGCCGATGATGGCGGCGATCAACAGTCGGGCCGCCCAGGAATCCTTGCGGGATGCCGTTTCCCATCCGGTTTACAACATCAAGGTCTTCGACTCGCCCGCCAACGAGCAGGTAGCCTACGCGCGTTCCAAGGGATTCCAGCCGGTGTCGTACTGGGCCGCCTCGCCGGCCTTTCCGCTCTACTATCGGCTGATGTCGGGCCTCTACAACACGGCCTGCGGCTACCAGGGCAGCGCGCCGTGGGCCTACCAGGACTTTCCCGACGACCGGCTCTATACCACGCCAGCCCATGCCATGGCCTATCCCGACGCCGCCGGCCAACCGATTCCTACGCTCCGCTGGGAGGCATTCCGCGACGGCATCGACGACGTGCGATATCTTCAGGCCCTGGACCGCGCAATTGCGGCGGCCGAGGCGAGGCTCAAGCAACCGGCGCCCGGCGGCAAACTGGCCGCCGCCCTGGATGAGGCGAGGCGGGTGCGGGCCGAGCATTACGAGTCGATCTCCGGCCGCTGGTTCCAGTACACGTTTCGGCAGCGGCCCGGCGATCCCGATCGGGTCCGCCGAGCGATGGCCGAGGCCACTTGCCGGTTGAAATCGGCCCGCTGAGCCGCACTGCTTTTGATTGTGACCGATCGCACGCATGGACAATCCGTCCACACACAAATAACGCCGCACCAATGCGAACATGCGTTGGCGTGTCGGACCGAGGCGAGCAAAGCGGGTCTTCCAGAACCTGCTTTGATGTGCGCCACCGAATGCATTTCGAGAAACGGAGTCTTGCGTGTCGGTCGTGAACACTTCCGCGCGCTGGCAACCTCCGTTTACCGACAGCGGATGGTCAGATCAAGGAACATCCCAGGTCTATCACCCGTCGGTAGCTCTCCCCGACACCGCCGCCGGCTCCTCGTCGGGATACGTTTCCTGCCAGACTTCAGATAGCTCCCGGTTAGATCGAGACGCGCCACCCAGTGATGGAGATATACGGGCGGGATAGACTTCAACCAACTACTCCGGAAGTCAATCTCTCGTTGGTGAGCTGATAATTCGAGAGTTAGAGCCTATCCCAAAACCGCCGGGGACTGGCTCATTTTGCAGAGTCTTCGGAGCAAGATGTGCCTGTCCCCCTCTCCGCCAAGGTTTTGGGATAGGCTCTTAGTAACTATGTGCATCGGCGGATCGGTCGCCGGGATTCTCTTCAAGGGGCAGCGAAGTTTGCCATCGGCGGTTTGCCGGCGGAGGTGTTGCTGGCGAGTCTCAGTTCGGACGATGCCCTCGCCGAGCAGATCCCGACCCGTCCGCGACGAACCGATCACTCAAGGCATCAGCCGGGGATTTGCGAAGTTTGAACGCTCGTCAGGGCAAACCGCCCTGGATCGGCTGCGAATCCGATTCACCGGGCAACATCTCCCACGAACCAACGACTTGCCGCTGGCCGCGGAAGTCGATGGCATCGAACTTGAGATCGGGATAATCCGGATGCTGAAACACCACGTCATGGAGACCTGCGGAAACGTTGTCGATCGTGCAGGGCGTCGTGGCCGGCCGCCCGTCGGGGTCCATGAGTGGTTGCCCGTCGAGCAGAACCGCGGCGCCGAACGGGTAGGTGATGAAGTTGGCATGCACCGGCGATGAAGAGACCCGGTAAAGCCCTGCCCAGGCCACTGCCGCAACAGCGGCGACGGCAACCAGGCCAATCGCGACCCGCCGCGTCCATCGCGCCGGACGGGCGGATTCGGCCAGTCGCTGTTCCAACGCCGCGAGCATGCATCTCGCATCCGAAAAACGATCCTTGCGGTCGAGTTGGCAGGCATCCAGGACGAGCTTCAGCAGGGCGGACAGCGTCGCATCGGAAGCGATGCTGCCGGCGCGGTCGGCAAGTTGCGGAAACTGCTCGACGCCGCGGCCCGTGATCATCTCGTAGATCACCAGGCCCGCCGCGTAGACATCCGCCCGCGTGTCCATGGGGCCGTCGGGCGGCATGTAGGCCTGGGTTCCGATGCGGGATGGATGGGAATCCGCCTCGGTGAGAAGTCCGAAATCGGCCAGCTTCAATTGTCCATCGAGGAAAAGGCAGTTGGCCGGTTTCACGTCGCGATGGACCATTCCCGCTTCGTGGAGCGAAGCAAGTCCGAAAAGCAGTTGCCGCGTCCAGGTGAGGCACTCCACCGGGGCAGCGGGGGCTCCGCTCAGGCGATGCTCGAGAGTCGCCGGCGTATAGTCACGTGGATCGGTGAAGGGCGCTCCCGTGGCCGTATCGGCCAGATCGGTCACGAGAAACACGAAGGCGTCGGTCTGCCCCACGTGGTGGATGTCGAGAAGGTTCGGATGCCGGCGGTGCCGGATCGTCTCCAGACGCGTGATCGAGACCAACTCGCGGCCGGCCGGGTCGGCTGCCGCGGACGAAGAGCGGGGAATCAGTTTGACCGCCCGCAAGAGGCCCGTGGCTCGGTTCCTCGCCAGCCACACCTGCCCGAAGCCGCCCCGACCGATCTGGCGGATCATCTCGAAATCGGGGATCTGGGGCGTAGGGCACGTCGATTCGTCAGTCACTGGCCGGGTCTCCTGTCACCCGTTGCGGCCGTGTTGCATGGTCTTGGCGATCTGTCCGGTCACAGACCGCCCAGCGGCCGCGCCCGGTAACGACTCGAGGGCCTCACGGACCTGGCGGCATAGCCGGCCGTCGTCGGCATAGTCGCCGGCCAGTTGGCGAATGCGCTGGAGCACTTGTCGCCGAGCCTTGTAGACCACGTTTCTCGACGTACCGATAAGACGAGCTACGTCGCCGGCATCGCGATCCTGGAGCACGGTCAGCTCGAAGGCTACGAAGTCGCGCGGATTCGTCTGGCGCCGGACGACCTGCATCAAGGCGGCCAATACGGTCCGGTCGAATGATTCGTCCCACGCCGCATCGGGCGCGGGCTCTTCGGCCGCTCGCTCGATCGCCGCATCGCTCGAGTCGCCGCCACGCGCTCGGATTCGCTCGGACGGGCGGCGGCGGCGCTCGGCAACCTGGTTGTTGACGATGCGGTGCAGCCAGTTGCGGAACCGGCCGTGCGCCGGGTCGTAGTGAAACACGTCCCGCTTCTCGAAGACCTTCAGCATGACCTCTTGGACGATCTCTTCCGCCGTGTGCTCCGAGCAGCCGCGATACCTCGCATAGGAGAAGACGACGGGCCAATAACACTGGAAGAAATCGTTCCATGCCATGGCATCCGCGGCATCCCGCAGTCGGTTCAGCAAGGTGGGGTGGGTCTTCTGCGACATGGGTGGAGCGGTCCGGTGGAGTGTACCTCCAGGATATTCGTCCAGGTCCAGACGGCTATTATAGTCGCGCCGGAGAAATCCACAAAAAAATCGGCCAATTCGGCGGCCGAGGCGCATAGAGGTCGTAGAGGAAACGAAAAACTTTTGCAGGTGTCGAGAAGGTGCTACCTTGAACCAAGGTAGCCGGGCGCTCTTTGTGTACCTTGGGAGAATCTTTGATGACCAGTCGCAGCAGGTATTCGGTTCGGTTCCTCGCGTCGATCAGCATGGTGGCGACCGCAATCGGCTTGGCCGTCCCTGGCACGGAGACGGCAGCCGGTCCGCCGAACGTGGCCAGTCAAAGCGACCCCCAGACGCTCTTGTTCGTGCAGACGAAACCGGAAGGGGCGGAAATCCGGCTGGAGGGGAAGGTGTTGGGAAGATCCGATGGGCTCTTTGCGGTGGAGCCGGGAACCTACAAGATCGTGATCGATCTCGGCGGTCATCCGCCGCGCGAGCAGCAGATCACGGTCCGCAAGGGCCGAATCGCCCGCATAGAGATGGTTTTCGACAAGGCGGTCTCCAGCGACTCGAAGCAGTCTTCCCGTCCCGCTGCTCCGTGTGTAGTTGCAATGAATCCACCGGCGGGAGCGACCGAGGTCGACCCGCAGTTGCAGTACATCACGGTCGCGTTTGACCAGGCGATGTCCAGCGGCTACTCGTTCACGGGCGGGGGACCGGAGTATCCCGAGATTCCCGAGGGCAAAGGCCCCGTCTGGAAGGATCGGCAAACCTGTGTGCTCCCGGTCCGGCTCCAAGCCGGTCGCTACTATCGCGTGGGCATCAATTCGACGAGCTATCAGAACTTCCGCAGCTCGGCCGGTCTGCCCGCTCCGCCCTCGGCGATTTTCTTCACCACCCGCGGGGCCAGCGAAGAGTTGAAAAACCAGGTGCGCATTCCCGGCATCGTCTCGATCGTTCCGGCCAACGGCGCCGCGGATGTCGATCCAAAACTCAATGAGATTCTGGTCACGTTTGACATGCCGATGGGGGCCGGATGCTCCTGGACCGGCAGCGGGCCACGGTTCCCCGAAATTCCGCAAGGAAAATCACCAACCTGGTCCGAGGACGGCAAGACCTGCGTACTGCCCGTGCAACTGAAGCCCGATTGGGACTACTTCCTGGGCCTGAACAGTGTATCCCACAAGAATTTCCAGAGCAAGTGGGGTGTTCCCTTGGAGCCGGTTCCGTACCACTTCAGTACGCGGGCGGAGTGATCTGCGGCTGTGAAATGTCTCCAGCGGTGCATCGAGCGTCTGACAAACTCAAGGCCGTCGGAACCCGGCGGCTTTTCGTGCAAATCGGACAGGATATGGCGTTTCCCTTCCCGTTGCCCTTTTCGGCCGAAGTTGATCAGATAGCCGGCCGGTTGACGCGCGATCCGCATGTCGTTAAAAAGCGGGCCTCGTGGTCGACGACCAGTTCCTTGAGCCGGACAGGTCGACCGATTACAATTGCCTGTTGAGGCACCGGCCAGCGCAGCCGCGTAGATGTCTACTGGGAAAGGTCAACCAAAAAGGGTTTCAACTGATGTCACATTCTCGCCAAACAACACGTCGTCGATTTCTACAGGGTGTGGCTGCCGCAGGCGCCGCCAGCATCATGCTCCCGTCGGCCAACCGAGCCCTCGGCTACCAGTCGCCGAACGACCGCCCTGTCTTCGCAACGATTGGCCTTCGCAATCAAGGCTGGGCCATCACTCAAAAGACATTTGGTTTTGCCGATTTCGCAGCTCTCGCCGACGTCGACTCGACGGTGCTGGGAACCTACGTCGAAAAGACGGAGCAGAAGCAAGGCAAGAAACCTGATGCCTGCAAAGACTATCGCGAGATCCTTGATCGCAAGGACGTCGACGCGGTCATGATCGCCACGCCCGACCACTGGCACACGAAGATCGCGGTCGAAGCGATGGTCGCGGGAAAAGACGTCTACTGTGAAAAACCGCTCACGCTGACCATCGACGAAGGAAAGTTGATCGAAAAGGTTGTCAAGGAAACGGGGCGCGTGTTCCAGGTCGGCACCATGCAACGGACCGAGTGCGGCCGGTACTTCCTGCAGGCAATCGCCCTGGTGAAGCATGGACGCATCGGCACCGTCAACAAGGTCACCTGCGGGATCGGCGGCATGCCGGCTTCGCCGGTCATTCCCGTCGCTCCCGTTCCCGAAGGGCTCGATTGGGAATTCTGGCTCGGACCGGCGCCGAAGGTTCCTTATCGAGCGCTGCCCGAAATGCGAGAAGGCTACGGCGGCGGCGTGCCGCTCTACAGCAACGCGCACTACTCTTTCCGGAATTGGCACGAATACTCGGGCGGAAAACTCACGGACTGGGGCGCCCATCACGTCGACATTGCATGCTGGGCAATCGGCGCCGACGGCACGGGGCCCGGCAAAGTGACGCCGCTGGAATACACGTTGGCCTGCGAGTACAAGGATGGACATCCGGTGGTCCACGATCGGTATAACGTGGCGACCGAGTTCACGATCCGTGCAAGTATGCCCAATAACGTGGAAATGATCATTGCCAGCCAGGGCGACAACGGCATCCTTTTCGAGGGCACGGAAGGGCGGTTCTTTGTCAACCGCAGCCGGATCTCCGGAAAGCCTGTCGAGGATCTCAAGGACAATCCGCTACCGGAAGGATCTCTGGAAGAGGTTTACAGTGGAAAGATCAGCGAGAATCACAGCGCGAACTTCATCGAGAGCATGAAGTCTCGAAAGCAACCGATCTCCGACGTCTGGTCTCACAACCGCATGCTCGAGATTTGCCACCTCGCGAACATCGCGATGCGCCTCGGTCGAGAACTCAACTGGGATCCGGCCAAGCGAGAGATCGTCGGCGATCCCGAGGCGAACTCGTTCCTCGCACGTGAAAGCCGCAAGGATTACGAGATCCAGATGTAGAATTCGGATCATGCGACCGCTCGTCGTTGGTGGTGGATGTCGCCATGACATCCACCGCCTTGACACCTTCAATTCACCAAGGCTTCTCCAATAATCTTCGCGGAGGCACGCACCGAAACGGTGAAGGCGAAGAAAGGACCATAGTCCTGGCTTGCAGGCATGCTTGTGATGAAAAGGCCCGGTACACTGGTTTGGAAATGGTCGTCCAACACCGGATAACCGTTTCTCGTCACGAGCCTCTCCAGGGCACTGCCATGCGCCAACAGCGGCACTTGCTCGATGCTCACCTTGTATCCCGTGGCGAGAACCACATGATCCACCGTGAGCTTTGTGCCACAGTCCAGACTTACCGCGAGTTCACCACCGGGCAACTCGCAACAGGCAACGACGCGCGTTCTCGGCCACAGTGTGATTCTCTCGCTGGCGATCCGCGATTTCAGCCAAGGCTCCAGCTTGAGACGCCCCTCGGCCCAGAATCGCCGGCCGAGCGCCTCCTTCTCGGCCTCCGGAAGCTTTCGATACCACGCCGGGTTTTCGACCATGGCGTCCACCAGGGGGTTCACCCAGGACCAGTCGGAAGCGGCAAACGCCGGCGCATCGTGCCGAAAAGAAAGATGCACGCAGCGGGCGCCCGCTTCGCTGGCGAGCGCAGCCCATTCGAACGCGCTTTGGCGACCGCCGATGATCAGGCAACGTTGATGCTGGAGTTGCCGGAAATCGACTAGATCACAGGTGTGCGAATAACGGCCCCCCGGCAGTTGCTCGACGAGTTCCGGCGGAAGGTGCTTGAAGTGCTTGAATCCCAACGCGAGCAACACACGTCTCGCCGCGATCGACCGTCCGCCGGCCGTGGTCGCGCGGAGCGGATGCTCGCTGCCCTGGATAAAATCCAGCCTCTCAACAAGCCAGGGCTGTGTTTCAATCTGTTTCCGCTGTTGAAACCACGCCGCGTATGCGAGATAAACTTCCAGCGACAATGGTTCTACTTCCTTGGCCGTTGTGCCCCGTTCCTGAAGGAAACGCTCCATCGTATGAACCTCGAGCGGATCCAGGTGCCAGTCGCATGCAGACCGCAAGTACATCCGTTTCGGCATATGCGTGCGCCAGAAGTGCATCGGTTCTCCGAGAACCAGGTGGTCGATGCCGAGGTGCCGGGCATAGGCCGACATGGCAAGCCCGAACGGGCCGGCTCCAACGATCAGCAAATCGCATTGCGGTTGCATGGCTCACTCGACTGAGACCAAGGCGGACGCCCCACAGGTATCCTATGCCACTCGCTCCGCTCCGCCCAATCTGACTGCGCCGAAAAAGCGACCGCCAGCACCAACTCGCCCCTCTTGTAGTGGAGATCGCCGGCTTTTCCTCCTCGCCTACCGCCCCTTCCTTTCAAGCTCGCCGAACGACTTTTCCGGCACCCGACTTTCGGAGGACATGGCTTCAGGAAAGGCTGAAAGTGGACGACCAATTCGGACGGCCGCCAAAACTGGTGAACATTGAGAAGTTGGGAGGCGCGACTCTCCGGCACGGCGATCAAATAGACGCGACTCGGCATCAAACAATACGCAGCAAGCCGCATCGGTCGCATCTGCAGCATTGCTGCCAGGCGCGTCAGTTTGGGTGGCCATCACTTTTTCGCTCCACGGCAGCCCGCAACACCAAACCTTTGAAATCCATCACCTGCTCTCCCGGGCAGGAGAGGGCGAGGATCGAAAGTGTGTTTTTGCCCGCCGGCAGGTTGAGACGGCCCAGCGCGAGGCTGCCCCACGCGCGATTCGCATAACGCTCACGCCCCACTTCGTCACGATGAGCAAGCGGCGCCCGCGGCGCTTCCGCCGCGGGCACGGTTGCATCCAAGGAGGCCTCGCCAGCACGGACACGGATCTTCGCGCCGGCGGCTTGTTTCGGGCAGGCGTAGCAGAGTTCCAGGCCGTAGGGGCCGGCCTTCACCACGTCGATCTCGAACCAGATCTTGCCCGTCGTATCGGTCCAGCCGGTGAGCCAGTCGTGCGCGAATCCGGGCCCGGCGAAGAACCGTAGCGGATCGCTGAAATACGCCTGCGGGGCGTGGAGCGCCACCGGGTCTTCCTGCGGGTAGCCCACCGGGATGGGAAACCGCTGGAGGCCGTCGTGCGAGATATCGTCGATCCACTGTTCGTAGAGACGGCTCAAGCGGGCGACCTCGTCGGGCTTCTCCGCGGCCAGATTCGAGCGCTGGCCGGAATCGGCTTGCATGTCGTAAAGCTGCCAGGGCGTGGCGCCTTCGTCGTTCTCCTTGGCGCGCGATCCTCCGCCGGCGCCGCGGATTTCCCGGACCAGGCGGTATTGCCGGGTGCGGACCGCACCGGGATAGCGATTGGTCTGGGAGATCGGGTTGTGGGTGAAGAGTATCCGCTCGGGCCAGTCCGTCGCGCGCCCTTCCAACAGCGGCCGCAGGCTGATGCCGTCCAGCGGCGGTCCGGCCGGCGTCGCCACGCCGCAAAGGTCCAACAGCGTCGGGTACAGGTCGATGTGCGAGGTGATCTGCGGCACCACGTGCGGCTGCGTCAGCCCTCTCGGCCAGCGAACGAAAAGCGGCACCCGGCAGCCACCTTCGTGGACGCTCGTCTTGCCTCCGCGCATGCCGGCATTGTACAGCTTGACTCCGGCCGTGCCGCCGTTGTCGGTGAGGTAGACGACGATCGTATCTCGCGACAGCCCGAGTTCATCGAGCGTCGCCAGCAATCGTCCCACGTTGTCATCGATGTTCTCGCACATCCCGAAGAAAGCCGCCTGAGCATCGGTCAGTCCTTGTGCCTTGAACTTGTCGAAATAGCGGTCGGGGATCTGGTAGGGCGAGTGCGGGGCGTTGTAGGGCAGATAGCAGAAGAAGGGGTGATCGCGGTTCTCTTGCACGAAGCGGATCGCCTCGTCCGTGAGCACGTCGGTGATGTAGCCGCGGGTCGGTGCCGGCCGGGAGCCGCGGATCAGTTCGGTGTCGAAGTAGTTGTTGATATGCCCATTGTGGAAGCCGAAGAACGTGTCGAATCCCTGGCCCGGCGGTGTGTAGGGGTACTGCTCACCGTTGTGCCACTTCCCGATACATGCCGTCCGATAGCCGGCGGCGCCGAGGGCCTCGGCGAGCGTAACCTCCTCCGATCGCATCGTTTCCTTGCTATGCGTCACGCCCCACACGCCGCACCGCAGCGGATATCGGCCGGTCAACAGCGCCGCCCGCGTCGGCGCGCAGAAGGAATTCACATAGAACCGTTCGAACTGAACACCCGCCTGCGCCAGCTTATCGATGTGGGGCGTGTGCAGGTAGGGATTGCCGTGCAGGCTGAGATCGCCGTAGCCTTGGTCGTCGGTGAGGATAAGAAGGATGTTTGGCCGACTCGATAATCCGGCGCACATCCCGTGCTTCACCGAGTGCGGTGACACAACGGCGGTGACGGCGACGAGAACCAACGCAGCGATTCTCTGTGGCAATGGGCTTGCTAGGCAAACGGAGAATCTGTTCATCACTGTGAGAATGGGATTCATGGCAACACCAATGTCGAGTTTTCGGTCTGTCTGTTCGCAGGTTTTCCCGCACCGGAATTTGCTCCAGTATCCGTATTCAGCGATCAGACGTCAATGAGCCGCGAAGTCTTCCAGGCTCCGGCTTTCGGTGTGGCACTGCTTGTGATTGGACGGATTCTCCACTTACACAGGATCTGCCACAATCACAAGCAGTGATAAGCACCGGCGAGGTCCGCAGCGCCGCACTGCTTGGAGTTGTGGAAGAGTCGCTCCCAATGGAAAATGCGTTCAACTCGAAGCAGTGCCGCACAACAGTAGACATGCGCGGGAGGAATGCCTAGACTGGCCCGGATATTCAGCCTTTCGGCCGAGAATTCGATAGTGCGGTGCAAGGCGCGGGGAGATGAGAAGTATGGCCGATCTGAAGAATCCGAAATGGATGTACGCCAAGGCCCTCATGCTTCTTGGCATCGGGGTGATGACGTTCTTCCTGCTCCTCCTCCCGCAGGAACTGTGGGCGAAGATCCTCCTCCAGACGCTGATGATCTGGGCTTTTTCGCGGGCGTACTACTTCGCCTTCTACGTCGTCGAGCATTACATCGATGATGACTACAGGTTTTCCGGCTTGCTAAACTTCTTCCAGTACGTCTTGCGTCAGAGAAACAACGGTAGCCACGAATAGGTGAAATCATGACGACATTGCGATGGTTGACCTGGTTCTTCCTGCTGGCGCCCGCCATGACCGGCCGCGGCGAGGATCTCACCTTGGTGGCCGATGGTCAACCCCGGGCCGTGATCGTGCTGGCCGACAAGCCGTCCGGCGCCGCCCGGCAGGCGAGCCAGTTGCTCCAGAATCTGGTGGCAGAGTCATCCGGCGCCAAGCTGGCGCTGGTCAACGAGGGCGCCTTGAGCAATGTCTGTGTCGAGGACGGAGAGCTGCAGGCGAACGCCGGAGACCATCGGCCGCCGAGCTTCGTGCTGGTAGGCGAAAGTAAGCTGACAGAGCGGTTGGGAGCCAGCAGCGAAGGGCTTGGCCCCGGCGGGATCCTGTTACGAACATACCCCAACGCCCTGGTAGCCCTTGGCGCAGACGAGAAGACGCCGGCCGATCCCGACGGCACGCGGCACGCCGTCGTCACGCTGCTGGAGGACGTGTTGGGCGTGCGGTTCCTTTGGCCCGGAGAATTGGGCCAGGTCGTTCCGCCGCACCGCACGATCCGCATAGCGGCCATGGACCGCCGCTACACGCCGCGTATCGGGCAGCGGAGGATTCGCAACAGCCATTACAACGATCGGATCCAGGTAGGTCTCGATTACCTGGGATTGGCCAAGGCGGACCTGGACCGGCAGATGGCGGCAATCAAGACCGACGAGTGGTTCCGCTGGCAGCGGTTGGGCGGCAGTGTGGGAATCTCCGCCGGTCATGCCTTCGGCTACACGTGGGAGAAATACCATCGCGAGCATCCGGAGTGGTTCGCGATGCAGCCGAATGGCTCTCGCGACCTGTCGAGGCTGTCGCCTGAGCGGGCGCGGCTGTGCAAGTCGAATCTCGCCTTGATCGACGCCTTGGCCCGCGACAAGATCGAGGAGTTGCGCCGCACGGGAGGCAAAGCCGCGTCGTTGTGCCCCAACGACGGCGGGGCCGCCACGTTCTGCCAGTGCCCGGGGTGCAAGCAGCTCGATCCGCCCGAGGGACGCCCCGTCGCGCTATGGGACCGCACCAGCAAGCCCGCGGGCGATTTTGAATACGTGTCGTTGACCGATCGCATGGTCTGGTTCTGGAATCATCTGGCCGAACGAATCGGCAAGGAGTATCCCGACGCTTGGTTGGGCGTGTATGCCTACAGCGTCTACAAGTCGCCGCCGGTGAAGGAGAGACTCCATCCGAACCTGGCCGTGGGGTTTGTGGGAGTGAGCTACGCCCTGGAGTCCGACCGCCAACAGGCACTGGCCGACTGGGAGGCGTGGTCGAAGATGGCCGGCAAAATCTACTGGCGTCCCAACCTGCTGCTGTTCGGCCGGCGGACCGGGACTCCCGCCGTCTACGTCCACAAACTGGCCGACGACTTGCGGTTCTTCGCCGAACGGTCGCTCGTCGGAACCGACTTCGACTCTTGCACCCACAATTGGGCCACCGAAGGGCTGAACTTCTACGTGCTCAGCCGGCTGCTCTGGAATCCGGAAGCCGACGCGGATGCGATGATCGACGACTATTGCCAGGCGGGTTTCGGACGATCCTGGCGCGAAGTGCGGCGGTATTTTGACCGAATCGAACAGACCACCTCCCTGATCGCAACGGAGGGTCTTGGATTGACCGTTCCCTACACTCCGCAGGTGGTCGCCGAATTGAAATCCCTGCTCGACGCGGCCGACAACGCGGCGGACGACGACACGATCCGCCGTCGTGTCACCTTCCTCCGCCGGGGTCTGGAATTCACCGCCCTGCAGCACAAGGCCCACGCGTTGATCGAGTCGGCGGAGGAAGGACGGGTGTCGCCCGAGTTGAAAGCCTCGCTGCGCATCGTGCAGCAGGAGAAATGGTTGCTCATGCGGCGGATCTTCCGCGAGGATCCCATGGCCATCAACGTCGCGGGGATCGCGTGGGGCGGTGAGGGCGTCTTTCGCCGCTTCGGGTGGAGCGGCGCCAAAAGCGTGCCCCAAGCTGTCATCGAGGCGGACGAAGAAGGTCGCCCCGTCCAGCCGGAGGAGATCAAGAAGTAGCAACCTCGCACCAGAATAGCAGAAACCGTGGGGCAGGTTTGCAGCCTACCTTGTGCGGCGTGCAAAGTAGGCAGGCTGTAAACCTGTCCCACGACCCGATTCTAGCTTCATGGCGGGTGGTTGAGAAATAAGCGTCGGCCAAGAAACAAGTGTGGCAATTTCCGAGGAGCATCGCGTGCGAGGGGGTTGGCTTTCAGCCGCGTAGCGGTGTAAGTCAATTGCCAGGGGTGAAAACCCCTGGTGCGTGATTCAACAATTCCCCAAGCCCCGGATGGGGCGACAGAGGGTTGACTGGGCCGTTTTTACCTACCGCCCCTTACCGGGCTTGAGAAATGCGCCGACCTTTTTCGCCCAGGGGTTCACACCCCTGGCGATTCTCTGCCGCCGCTTCGCGGCTTTTGTTCTGCTCTCGGAATCATGGAAGTCCGTATAGCAGCGTCCGCGATCTCTTGCGCGCGATTGAGTCATTCCCGCGCAGCCAGCAGCCGCGCGCACAGCGCGAGCTTCTCCCGCACATCGTCCAGGTCGCGAAGCTCGCGGGGGAAGCAGGCCGCCAAGCCCTTGCCCGTCACCAAGGCGGCCAGGGCATCTACCTGCTTCGCGAGCGCCGGCAATGCATCGGCCGGATTGGCTGAGTTTGCGGCCGCTTCCACCGACTCGAGCAAAGCTTGCACCTGCTTCTCATACCCCGCACCGATTTCCTGCGCCTGGACGGCGGCCGAGTCTTCTTGCTCGAAGCCGGCGGCAGCCAGCCGATTGCCATCGGTCTCGTCTCCGCTGGTGAGCGACAGGTCGTCGAACCACGCCGCGCCCTCGGGCTGGTGGAATTCCAGCAGCACCATCGCCGTCTTCACAGGGCGGGTAGGCTCCACGCGAATGCTCTTCTCCTCCCAGTCGTGAGTGCCGGACGAGAAGAGCACCGTGTGGACCTCGGGCCACTCGCCGTCCTGGTAGTCCAGGTAAAGGTGCATGCAGTAGGCGTGGCCTTCGCGGGCGTCGAAGTGGCGCCGGCGGGCGGCCGGAGTATCGAGCACGACTTCCTCGGAAGTTGCGACATCCTGAGCCTTGCTGAAGCAGCGCAGCACAATCGTCTGGGGGTCGGTCTGGTTCAGCGAGACGAACTGCGCCGCTCCCTGGCGGTTGAAGTATTTCCACTGGGGCATCGTCCCGGTATAGGTACCGCCCACCACCGCCAAGCTACCCTTGCCGGAGCGCGACACGGTGGCGTCCCACTTTCCGGCCTGGCAGAACCGCGACCACGCCTTGTGCGGGAACCGGGTGCCCAACTCGCGATCCAGTGCTCGCTGGGTGAGCTGCAATCGCAGCCCCTCCGCGGCACGCGCCAACAAGTTTTTCGCCACGGTGGACGCACTGGCCAACTGCACCACACTGGGGCCCGCGGGTGTTCTGAAGGTCAGCGTGCCGGCGGCGTGCTTCGCATCCAACACGCGGCCAGTGAACTCGTCAAAAACCAGGGTGTCTGCACCTACGCCCAACTCTTGCGCGTCGCAAATCACTTCCTCGGGCTGCCCGGAGTCGACAAAGAAGTAGACGCCGGTGGCCGCATCGCGCCCGTAGCGGGCAACCAGCGGCGCCGTCTCCGCGGAGCGCCCGGTGATGCGGTCGAGGCCGGCCTCGCTCCGCTTCAGTTCCTTCACCTTGCCCTCGGCGTTGATGGCCACCCCGGCCGGTGTCGCGCCGGATTGGCCGGCGGGCGCCGCGGCCGATGCCAGCCTCGCAGCGGGGGCGACCTGGCGGCCGGCGCGCTGGACGGCGCGGGAGATCGGCACCAGCTTGCGCAGCACCCATCGCTGGTGGTTGTACACGTCGGGTCGTGAGCAGTACCCCGAGTAGCGTGCCCCGGCGGCCGTGCCGCCATTGGTGTAGCCGAAGAAGACGATGCCGTTGAAGAGTTTGCTCTTCAAGTAGGCATCGATCTCGCCGCCCGAGAGGTGCTGCATGGTGAACTCGCCCAGGATTCCGCGCAGGCCCTTCTCGCGCGCTCGGCGGGCGTAGTTAATGGAGAACGGGAACCCTTCGTTGCCAAAGAAATCGATGTAGGTGAGGTACTCGTCCGGGCATCCGTTGGCGGCGACGCCCAGCCCACGAGCGTTCAGCCGTCGCACCAGTGCCTCGAGGAACTCCCGCGGCACTTTGCCGGCGTTGTCCAGACCGATGCCGCCGTGGGTGATGCCGTCCTTTTCGAACCCCTGCATGTACCTGGCGATCACGGCCTTCACCAGGTCGTTCTCCGTCGACAGGTCCATGCTGCCGTAAACGTCGCCGTAGGCGCCCTGGGGATGATAGCGTACGTCGGCGTACTTCGAGAGGCCCTTCACGCCATAGCCGCGTTCCATCCATGCGTCGAAGGCCAGCTTGGCGGCTTCTTCCTTGTCAGGCATCTGACTGAAGTCATACCCTGGGCCTTTCAGCGAGGTTTCGACGATACTGTTCCAGTAACGAAAGACGGACACGCCCAGCGCTTTGACGGCGCGAGGGTCTTCGCCGCCCCAGACGATCTCGTAGCCCATCTCGGTCACGTCTACGACATCGCGAGAGGGAGTGCCGAAGGTGATGCCGATCCCGCCGCGCCAACCCGAGAAGTCGCGAGGGGCCGATGGCGGTTCCGCCGGGGCCAAGCTTCCCATGCCGAGCATCCACAACGATACCACGATGGCAACCCATGGCAGGTGTGCCCTTCTCGCCGACGAGCGGCCGGCGACTGCCGAAGCTGAAAACATGTGTCTGTCCTTTCCTCTTACCGTGAAGTGGCGGTTTGCCGTTCGGAGTGTACCCCGACATGTGTCGAATGGTGTCATGTCATGATAACGACGGATTAGGCGCGTTGCCATAAGAGCCTATCCCAAAACCTCGAGGAGAAGGGGACAGGCACATTTTGCTCCGAAGACTCCGCAAAATGAGCCAGTCCCCGACGGTTTTGGGATAGGCTCTAAGCCGAATCTGGCGGAAGCGGCCGACGTCGATTAGGATGGCGGTATGACTACGCCGGTTCCTCGGCGGTCGCTGTCTGCACGATGAAGGGAAAACACTCCATGCGGGTTTCTTGTTTGGCGAGCGTCCTGGCCGCCTTCGCCGTGTGCGTTCTGCCGGCCACGGCCGACGACGGACCGGCCGATGCAATGTCCCTATCGAAAGGCTTCCATATTCCATTGGTCGACCTGTCGCAAGACACCGATCGCCACGTGATCGTCGCGGCCGGAACGGACGCGGTCTACCAGGGGCATCCGACGACGGTACTCCTGCCGGACGGAAAGACCATGCTCGCCGTTTGGACCTACGGTCACGGCGGTGTTTGCGGTCCGATGAAGAAGAGCACCGACGGAGGCAAGACATGGGGCGAGTTGCTGCCGGTTCCT
The DNA here is from genome assembly GCA_012728855.1 of Rhodopirellula sp. Classification (GTDB taxonomy): domain Bacteria; phylum Planctomycetota; class Planctomycetia; order Pirellulales; family Thermoguttaceae; genus JABWBD01. The sequence continues at coordinate 18,143 of JAAYEH010000157.1, read as the reverse complement.
GAAAGCTGGCGCGAAGTGCGCAACTGCCCGGCGATCTATCGGTTGATCGATCCGCAAGGCAAGGCGCGGCTGTTTGTGTTTGCCATGCATGCCGGCGGCCTGGTTTCGTCCTGCTCGGAAGACGACGGGGCAAGTTGGACGGAGATGCAACCGATCGAGGGCCTCAACCTGACGAAAGGCGTCATGCCCTGGTGTACGATTACACCCATCGAGGGCGGCAAAAGGCTGTTGGCGGCGACCAATGCGCGGCGAGCGAACGATCCGGATCGCTATTCGAACAACGTCGTGCAAAGCGTTTCCGGCGATGGCGGACTGACGTGGGGGCCCGTGCGAGTGATCTGCGACCTGCCGGGCTACAAGCCCTGCGAACCGTGTTTCATCCGATCGCCCGATGGCCGGCAGTTGTTGTGCCTGATGCGGGAAAATGTGCGGACGGTCAATTCGAGGTTCATCGTGTCGCAGGACGAAGGACAAACGTGGTCGAAGCCCAAGTACCTGCCGGGATCGCTGACCGGCGACCGCCATCAGGCGAAGTACGCGCCCGACGGACGACTGGTCGTTGTCTTTCGCGATATGGCGGCGAAAAGTCCCACCAAAGGCCATTTCGTCGGCTGGGTGGGCACGTACGACGACATACTCCACCAACGCGAAGGCCAGTACCGCCTGAAACTCTTGCACAACCACGCGGGCAGCGACTGCGGCTATCCGGGCCTGGAACTGCTGCCCGACGGAACGTTCGTCGCCACCACGTATATCAAGTACTGGCCGGACGAGCGAAAGCACTCCGTCGTTTCCACGCGCTTCAAGCTGGCGGAATTGAAAGAACCGTAACATGCCTCACCCTTCGAGACGGACCTTTGTCAAACATATCGGCGCGGCAGCGGGGGCCGGGTTGCTCTTCGGCGCCGGGCCGGCCGCGACGGGCGCTGCGGAATCGGCGGCAGGGCAGGTGCGCTTTGCGCGATCCATCCCGATTGCTCGCGCCTATGACGTGGTGGTCTGCGGGGGCGGTCCGTCGGGTTGCGCAGCAGCCTTGGCGGCAAAGCGGGAAGGCCTGACGGTGCTGCTTGTCGAGGGCCAGGGTCAACTGGGAGGCATGGCCACATCGGGAATGGTGTCGCAGTGGTTGGGCGGTCGCAACCAAAAGGGCGAGTGGGTGGTGGGCGGGCTGTTTCGTGCCATCGCCGAAGAAGCCGCCTCGCGGGGATATGCACTGTTGCCGAAGCTCGATCCGGCGAAGAAATACCATCCGTTCGGCTGGTTCAATTGGTTCATTCACGGTGTGCCGATCGACCCTTACGGCGTGGCCCGATTCCTCGACGAGAAGATGAAGGCATTTGGCGTCGACGTGTTGCTGCTCACGCAAGCGGCGGACGTGCTCGTCGACGAGAACCGGATCACGCATGTGGTTGCCTTCAACAAGAGCGGCCTGACCGCAATTCCTGCCCGCGCGGTGATCGACGCCACGGGCGATGCCGACGTGGCTGCTCGCAGCGGCTGCGAGTACGTGAAAGGGGACGACGAGGACGGCCTGATGACCCCCGCCACCTTGGAGTTCCACGTCAGTCACGTCGATGAGGAGAAGCTCACCTGCTACATCGAAAACCAACGAGATCCCAAGCTGAGAAACAAGATCCGCGAGCTTCGCGCGGCGGGAGTCTGGCCCTTTCCTTACGACATATTCATTTGCACTCAATTGACTCACCCGGATACGTTTTACGTCAACACGATCCGCCTGGTCGGCGTCGACGGCACGGACGGCGGATCCGTCACGGAAGGGATGATCCGCGGTCGGGAAGAGATCGAAAAACTCGTGGCGATTCTCCGCGAGCACGTGCCGGGCTTTGAAGGCGCGAGGCTCAAGGCGGTGGCGCCGCTGCTGGGGGTCCGAGAAACGCGGCGGATCGTCGCCGACTCGACGATGACCGTCCGTGACCTATCCGAAGGCAAGGAGTTTCCCGACACCATCGGCTTCAGCATGTACGGTTGGGATCTGCCCGATCCCAAGAAGCCCAGCGTGCAGCCATTTGCCACGGACGATGCCAGCCGGGGCTATCGCTACACCGTGAAGAAGGGGCTGAACACACCGCTGCCCTATTGCGTCATGGTCCCTCGCCCAATCCGCAATCTCGTCTGTCCGGGCCGAGCGGTCTCAGTCGAGCGCCAGGTCTTGGGGCCTGTTCGGGTCATGGCTCCCTGCATGGCTATGGGGGAGGCCAGTGGAATCGCCGCGCGCCAGGTCGTCGGTGTCGGCGCTGCCTTCTCGGAAGTCGATGTCCCCCAGCTTCGCCAACGGCTGCGGGAGGTCGGCGCCATTGTCGACGAGAGCGCGTTGCCTGAGATCGCGCCTCGTGTGGATCAATCGTGACAATAGCCGAGGTTGCACTCATGAGAACACTGTTGCGTATGATTGGCGTCGCTGGCCTATTGATGGTCGGCATCGGGAGGATGCATGCACAAACAACGCCGCCGACGCCACTCGACTATGTCGGCCAACTCGCCGCGAAACTTGAACCGACGAGAGTTCTGGTCTATAAGAGGGTCGGCGGACGCGATTTGCACCTGAACGTCTTCGAGCCGGAAGGTCTTCAGGCCACGGATCGCCGGGCCTGTTTTCTCTCGATTCACGGCGGGGGCTGGACCGGTTTGCAGCCGCGCCGCCAGTATCCGTTCGCCGCCCATTTCGCGAAGCTGGGCTTCGTTGCCATCTGTGTCGAATACCGCCTGGTCAAGCCCGGTTCCGGGACCACGGTATTCGACTGCGTAAAAGACGGCCGGTCGGCGATGCGGTACGTGCGGGCGCACGCAGCGGAACTCGGCGTCGACCCTCAGAAGATCATCGCCAACGGCGGTTCGGCGGGCGGGCACATCGCGGCGGGCACGGCGCTGTTTGATGGCGTGGACGAGCCGGCTGAGGACACGTCGGTGTCATGCCTGCCCAACGCCATGGTCCTGTGTTTCCCCGTCATCGACACGTCGCCGGCAGGCTACGGCAACGCCAAGATCGGCGCGCGATGGCAGGAGCTATCTCCCTTGCACCGCGTGCGGCCCGGCGTGGCGCCGACCATCATTTTCCACGGTACGGGCGACACCGTGACCCCCTTTTCGGGCGCGCAGACGTTCTGCGACGCCATGCTCAAGGCCGGCAACCGCTGCGAACTTATGCCGACCGAGGGCGCCGCACACGGTTACCTGATGCGCGACCGCGCACTGTACGAACAGGCGCTGCGTCAGACCGAAGCGTTCCTGAAATCGGAGGGATTCACATTTCAATAGGCCCGCTGTCCTTTTTCGATTCGACGACGGAAAAACCATATAGCTTGGCGCTGCGGAATGTGAACCGCAGTCGAATCGGCGTTGCGGCCGGCAAGCGGTCCTGCTTCTCCCAACGGACGCTCTGCCGGACCCCGTCGCCGCGGATGGGCACGCATTCCTTCTCGGACAGTCCCGGCAGCGGGCGGCCCTGCAAATCGAGCGCGGCCACCGTCAACTCGCCGCCGCCGGCCTCCGCATTGACGAGCAGGCGGTCGCCGGAGCACTGCACGGGCACCGTTTCCATCGTGCCCCCCTCGGGCCCAGCGTCCAACGACACCATTCCATCCAGCCGCCAGCGGGCGGCGGCCACCGTGATCTTCTTGTCCGGCACATAGCCGCCGTGCGTGGTGGTGATGGCCGAGTAGTAGAACCAGATCTCGTCGCCGAGGATGGCGAAGCTATTGCTCACCCCCAACACACAGCCGGCGTCGTAATCGTGCGGGCCGTTGGGGATCACCGGCGAGCGATCTTCGCAACGGTGCCACGTGCGGCCGTCGCGGCTGTGGACCAATTGCACGTCGATCGGACCGTCGTCGCCGCTCTGCAGCGGCCCGCGCCGGGGCGGCGGGCCGGTGTAGCGGAAATGGGTGACAAGTCCCAGGAACTGGTCGCCGTAGCGGAAGGCCGACATATTGTAGAACTGGGAGTAACGTCCTCCTTCTCGCTCGACCTGGGCGTCGTCGATCGCGTCGGGCGCCATCACGAGTTTGGGCTCGGACCACTGCTGCATATCGCGGCTCGTGGCCAGGTAGACCAGCCGCCGGCTATGGCCGCGATACTCGTGCGTCCGCTTGTGGAAGGCCAGGTACTCGCCGGCCCGCTCGTCCAGTGCCAGGGTACACGTATCCGAGCTGGGAAGGATGGGGTTGCGGGGGTAGAGTTTCCAATGGAGACCATCGGGCGAATGGGCGGCGTAATAGCCCCGGCCGGTCAGGCTGCCGCAGCCCAGCATGACGTAGCGGTGATCGGCCTCGGCCCGCGGATTGAAGACAACGCTCGGGCTGTGGAAATGGGAGAACACGATGTTGTTCTTCTTCGATCCACCGTATTCGATCAGGTCCAACTCGGGCCTCTGCCAGTGGACTCCGTCGGCCGACGTGGCATAAAGCGCCTTCGACCCGCGGTTGTACCAGAGGCGAAGCCGGCCGGTCTTCTCCTCTGGCAGCACGGTACCGTAAACGTAGACGCGCTGGTCGGTTCCCTTGAGATACTGTTCCCACGGCTTCTCCGACACCAGCACCGGCGCGGCACGTTTCCGGCAGGCATGGGCCCGCCGCACCACCCCGCTCTTGCGTGCCAGCAGCACGTCGTCAACGACCAACTGGACCTCCGTGCCAAGGGCGTACACGGCATCGCCTGGTTGGCCGCCGGTGGCGGCAACGCCATCGGCAACCGACGAAGTCGCCGCGGCTTCGCCTGCCGACGTTGGGTCGCAACACAGCAGCAGCAATACAAGAGTCAAGATCAGACCACGGAGTCGAGTCATTAGGTGGATCCCAGTGCTTAATCCGCATCGCCGAGCATGATCTTATCGATCGTCTCCTGGAGTGCATGCACCGTGGTCGAGTCCAGCAACTGCCGGATTATCAGGTATCCATGCTGCTGAAAGTCTTGCCAGAGGTCTTCGTAACCTGCGCTCGTCGCCATCTCTTTCCCCCGATGCGGAAGTGAATGTCAGAAATAGGCTTGCCGCGTGCAGTCCGATCCTAATCCGGAATCTCCGCCTCGACGAGCTTCGCCAGCAAAGTGAGCGATTCCTGCCATCCGAAGCAACAAGCTTCAGCAGGGATTACGTCGGGCAGTTCTTTCTGCTTATCCATTGTGTCTACATCAAGGAACGCTCGACAGCCCCTCTCTGGAGGCACGCGCGGCACGCGGTGCAACCGGACTGTATTGGGCATCCTCAGTTCTTTCGGTATACGAGCCGCACGCTTGACCCGCAGGCGTTTGACTTCGGGCCGGCTGGAAGCGATCATCTTTGAGCGAATGGATGGAGGAATCGACGGCGACTCTTGGTTAGCTGGAGAGAAGAAGGATGCGTATCTATTACCGAACGATGTGCCTGGCGACCGTGATTCTGTTGCTTTTCGTGGCGGAATTCCCGCTTCAAGCGGAGCCCCCGGCCACTGGGAAGAAACGGCCTCGTCCGACGGCGGAAGAAGTATCGCGCCAGTGGCTCACGCGCCATCCCCGGCCGCGCGACGCCGCGGAGAAACAGATCATCGCAGTCATGGAGGACATGCAGGACAACCAAACGCGCGGCATGGGCAACGTCCTTCCCGAAGACGGGCGACTCATGCGTATGTTCACCGAGGCCCTTGAGGCAAAACATGTGGCAGAACTAGGGACGGCAAACGGCTACTCCGCCATGTGGTTCTGTCTCGCACTTCGCGAGACAGGCGGCAAACTGACAACGCACGAGATCGACCCCCAGCGCATTGCCATGGCCAAAGAGAACTTTCGGCGTGCGGGAGTCGAAGATCTCGTGACGCTCGTCGAGGGGGATGCGCACGAGACGATCAAGAGGCTCGCGGGGCCGATCGATGTCGTGTTGCTCGACGCCGAGAAGGAGGGTTTCTGCGATTATCTTGAAAAACTGCTTCCGCTGGTTCGCAAGGGTGGACTGATCATCGCCCACGACTCGTCAGGCCAGGCCGACATGATGGACGACTACTTCAAAGCGATTACGGAGAATCCCGCTCTGGAAAGCGTGTTGGTCGACGCCTCGCGTTGGGGCATGTGCATCACCCGCAAGATGCGATGAAGGAGACATCGATGCCAAGGAAGAACTACATCCTTGCGGTGCGGCCCGCAACGCCCCAGGCCGCGGCGGCACCGACCAGTCCGGCCTGGAGGAAGCGTCGGCGGCTCCAGCCGGTTCTTATTGGCATTGTGTTCATGGATCGATAACCACCGATTGCGGCAACGGCGGCTCCAAGGCAACCGGCGCCCGCCGCGCCGGCCGACAGTCCCAAGAACTGCCCTCGATCCATGGTGGTTCTCCGTATCGTTGACCGCCGGGCGGAGGTAGTCATTCTTCAGAATACGCAGCACTTCAATTATCCGGCAAGGCGGTATTTTCGGAACTGAAGGGCATCATTTCAAACAACGCCGTATCGGGAGTCTGGAACGTGTAGGAGAATCGCCGCCGGGAAACGGGGATCACCTGCCCGGTGTAGAGTTCCCGCACCTGCCGGCAGTCGTCCGGCAGGGTGATGGTCTTCTCGCCGCCCCGGGCCATGTGGATCGCCACCAGACGTTCGTTGGCGTAAACCGGAACCTCGTCCTGACAGATGATCGTCACACCCGCTTGCACCGCCGCCTGCCGCAATGACTGCGGGGTGATGTCGGCGTAGCCCGGCACGTAAACGGCTTTCCAATCGTCCCGTTGCGTCGTGCTGACGCCGGGTGTCTTGAATCCAACACCGGTGAGCGTTTTTATCCGTGCCGGATCCAGGCTCTTGCCGTCGCAGATGCCGGGCGCATAGGCGAAAAACACCATGCGATTGTCGCGAAAGACATGCTTCTCGAGCACCTCCAGCTTTTCCGGCGTGACCACAAACAGCCCGGGAAAAACCAACAGTCGGTACTGCTTGAGATCGGCCCGTGAAAGATCGTTGAAGGAAAAGATCTCGAACGGGGCGCCGAGGCGGTTCAGTTTGTTTCGCGTGCGCTGGTAGATCTGCGGGATGTCCGCATGGCGATCGTTGAGGTATCGCGCACTGTGCGGATCCACGACCATCGCCACTTCCGCACGGCTCTTGAGCGGTGTCCGGCTATATTGATCCCACAGTTTTTTGCTCTCGGCGATCCGTTTCATGGTTTCCGGGGTCTGGAATACCCCGCCCCACATGTCGAAACACCAGAGCGAGGTCTGGTTGATGATCGCCAGGGCGAATTCGCGTTTCAACCCGGCATCCGTCTCCGCCTGATCCTTCCACGGCACCATCCAGCCGATCGACACGAACTCGTCCAGCTTGACATTGTAGGTCGGCGTGCGATGATCGATTTCGTGCAGGAACCCCTTGTTGTCCAGACGGCGAGTGCCGTTGGGCACCATGAAGCCGCTGCCGCCGCCCATCGGCCGGTCGCCGTAGGTGCCCGGACTGATAAAGAAATCGATGTCCGGCGAACGGTAGAGTCGTTCATACTCCAAGTGCCCCGCCCAGACCATGCGCTCGTTGGTCAATTCGACAAGGTATCCGAAGAACATCCCGATCTGGCGTTGCTCCGGAATGAGCGACCGGGTCTTGGCGGCGTATTCGAGCACCGTGTCGGCAATGATATCGCCCGTGAACTGCGCGTAATCCACCACATCCTGTTCCGTAACGGGATCGCGGATCAGATTGTCGAACCGTGCGCGGTCGAGACGTTCCAGTGCGGGGACGGGCACGTCCGCCTTGCCATGTGCTTGCAGCCAGGCCTTCCATGCCTCCGTTTTGGCCCGCCCCGCCACACCGCGACTATAGTCCATCCACTCGTCGGTCTGGCCGCAGGCCAGCAGATAGGCCCTGACGCGGTCGCCGTACCGAGCCTCCATGTGCTTGATAACCGCCTCCAAGTACTCGCCCGTCGCTTTGCGCCAGGCCGGATTGGCGCAGGCGCAGCTCAGCATGGTGAAGCTCTCGCACTCCGCGCTCTGCCCGCGCAGCGCCAGTTGACGCTGGAGCCAAATCGGGGTGTTCAGATCGATCATGCAGATGAAGTCCGCGTCCGGGTTGACCGCGAGCACGTCGTCATACTGCTTGTTCAGCGAGTCGAAATCATACTTGCCAAACCATCGCCAGACCGGCGGGTATTTGCAGTACGGCTGGCCCAGCGAGTTGTCGGTGTTGGCGGCGAAGATGCAGACCGTCTGGACGCCCGCGTCCTTAAACTGCCGCATGGCGGCGAACTCCGGCCAGAAAGACCGGTAGGCGAAAAAAGGATCCTTCTGGGCATCGGCTGTCCGACCGCCCACGGTCAAGAGAACCGCCAGCGTCACGAGAAGCGCCGGTGTACTGTACGAGGACCGTCTTGGACTATTCACCACACCCTCCCGTGTCATTTCCAGGTCATGTTCAAGATTGTCAGGACGGGGTCCAGCCTGATTCAAGATAAAGGTCTGGCAAAGCCTCCGCAAGCCGGCCGATGACGCCGGCGATAATCGATGACTACACGACGCCGGCCGGCGCCCGAGCGTCAACCAGACTATCCGCTAACGCATGTCCATCCCTTTTGGGTTAAGGCAGCTTCTGATTTTCGGAATAAACGAGAAAGGATCGGCGGCAGGAGATTGACAACCGGAGGACAATTGGCTCCCCTACAGGCGCTGCGTGTCCCGGTCACATTTCTTGAACACATCGGAGGTACCTATCATGAGAACGACATGCTCACTGGTCCTGGCAATGTGGTTCTTTGCCGGTACCGCTCTCGCGAAAGAAGCTGCCGCTCTGACAAGAGACGCGGAGGCCGCGAAGAAACTGTTCGACCTGCCTGAGGCGTCGGAGGAAGAGTATGCCCAGGTCGAGGGATCCTGGGAATTGGCTCAGGATACCGACCAGGCAAAACAATCGCGTCGCGTCAAGACTCATCAGGCCGGCAAGACGACCGTCACCGTTTACGACGCGGACGGAAACATCGTCGGCCAGCACCGGTCCGAATACAAGCTGAAGAAGAGCGGCATGGCTCGCATCTTCGTTTACTTCAAAATCGTCCCCATCACAGGGCCTTCCAAGGGCCACGAGTTTCCCGGCCCCTTTTACTATGCGTACAACGTGCAGGACAACAGGTTCTTGGAAGTCTATGGTCTTCTGGCGGGTGACGATCGTAGCCCTCGAATGATTTTCTGGAGGCGCGTCAAGCAGTGACCCATCGCTGTGACTGAAGTTTTCGCCCGCCAGAGGAATCAGACGGACATCGGCGTGTGGGTCGGAAGGCGTGTGGCCGCCGACCAATAGGTGGCAACGAGCTCGAGCGACTGCTTCAAATCGTCGAGCCTGGCCGGCTTGAGGACGTAGCTATTTGCCCCTTCTTCGTAAGCTCTGTCAACATCTTCTTGATCGCCGCTTGTACTGAAGACAACCACCGGAATCCTGCGGAGAAGAGGAACAGACTTCACCTCGGCCAAGACCTCGAAGCCGTCCATGTTCGGCATGCTGAGATCAAGCAAGATGACGTCCGGGAGCGATCCATCACCGCTCTGAAGTTGCTGCCGCAGAAAGGCTAGCGCTTCGAATCCGTCTTTCGCCACAGCCAGCAGATCAAGCTGTGGCAACTCTGCCAGTGCAGCCTTCATAACGAGGGTCTGCATCCTGTTGTCCTCCACGAGGAGGATCTTGATGGATCGTGGGAAAGCGTCGTGAAGCAACACTGGGGCCATCCTTGTCTCAGCACTGGGGAGCTAGTGGGAGAGTTTTGAGAGAGCGTCTCAACCGGCTCGTCCATGGCCAGATTGCGATGCCTCGCTCAGGAATTCGAAAATGCAAACGCCTTGGTGGGTAAGTGTTGGCAGGTGGGGCCAGCATTGTAGCAGATGCCTTTCCCGATGCAAAGCTGTAAGAGACCCTGACAAAACGGGGGCAGGCACCTCGCCAGAACACCGATTCTGCGCGTCTTCCGAATGCTAGGACCGTACAGACCTTTCCGTGGTTCGGAGGTTGCTGCCTGTCTTACCTCCGGGCAAGTGAGGGTCCCCTTTCCATTGAACCCGCCGCCGGAGAAAGAGTTTCGGCAGGCCCAAGCCGCCCGTCGGCAGAATGGTCGCTGCCCCCCCTCTTTTTTCTTAGGAACAATTGCCCGCAAGGTTTACCCCGTCGATACAAGTGGACCCTGCTGCCGGACACAGCGGCCCGCATGGCAGAAAATCCCAGCGATATTTCAGTTTCGCTGGGTAGACTGGGGTTAGAAGCTCTGCTCTGGTCGCAGGGTGACGTTCCACTTCTGACTGTCGCACCACAACTGAGCAAGGAGGTCGACAATGCTCGTCCTGACCCGGAAGCTCAATGAGACGATCGTCATCAACGAGAACATCATCGTGACGGTGGTGGAGATCCGAGGCGACAAGGTGCGGCTGGGAATCGTAGCTCCCAAAGAAGTGCCCGTGCATCGCCGTGAGGTCTACGATGCCATCCGACGGTCGGCAAATTCGACCGACGAGCCGGATACTACCAAGTAGCCTCTCTGATCGTCTCGCAGAACTGGCTCGCGTTTCTCAGTGACCCGCTTCTCGGGAACGGCCGTTCCCGCTTGATTAAAGCCCACGATCTCCCGGTGGAGCAAGGAATTCGGCCTGCTAGCACTGACACCACGGACCACTAGCGGAAACCAGGGGTTCCAATTCCTGTCAGACTTCGGTAAGATCAGGCGGATCGAGGGGCAAACCGATTATCCCAGACCAGCACCGGCAACCTGCCGTTTTCCCATGCCGCCCGCCACTTTCTTATCTCCCGGACGAATTCTCGCCGTTCTGTCGAGCCGGTTCTGGTCGCATTTCGGAGCAAATCGAAATGAAAACGTTCGATTGCAGTGAAGGCGAGGGAGTTGTAATCGACGAGAGGATTTGTGTCGAGGTCGCCGAAATTACCGGTGACGAGGTGTGCCTGAGAATTGACCTTCCCGAGGACATGCTCGTGTCTCTGCGGGAGGAGTTGGACGCCGTAACCTAGGAGGTAGTTCCGCTCGCCGCCAGCATCGACTACCGGCTGGACGGGCTTGTCTATTGTCCCAAGCAGATTCACGAAGGTGCCGGTCACTCGCGATGCGCCGGTGTGGCGGCCGCTGAGGGGCGGGGGGGCCGGCAGACGGCGCCTGGAAACAGCTCCTGCCGACGCTCAAGGTCGGCAGAAGCCGCGTATTCGCTCAGCTCGAACACTTCGCAGAATTCGATCTGCCGGCCTCGCGGCTCGCCGTAGGCGTTCACCAATTCTTCACGGAATCGTTCGGCCCGGTGACGCACGTGGCCGCGATACCATGATTCGAGCCAACGAAGCCTTTCCGCGTCGTCCGCCGGCACCTGATCAAGAATGCCCTCGGCATAAGGCAACCACTCGAAGACCTGACTGCGGTGGCAGGCCAGCATGGCCAGGATGGTCGCGGCACGGTCGCTGACGTCGAGCACGATATCCGCGGCGAGCGGGCATGGCTTGGTGAACAGGTCGGGCATGTAGGCGACGACCGGGTCGCGACTGAGGGGGGGAGTGTCGCGGAGCACGTTCGGCACGGTCACCAGGTATGTGGCGTCCTGGACCAACTGGCCGGCAGCGCGATGGTCGGGGTGGTAGTCGCAGGGCCGGTGCGTCAGGACGAGATCGGGACGCCAGGTGCGGATCTCGCGGATCACGCGCTGACGCGTGGGGATGTCGGCGACCAACTCGCCGTCGGGGATGTCCCACGTCACGTACTCGGCGCCGATCACTCGTCCGGCCGCTGCGGCCTCCTCGCGGCGAATGCGGGCCAACTGCTCGGTCGGCCGCTCGAAATGGCCTGCTTGGCCGTTGGTCATGGAAACGAGGCGAACTTCGTGCCCCTTTTCTCGATAGATCGCGGCCAAGCCGCCCGCGTGGTATTCCGCATCGTCGGGATGGGCGCCGAGGATCAATAGACGAAGCGTGGCAGGTGACATGGCAGTGGGATTTCTGTGGATGGGGTAGGTAACATGCAGGGCAACGGACGGCCTGCGTGCCCGTATCGTACCTTCTCTCGTCGCTGCTGCAACCGTCACGAACCGTCACCGCATGGCAGGGCAAACGAACGTGGAAGGGAAGCCTCGGGGTAACCGTTCACGAGGCGGGGAGGAAGGGGACAGGTCCATGTTTTCGGTCAGCGTCTTTGGTGCCAAAATACGTTGCGCCGCCGAAAAATGGACCAGTCCCCGCCCGCCTCGTGAACGGTTACGCCTCTGAGATTCCGGGCTTTTCTTGACAGTCGTTCCGCTTTCTTGCTACGCTCATCTTGTTTGGTGAAACGGCGTCGGGCTCTGCCGGCGAGCAAGGGCGACAAGGGATAGCCAGATCAGGGCGGTCGAATCTGGGGCTCAGGTTCTTGACACGGTCGAAGTATTGAGGAGAAAGAAAATGTCACGGCATCGGCTGTCCACTGGGGGCATTCTCTTGACTGTCGGGATTGGCGTGGTGATGGCCGCGACCGTCCGTGCGGAGGATATTCGCACGTGGGCCGACGCGACGGGTCGTTTCGAACTACACGCAAAACTGGTCTCGGTCGAAGGTGGCAACGCTATTCTCCTCCGCGAAGATGGTCAGAAGATGACGATCGCGGTCGACAAGCTCAGCAAGGCCGACCAGGAGTACCTCGCCAACCGCAGCGCGGAAAGCCCCTTTCAGCCCGTCGAGGCCAGCCCGTTCACACCGATGCCCGCCAATCCGGCCCCGGTGATGCCTGCCCCGGTGATGCCGGCGCCGGCACGACCGGCGATGGGCGGCGAACCTCGCATCATCGCCGTGAACTGGGCGGCGTCGGAGACGGTCGCCCTGGCGCCGGTCGACACCGAGTGGAAGATCACTCCGCCGGTCACCCCCAGCTTTGACTTTCGCCCGAAATCCGTGGCACTGCCCAAGAAGATCGATTTCTTCGAGAAGATGAGCGGCATGGCGATCAACATGGTCGCCAAGAAGGCAGTGGTCGGTTACTCGCTGGCGAAGCACGGTTCCAACGCGACCTCGCGATTGCTGATGTGCGACATCGAGCGCGGCCGCGTGGTGGAAACCGGCACGGGCGCGGGCCAGATGGCGCCGATCGCGTTGCACGACAACGGCAAGCACGTCGTCATGCGGCGGGATGAATTCGGCATGGGCAACCTTGATCGCTTGGAGGTGTGGGCCGTCAGCGGAACGGAAATCGCCCGATCGATGGTCTGGACTCCCTACGACGACGCCAAGGGCGCCGATCGCGACGTGATGTGGGCGGAATTCGTCGATGCCGCCACCTTGGCGACATGCAGCCGGGGCGGAATACTCGCGTTGTGGAATATCGCCACGATGCAGCCTCTGTGCCACTTGCAGTTGAGCAATACCTCCGTGCCGGCGATCAGCGCCGATCGCAAGTGGATCGCGTTTTGCACGGCGGAGCGGGTAGGCTTGTTCGATATCGCAAAGCGCGAAGTTGCCGCTTCGGCGGAAACGCCGGAACGATTGCAGTGGCCCTTCGCCGCCTTCAGCCCTTCGGGCAGCAAGATCGGCTGTATCGCGTTTAACCGTATACTTGCGTGGGATACGGCGACCGGTGCGTTGGAGAAGAATTTCAGTCCGGCGGGCATCGGCATTCACGGTGCGATCGACTTCCCCGACGACGGCTACATCCTGGCCAACAAGCAATTCCTCGTCGCGTTGGAATCTCAGATCAAGCTTTGGCAGTACCGAGGCGCCGAGCATGTTCGCACCGTCGGGAAGACCACGTTCCTCGCAGCTCCCGGTTTCAATACTCCAGGCATGCTCGCCGCCGTCCGCGTACCTCACCCCGAGGCGGTGGAACTGCTCGAGCGGGCGAAGAATCAGGCCGATATCTTTGTGTTCCGCAAGGGCACGCCCGTCAAGCTGAACGTCAGCGGGATTGCCGAGCCGCACCGAACGCGAGTGTCCGAAGCGTTGACCAAGAAACTCGCCGCCATGAACTGCCCGATCCAAGCCAACGCGCCGGTCGAGGTGGCCGCCGGTGTGGAGGGCCCGAAGGAAAAGGAGATCTCCTTCTGGCACTCGGGCGATTACAAGGTCAAGGAATACCGCACCTGGCTCAAGTTTCTCTACCAGGGAAAGCCGATGTGGGAGTCCGCCGGCACGAACATCGGGTTTATCGTGACGATCAAGAAAGGCGAAAACCTCGAAAGCGTGCTCCGCAAAGCGAGCGAACAGCCCGCCTATGGATTCTACGACAGTGTGACCCTGCCGGAATTCCTGCAGAAGCCGTCGGAAACCCAGGGGCAGCACGCCGGCGGCAACCAGACGCTCGGCGCGTCGACGGTGACCGATGGGGGCTAGAGGTCTCGAGTCGAGGGTCAAGAGTCAAGAGCCAGACGATTCAACCGGTTCTTAAAGGCCCTAACGCCTTCGACGTGATCGAACCTGTAGGATTCCCGGGCGTTGAAAACGACGACCACCGTCGAGCCGTCGGCGGGCAGGTCGACGATATGGGCCCACTGGAGGACCGACCAGTTGTGGCCGTTGCCGTAGTCGTGGTTGAGTGTGGCCTGGTTGGTGTAAACCCGCGTGTGTCCAGGGTAACCCGAACCCGGGAGCCTCCAGATCGGCGACGGTCAGCTCGATTTCGCCGTTGTTGTAGCGGATCGGATGCGCGCTGGCCTCGCCGGGCGCGGAAGCCGGAGCCGCCGGTATGCAAGGCGCCGGGGTGCAGGCGAAGCCGCAAGAAACACGACAGGCCCATCGACGCGCAGTGGCGTCGATGGGCCTGATTTTGCCGGAATTCTGCAAGTCGCGCCCTGTTTCACGCGGTTGAAGAAGGACAACGGATTCTATCCCCATTCCAGCCGAACCGCAGCACGCTGCGGCTTTGCGTAAACTACCCAACGCGGCTAAATATGGTGCCTGTCACATTTCATCCATTTGTCGCATTTAATCCATTTCATTGCGTGAACGTCCTTTCCACCCCATGTCAATTAAGGCCGCTGGGTATTCTCTGCATACTTTCGCAGGATCGCGTCTGCCTTAACCGCAACGCCGCGCTCCCATGTCCGCCCAGTTGCCACCCATTGTTGGTAATGGACAATCTCGTGCGCGAAAGAGTTGATGAACGCAGCAAGTGCATCGTCCCGCCCTCGGTCATTCCTAAGGCAAACATAGTCGCCCGTAGCAATGCGAACGAGAGGTTCCTCGTCACGTCGAAACGGGGCAAAGAACGAGGCGCTTACCTTGTGTCCATCCGCCGTGATAATATGGTCACTCGGAAACAGATAGACAGGTACCCGAATCGGGAAATCGTACTCCCTTCTAAGCCATGCGGCAAAACGGATCAGCGCTCGCCGGACCACCGGATGGCCTCGGTGTCCCCGCACGCGCAGCCCTTTTCTTTGAGTCCAATTCATTTCATCAACCCGGGGACGATTCCGGGGACACACGATTCCGGGGACACACGATTCCGGGGACACACGATTCCGGGGACACGAACCGATTTTGGTCGTTTGAGTAATTTCGATGGCCGGCCTGATTTTCCAGGACGGAGCCTGCGACCGACCGTTCGCTCCAGACGCTCCACAAACGTCGCATTGCCCAAGGGGTAGCCAGTACGGCCGTGCTCTCGCAAATCACGTAGCTCCTCCTCCGCTCGTCGCACTATTCAACAAGCCGCGCCAATCGGCAACCATCGCCAGCAGCGGAGCAACTTGCACCAAACCATCGTCGCGCCCTGACAAGTGTGCTGTTGCGCTGCTCCAACGCCAGTCTCCCGCATCGGACACCAGACCAGCCCGCACCGGATTCAACTCCACGTATCGTGCCGTCGCCACCAAATACGGCTCGTCCATCACGAACGAACCAAAACGCCCCTGCCATAGGTAGCCGCGCCATTTCTCGCGGAAGTTGATCCGGCGCGTGTATCGTCGGTGAGCCTCGCCGATGGCCCGCGCCAGCGCGTCCTCCGATTGCGGCACGGCGATCAGATGAGTGTGATTTGGCATCAGGCAATAGGCCCAGATCGCAACGCCACGCTCTGCACACCACTGGGCCATCAGTTCCCTGTAGGCCGAGTAATCCTCGTCACAGAAAAACGTCTGCTGCCGACGATTCCCGCGCTGCGTAACGTGATGCGGCAGGCCCGGAATGACTTGCTAACCTTGGCATGCCGGGAATCTACCAAATCCTTTCCCAGTGTGTCATTATCTGTTCGTGTCCCCGGAATTCGTGCGATGCTAGCAGCCGGGCTGCTGACGTTTCTGACTTGACTCCCTCATGCAAGGGGTTGACGGTGCCCATGCCTCATGCCTACAATGGCGGCGATGGGTCTTGGCTGCTCTGCCGGCACTATTCTTTTCTCTAAGGAGCGACTGAGATGGTGAAGTACCGAACGCGAGGGTTCACGCTCGTTGAGTTGCTTGTCGTCATAGCAATCATCGGGATTTTGATCGCGCTGTTGCTGCCGGCCGTGCAGGCCGCGCGCGAGGCGGCGCGACGCGCCCAGTGCAGCAACAATCTCAAACAACTCGGGTTGGCGTTCCACAACTATCACGATACGTTCCGAGCGATGCCGATCGGAGCCCGGCCGGGCCGTAATAATACTGGTTGGGGGGCGTCGTTCTACGTTCGGATTCTCGCTTACATCGAGCAGAGCGCGCTGGCCGACAACTATCCGTGGACGGAAAAGGGAAATTACGGCCAGCATGAGGGCTACGTGGGCGGGAATGTCAACCTGCGAGGCACGCCGATCAACATCCACGACCTCCCGATGCCCGCTTTTCGCTGCCCGTCCAGCCCGTTGCCCATGTTCAACACCGGCACGACCCCCTCCTCGTGCATGGCGTCGTATCCGGGCATCATGGGAGCGGTGGAGACCACGGGAAGTTACGTGCCGAGGCGCTATCGTGCGTGCTGCTCCTACGGTTCAACAACCGGCATTGTCGCGGGAAGCGGCATGCTCGTACCCAACCAAGTAGTCAGGATTGCGGAGTGTACCGATGGCACCTCGAACACCATGATTCTCGGCGAGGCGTCTGATTGGGCCGTGGATGCCGCCGGAACGAACCGGCACGTGGACACCAGTTGGCCCGAAGGATGGTCGGTGTCGTGTTCCTCAACGGCCACGATCACCACGGCCGATTCGACGAGCGCCGCGAATACCATCGACCGCTTCTATCAATTGACCGCCATCCGCTACCCCGTTGGCACTCGCACGTTTAACCTGCCGGGAATCGCCGAGGTTCATGGATCCAACAACCCGTTGATCTCAGCGCACCCGGGGGGCGCGCAGTGCTGCCTCACCGACGCGAGTGTGCGATTCTTGAGCGATACCATGGAGCTGGAGACGCTGAAATTTCTCGCCGACCGCGCCGATGGACAGCCCGTCCCCGAATTCTGAGCCGGGCCGGATGAGGCAGGGGCGTTTTGCATTGCTTGAACGGGATTTCCGGGAGATTGCGGATCATGGCACGATCGCTTGCGCGGCACGAGGGGTTCTGGATGCTGTTCGGCGCGCTCGGTTTGGCGCTCTGCGCCGGATGCGGTTCCGGCGGCGAGTCGGGTCCGACGGGCACCGTCAGCGGAACGGTCACCTTTAACGGTCAACCGGTGCCGCCGGGAACGACGGTGGCCTTCATTTCCGACGAAGGGCAGACGGCCGCCGGGCTGGTCGAAGAGGATGGAGAATATCAGTTGTCGATCGGAGGCAAGGGGAGCAGCATTCCCGCGGTCGCCTACCGAGTGACGGTTTCGCCGCCGGCCGAAGAGGAATTGTCGGAGGCTGAGTACGACGCCATGATGCAGGCGGCGGGATCCGGGGCAAGGCGGACTCAGCCCCCCGCAACCAAGCCGGCAATTCCCGCGAACTATCAAAGTGCGGCAACGAGCGGGTTGTCCTACACGGTCACCGAGGGAGACAACACCATCGATATCGAACTCGTCGAGACCGCCCCGTCATCGCGACAGCGCAGACGATAAGGGAAGATTTGGGGTCAGACCGGGATTACGGATTAGCAAGACGTCGTTCCAACCTTTGAACCGTTCGCTGCAACTCAGCGGTGGCCTCCTCCACTCGACGCACCGCTCGCCCTACGCCGCTGTGGTCACGGTATCCTAAAGCCCTTGCGGTTTCTGTAGCCGCGTGCCCGAAGCGACACCGCGCCAAGTACGCGGCCACAGCCCGCGCTGCATCGTCGCTCCGCCGCCCGGCTG
>JAAYEH010000156.1 GCA_012728855.1 Rhodopirellula sp. | reverse complement strand
TGGATTGCCTGGGCGTCGTTGGTCTGCCGGTCACCACGAGCTCCATAATCGCTGATATTGAAGACTGCGGGCATAACCGGCCGGCAGAGCAGCACGACGGCAATCGCTGCCGAGGTCAGGAGTATCTTCGCCATAGCAATTGCCTTTTCGAGAAGAAGATCTCTTGCTCAATGTTCCATGCCTCATGTTTTCGTTTCGAGAAGGCTCGACACAGCTACCTTACCGCCCGCCTGATTGCAGATCAAGCGCGTGTCCCGCGTCTGTTGTGCATCAAGCTCGATTACACACGCCTCACGGAAGACTAGAACGCCGCGCAGAACAGAGTGTGATTGCGTGCGTTTGCTCTCATCTCGTGGCCGCAGTCCGCGCATCGAACGCGGGCGAACCCTTCGTGCAAATCGCCGCACTTGAGAAAGGACGTGACCGACTGCTCGACGACCGGTCGCCAGAACCCGTACTTCGCCTGATAATCGATCGCCGCATCAACTATCCCGGCGCGACGTCGATGGCGGGATGACTCTGTTCCCGTGCAACCAAACTCACTTCACCGTGTTCAGCTGCGGTCCGTGTGCCAATGCTTGGCGTTGAACGTGTGATCCATCCCAATCCGGCGGACCACAACGCCAATCGAGGCTGGCCATGTCCTTCATCACGGTTTCCTCCCGTGTTACCGCGTCGTATCCGCCAGACGCTCCAGCAACCCCCGGTAAGCTTCCCGCGTGCGGGAAACGCGGGAAGCGGCCATGTCAGCCAACGGCTTCGCGTAGAAGGCATCCGTCACCGCTTTCATCGGCAAGGCGGGCGCGGGCTTCAGGGGGCTTTTCCTGTCACCGCCGGCCACACGGTCATTGACCCACTTCGTGTAGAGCGCCAACTGAGGCAGATAGCACTCGTTGCACAGTTCGTAGATGTACGTCCGGCAATAACCGTTCTCCGCGTTGCCTTTCAGCGTTTGTTCGAAGCAAGGGTTGATCGGATGGATGGCTTGAAGTTTGGCCATGGAGACGTTCATCGAATAATCGTCATGCAGCGAGAGGATGTCACTGAGCGCGGTCAGAATGGCCGTACACCTTTCGCCCGCCGCCTTCACCGCCCCGGCATCGGCCTTGCCCTGCGCCCACTCGCCCTGCGCGATCACGTAGCGGTAGAGTGCATCGCTGAACGTCCGCCCCGCCACGGTCCGCGCCAAATCGATCGCGTCGCGGTCTGCCAACGCGTTGCCTGTCCCATACGGCAACTCCGCCAACGTGCGGCAAAGGGCGGAAACCGCCTTCATCTCAGGCTCCAGTTTCGCGCACTTTGCCGCCAACGCCCCGGTCCGTTCGGGCGTCACCGCCTGTGCCGCGAACGCTGCGAGCTTGCGGAATTCGGCCGGCAGTTCACCATGCAGCTTGATCAGCGGCAATGCCGCCCGCCACGCCGCGAGCATCGGTTCCGCCGCCTCCTGATAGCGGTCGCGGCAGAACTCAGGCAGCAAGGCCTCGGGTGTCAGCCTGTCAGGCCGCCAGGCGTTCTTCGTGAAAAACTCCAACATCAGGCTGTCGCTGTGCGAGGTCTCCGGCCAGTAGACGAACCCTTTGCACATCGGGTCAGCGGCTGCGACGGGCATCCGCTCGCGGATAGCGTCGTAATTGCCGCGCAGTTCGTTCTGCCATTCGTAAGCGTGGAAAATGCCAAAGACCCACGGAAATTTGCCGACCACGCCCCACTGGCGAAAATCAGGCACCTGATGATGCCAATGCGGCAGGTCCGACGTATAGTCGAAGATCAAAGTGTTCTCCGGGTTTAAAATGTCGAGAAGGCGTTGCACTTCCGGACCCAGCCAGCCGGGATGGTAGAAATCCCATGAGGCGATCAGCATAGGCGCCGTCGGATAATGCTCGCGGAGCTTCGCAACGATCCGGCGGTAGGCATAGAGCTTCATCTCAAGGTTGTCCGCGCGGTCGTTGAAAACGTTGCGTTCGGCGAGCCCGATGGTGTGAAACATCTGCGGACTCCCGTAGTGGTCGACGTGCGCCTGGGTGAGTTTCCAGTAGTTGTCGAGGTTCCGGTCGTCTCGAATGTCCCACACAAGCCCGGTCTTTTCCGAATAACCCCGGGTCGCTTGCGGCGTGAACCCCGGTTTGACCTTTTCAAGGAAGGCGTGCGGGGTGCGGCTGTACCAGTGGGTCATGGTGCCGGTGTCTTCAGGATGGATCAGCCCGCGGTCACGGGCATATCGCAGGAGGTGCTTGCGGAGTTCGCCCCGGTACTCAAGCGGCCACGCGGTCGTCCGGTCGTCGTAGGAGCGTGCGACCGCCTCAGGCAAGGGAGCGTCGGTCGGCGGGTACGGCACAAGGTCGGGGAACGCTTTCTGGTACACGTCGTCCATGCCGATGCGCAGCATGAACAGGTTGAGGCGTTTCTTCAAAATCCAATCGATTTCCCGCTCCCACTGTTTCGGCCCCCAGTGCTCCGCCTGAAATCGGTCGAGGCTGCGATGGGCAAAATAGCGGAGACCGCGGTACGCGAACCGCGGCGACTCGCTCACGTCGAGTCCGTCCATCTGGATCACCGCCCGTTTCGGGATAATGTCACCGTCCCAGAAGTAACGGCATCCCGCCTGCCGCTCAAAGAAGTCGTAGACCGCGTAGAGCGTGCTGCGCCCGTTGCCGCCTGCGAGAAAAAGGTAGTGCCGCCCGTCTCTTTCGGCTGACCGGATCCGGTAACCATCCGTGTCCACGCCCACGCCCAACGGCGGGATAATCTTCTGCTCGACGGCGGTCCGGCAGAACAGGTTGACGCTGTCTGCACCGATCACGACAAGATTGGCTCCCGCGACCGGCTCGTTGACGATTGCCAGCCGCGTCCCCGTCACCGCCTCGTACAATTTCTGGAACTCCTGCGCAGCCACCGCATACGCCTGCGGCGACGAGGCGGGCTTAAGGATCCTCCACTCGGCAGCCTGAACCGTACCGGTGAGCCACACGCCGATTACTATGCCGATAAGCACTGTCCGACCAGGTTGCATACTGCAACTCCTGCCTTTGTGTCAGTTGATACTCGACCGCGCCGGGAACGGGAACTACCTCTACCGGCCGAAAGGCTTGGCTTGCGCTAGAAGGTCAATCCTTGAAAAACCCGTTCAGCCAAACGTCGGGCATGTCAACAAGGATCGCACCGAGTTTCGACGTGCAGCGAAAACGGAACTGCGAAGCGGAGACATCGGCATTCTTGAGGGTCGCGATAGGATGCGGGGTTCCGGTCGACGTCTTCTCGCCCTGTTGCCAGACCGTCTGCCATGCGTCACCGACCTTGGCTTCCAATACCATTGCGTAGGGCTCGCGCGACGTGAAGCGTTCGACGCCCAGCTTCAAGTGTCTGGCGTCGACCGACCGCGGCAGCGTCAGCGTGACCGCCCGATTCTCGCCACCCTGCAGCCGTATGCCCTTGCCGCGCGCGTACGTGTAGACCTCGGCGTCTCCCGCCTGAGCGGTCCATACGCCTAGACGGGTTTCCAGCCGCTCCAGCGGTCCGTTGGCCGCCTCCTCGAACAATAGCGGTTCCGGCTTGACGGTGATGGAGGGCGCGTCGGTATAGAGCCACGACACGGGCACGCGAGTGATGCGCGAGTGCCCGAGGCCGGACATGGCGCAGTAGCCCAACAACACCGCGTCGTCCACGGGATGAACCGCGATGTAACAGTAGTGCCCCCGCGGATTGCCCTCCAACACCTTGACATGCCGCCACGTCTTGCCGTCGTCCTTGGAAATCGCCGTGCTCAACGGCACGCGCCGGTTCTTCAGGCTTGCGGGAATGTTCGCGTGATCGTTCCAGACCAGCAGCAGATCGCCGGTCGAGGGCAGGCGTTTGATCGTGGCAGGGGAAACCGGCGACTGGATGTCTGAGGCCACCGGCGGGCTCCACGTGTCGCCGCCGTCCGGCGACCACGAGAGGTACTGGTAGCCGCCGCTGGCGCGGATGATCATCAGCAAGCGACCGTCTTTCAACTCGACCACGCCGGGCTCCTGCGTGGTCACGCGCCGGCCAGCCGTGTCGTATCCTTGGTGAGCGGTTTTGCTGCGGCGCCACGTCTTGCCGTTGTCGTCCGACAGGTAGCACATCAAGGTTCCGTTCCAGTCCGCCTTCGGCGCACCCTGCGGCCAGTGCAGGCAAACCGGCAGCACCAGCCGGCCGTCCGCGAGTTGGACCGCGCGGTCGTTGTTCAGAACGTAGTAACCGACCTCGTCCGTGATGCACATCACCGGCTCGCCCCACGTCGCGCCCTCGTCGGTGGAGAGCCGCATCACCGGGCGGCAGTCCTGCTCGCTGTTCTTGAGCAGGTAGAAGAGCGCAAGCTCGCCGCTCCGCAGTCGGAGCAGGCTTACAGACATGACGTTCAGGCCGCCCTCGTTCGGCACGACGACCCGGTCCTCCTTCGTCCAGGTCCGGCCGCCGTCGGACGAATACCGGCCAGCCAGGTGGGCCGCCGAGTGGTCGCCACCGCCGCCGGTGAAGTGCGTATAGACAAACAAGATGCGTCCGTCCTTCAGCGTGGCGAAGGCACCCTCGCTGTTGCGTGGGTTCCCGTCGACCGGCGGCAGTTCGAGCGTCCGCACCGGCACCTCCCGCGCGGCGGCGGACAAGGAGCAGAAAACCGCCACAATCAAAAACAGGCTTTTCATGATCTCGTCGTTTCCAATGAAAAGGTGCGTTTACGACCACAGGGTGCATTGTGCAGCACGGGCCCGCGCGATGCAACGTTCATGGAATGGAATTCTCGGCGTCGTTCAAAAACGAGAGCCCGTCGGTACAGGTTCCGCTTGCCGAGCGGAACCTTGCGCAGAGATCTTCGGATCCTGGGCAGTTTCTGGTTTCAAGCAGATCGCGCATAGCCCCTTTGCAGGGAGAGAACTCCGGCGAGGTGCATGTTCGCGCAAATGGAACCCTACCGTGGAGCGTCGAGGAACTTCTGTCGCCTCAGAGGGATGATCGTTGCTGTTCAGCGCACTTCCGGCCCTGTCGCGGCGAATGGGACGCGACGCTGCCCCAGGTGGTTTCCATCTGGCAACTGCTGGAGTCCCGGGCTGTCTTCGATGCGAAGGACCGCACCAGGTTCGCAGAAGTGATTCTTCTCCAGGCATGCACCATCGACTCCCACGATCGACAAATCGCCCCAGATCTCGTTGCCCCGAAGCAATACATCGTGGATCACCGATGGGCCGGATTGGCCGGGCTTGCGGCCTACCAAGGAGACGGCCAAACGCGGGTTGCCCCGCCCGCGCCGCAGCGTGCAGTCTTGGACGACAACCCGGCTCGGGAAGGGCCCTTCGACGCGCTCTCCGTAGAACCATAGCAGGGCCGTCACGTCGCATGCATCAAGCACAACCGGGCTTTGGAGCCGGCAGCTCATGGCGATCTTACAGCGGCGGAGCGTCGTATCGGGATCCCGAACCCCATTTGGCGTTTCGCTGATAGGGGTGGCGGGAGGCTCAACGGCCTCATTGAATCGTCACCGGTACGAGGCCCCAGCGCAGGCATGAACTACATGATACCACCAGTGCGTGGCGCGTCAAGCTGCCAAAATAGTCAACGCGACCATGGCCAGAAAACGTCAAGTGGGCCTACAAAGAGCATTCGGGGGCTGGAGTTCCTCACATCCTCAAGACGGATAGGCTTGACGCTGTCGAGTGGGCTCCGTCTTATGCTCGATTGGCGTCTTCCGGCTGTTCTGTGCAAACGGACTCGCTGAAGCCCGCCGGGAAACGTCCGAAAGCGACCTTGCAATCGGGCAAAACCAACTCAGTTTTCCCACGTGCTCGCCACCAGAAACAGCACTTACGTTCCTCGGCTCAGCACCCTCGCAGATCCGGGCGAAATCGGCCCGAAGACACCACATTCTGTCGCTAAACAACTGGTGCAAAATGACTTGTGGCCCACAGGTCGCCGAATGCTGGCGTTGGCCGTTTCCGGCCGGCGTCCCTGCAACACGTAATCGGAATACGATCGCGCTGGCCCAAGGTTATGACTTGCCAATCGGAGCAACAGTCCTTGGGCGCACGCACGGCGAGGACGCTGTATTAGGATTGCGTGAGCAGTCAAGGGCACGCCAGATGCAAACCGTGGTGTCCGAAAAACGATAACCCATTGTTTGCCCGCCCCCCAGCATAATCGCCAAAGCCCGTCGTATCCGGCGCAGGCTTCAAGAGGCCGAACCGCGCGACGGCCGGAGTGAAGAAAAACCAGCGCGCCGATTGCGTTCCGATGAATGGATTTACCCAATCCACCGGATCGCGCCCGCCTGGTGGCTGCCCAGGAACGGCGGATGGCTCGGCGCAGTGCAGAGCGCATCGGCGGTGCGAGCAGCAGGGCGGTGAAGAGGGCGAAAGGGTGTTTCATGGGGAGTGAACCTGTCATCTTTCAGCGAATCCAGATGCCTTTGCCGGTGCCGCCTCGCGGCGTGGTCTTGGGGTAGTTGAGGTTGCGTTTCTGTTCGATGACTCGGACGACCCGGTCAATGGGCAGTTCGCTCAGCGAATCGCGGGTACGGACACCGGTGACGGTGACGTTGCGAACGGTGCAGTCCAGGTCCGGCGCGAAGATCTCGGTCCACTGGGCGGGATCGGCGGAGCCAGCGTGTTTGTACGTTTGGGATTTCGGCCCGATGGCCAAGAGGTGCCAATCGGGGGTGAGCGGGAATTGGAGCGTCGCGTCCTCGATCGTGAACCCGTCGGTGTCGGCGTGAAGCTCGATGACGCCGGGGCGGTTGAATGTAAGTCCTTCGAAACGGATGTCCTCCAGCGTGCCGATGCCGACACTGAAGTCGTTGTTGCCGCCGAGTTCCAGATTGGGCTGGGCGTAGAACTTGAATTCGCGGATGTCGGTGATGCGGCGCAGGGTGATGTTGCGGAGGGGACAATCGAGTGTCGTACCATCATCGAATCGTTTTACGCCGGGCAGCAGGCGGATGGACCTGGCCGCAGGCACGCCCTCTGGCGCTCCGGTGACGTCTTCGATGACGATGCGCTCGATGGGGCCGTAACTCGGCGCGTAGTTCTTCCACTCCCAGGCGTTGAGCGCGACGTTGTCATCGTGCGAATCGCCGCGCACGCCACGGATGAGGCCGTCGCTCGCGGGGCCGTTGACATGCACGCCGTCGCGGCGGGTCTGGTCCAGCGTCACGTTCTCGATCGTGAACTCGTGTGCGTTGGCCAAGTGAACGGCGAACGGCCGGCTTTGTCGCACCGTGACGTTCTTCACCGAAACACCCCGGACATTTTGCAGCAGGATGACGCCGTGCGTGCCGAAGACCGGATTCTCCTTCGACGACCGGCCGAGTTCGTTGCCGTTGCTCGAGACGATGTTGGCGAGCGTCGTCCAAATGCCGCCTTCGATGTGGATGTCGGTGTCGAGTGGCAAGTCGGCGGGCACTGGTTTGGTGTTCAAGTTGACGACGTGCTCGTTACGCACCATGCAGGTGTTGCATCCGGGCTTGAGGCGAATCTCGGCTCTCGGATCGGCGCTGAGTTTGTGCCCCGATTTCAGAACAAGCGGCCCGTCGAGGTAGTAGGGATTCTCGCGCGCCGGGATGTGCAACGACCCCTGCACGTCCAGCGCGGCCTTCATCGCCTGTGTCCAGATTTCGGCCGTGATGCTGCGTGTTTCGACCTTGCCGGAGGTGCCAGACACCACTTCGGTCCAGGTTTCGGTGCGGACGAGGCTTTGGAAGTCGGACGGTGGACGTCCCTCGGTCTGTACCGCGGCCAGCGGCGCGAGCAGTAGGGTGATGACGAGTGTCGTTGATTGCTTCATTAGTGACCTCGTTGCAGATGCGGTAAGCATTGGCCTTCAAGCCGGCTCTGCCCTTACCTTTCCCATAGCGTTTTCAAACGGACGAACGCATCGGCCTCGGATTGGCAGGATCCGGCCTCCTGACACAACTCGACCTTGTTGAAGTCTCCTGCCTTCGTGCCGGCAAAGGGTGCGCGCGGGATCGTAAGCACCATTCGAGCAAAGGCCGGCGGGATTACCGCCACGGGGGAGTCCCGCCGCACCATGCCCTCGACATCAAACAGCCCAATGGAGGCCAGAACATACCAGGCACCCAACTGCCCCTGGTCCTCGTCCTGGCCGAGCCCGTAACCATGCACAGGGGTGGTGCCGTAGAAACGTTCGCAGATGGAACGGACATACCGCTTGGTCAAATCGGGATGTCCGACAAAATGAAACAGCCAGGCCGTATGCAGGCCGGGCTGGTTTCCGTGGTTGTACGGCAGCGAAAGGCCCGCCGTGTTCTGGACCTTGGTAGGACCGAACCCGGTTTTTTCGGCCTGAGCCATTGTCTGAGTCAACTCCGAGAGGAAAACCTCGGGAGTGAACTGCCGCACCAGGGCCGGGATATCGTGAGGCACGAACCAGCGATATTGGAGCGTGGTTCCCTCGGCGAAGGAATAACCGCTATTGGGGTCGAACGGAGTCACAAAGCGCCCGTCATAGCGGCGAGGGCGAAAACAACGCGTCTCTTCATCCCAAAGCTCCTCGCGATCGAACGCTGTGGGATTTCTGGCGTAGGCCGCCGCCAGGAACAGAGTCGCCTGGTTGGACAGCATCCCAGGGGCGCGCCGGTTCACCACGAAACCATCTGGAAGCCATCCACTTTCCCGATAGGCAGTGAGCAAGTGTTTGGCGAACGAGGTCATTTGCTCCGGGTAAAGCAATGACCACACTTGATTCAGATTCCAAAAGGTACCCCACAAGGCATCCGAGTTGTATCGGGCAAAATCAGGCTGCCCGTCCACCAGGGGAATCTGACCGCGACGTCCTGCCCCGTCGGAGTAACTGCCGTCCGCGTCACTGTTGACGCCGCGTCCAAGCAGAACGTGCCATAAGGCAGTGTAGAACTTGACCTTGGCCGGCTCAGCCTCCGGACGTTCATCCTCGATCACTACACGTCCGAGCAGGCTGTTCCACTCCGCGCGCGTGGCGGCGCGGATTTGTTCAAAGGTCTTGCCCTCGGTCTCTGCCACCAAATTCTTCCTTGCCCCATCAAAGCCCACATGGGAGATGCCCACGCGCGCCTCGACCACAGCATCCTCGCGCGTGTCGAACTCCACATAATAACCGGCGCCGAATCCGGTGATTACCTCGCGTCCTGGAAAGGTCTTGGCATCCCGATACGCACCGTGGGTTCTGAAGGGGCGGTTGAAGAGAATCTCCGCAAAGATATCGAAGGCTTCCTCGGCATAGGAAGGAGCGATGGTGCAGCAGGCCCGTACGGTACGGTTGTCTACACGCTCGATCATCGCGGCGCGCAACCCGCCATTGAACCGGTCATGCTGCTGAAAAACACCGCCCTCGCCGAGCAGATGGCCGACATCGATCAAAACCCTGGCGGTCTCACATTTTGGAAAGGTATAACGATGGCAGCCGACGCGCGTGGTGGCTGTTCGTGCGACGGAAATGTCATACTTGTCGAGGTGGACCTGATAGTAGCCCGGTTCGGCGCGTTCGCTGTGTTTGGAGAATCGGGAGCGCCAGCCGATTATGTCCTGCCCATCTTCCCCGGGCACTGTGACCAGCGGCCCGGTGGCTGGCATGAGAAGAATGCCCCCCAACTGGAAATCGTGGAGGTGACTGAATCCCAGAATCGTGGTGTCCGAGAAACGATAACCCGTTGTGTGCCCGCCTCCAGCATAACCGCCGAAGCCCGCCGTGTCCGGCGCAAGCTTTACGAGGCCGAAGGGCGCGGCGGCCGGAGTGAAGAAAAACCAACGCGCCGATTGCGTGCCGATGAATGGATCCACCCAATCCACCGGGTCGCCACCGCGCGGCGGCCGGCCGGACGCGGGGCCGGTCTCGGCTGCGTGCAGCGCAGCCAGCGGCGCGAGCAGCAGGGCGGCGAGGAGTGTGGGGATGCGTTTCATGATGCGCCTATCTTCTTTGCGAGGGTTGCACCGGCTCCGGAAATCCGTTCTGTGTGGAGAACGCTTTGACCTCGCCGGGCTGCAGCGATTGCTTTTCGCCGGCGTCAGACGGGCCGATAATCTCAACATTGGCAACCTGCTTGCCCAGGTTGGTCACGTAGGTTGCGCCGGCGGCATTGGCCTCCACGCGTACGTCGCCGTCCACGCGGAGTGTAGCCGTCGCTCCAAACCATTGTGCGCTGCGGCCAGCCAGCGGCATATGCATCTCAAGGTCGTCGCCGCTGACCAGGATGGTGGTCCCGGCGTAGACGTCAAGGAGTCCCGGCCTTCGGCCGCGGAACAGGGTGACGCCTCCCGACGCAGCGAAATTGGCGGCCGCCAGGTATCCGCTGGTCGCCAGGCAAACCGTGTCGCCCGGGCCGGTCAGAATGCGCAGCTCGCTTCGCACGGTGTCCTCGTGGTTTTGTTCCGGGATCAGCAGGGCGGCGAGTGCGACCGTCGCTTCGCCGGTCTTTAGCGCCTGCGGGCGTTCCAGCCGCGAGAGGACCAAATCGTCGGCAATCGCGCGGTAGCGCGGGTGGTAATGGCGGTTGTGGTAAATCGTTTCTCCCGGACCCACAAACCGTATGCCCATCCGATCATCAACGTTCAGCCAATCAGGGCGGCCGAGCCGATCCACGATGTCGTCGCTGGCGGACTTGCCGAGCCATCCTTTGTAGTCGGTCTTGCCGGCGGGGCCATAGAGCGTGCGCAGCCCCCGCGCCTTGGAGCCCAGCAGTGGAAAGCTCTCGTTGGTGATTTGCAGAAAGCCTTGGTCGAGCGATTCGAGAATGAGGTCTTCTTTGGCTACGAAGCGTTCCCAGGAGAGCACGCGGCCGTCGGGCAGACTGGCCACGAGCACCAGTTGACGCAGCGACTCCTGGCAGCGGTCCATGACCAGAGCGGCGGCAAAGCCCTGATCCACCTGTGCGACGTTCACACTCACCTGATGCTCGCTGATCGCGCGGTCCTTCACCTTCGGCCTGCCAAGCCAAGTGTCGCTGCTGGGGGCAACGGCGTAGAGGCCGTCGCGGGGCATCGGCAGAGCCATGACCGAGTTTCGCCACGATAGCGAGGTCTGCCCGCGCGCGTGCCGGTGATGAACGAACCCCGCATGGGGAAACACCCGCACGCCGCGGAGTTTCCGCTCCAGTTCGACCTCGGGCGTGGGCGCGGGGCCGAAGAGGCGGTGAAGGTGGTAGAGCCGGGCAACGGCGCGGATCACGCATTCGGTCAAGGCCAGGCCAAACAGGAAGCTGGCTTTTCCGGAGGCGTTCGTCTGCCGGAGTTTCAGCCGGGCCTTCAGCGGCGTTTTCCAGGCGACCTTGCCGAAGTCCAGGTCGATGGCGGCGTCATTTTCCGTGCCGAACGCCAATTCCCCATTGCGGACCTCGAAGGTGCCGGACTGCACGGCCCAGGAGGGATTGTGAGTGAAGTTGCCATCGGAAAAGTCGTCTACGACGACCGAAGCCAGATTCGTTGCGGCCGCCGGCTTCGCCGCCTCACGGCCTGAAACCACTTCACCTGCCGAAACCGCAGCCGAAGTTCCCCAAATCCAGGCGATGCTCACTGCCAGCTTCAGTCCCATGTTTGAATCTCCTCGATCATGGCAATCGTCTTTCTACACCGATATCCGCCCTTCCACTCGCCGCTGGTCATGCACCGCGCGATGGTTGCCAAGACCGCTCACCGGCCAGTCGCCCGCCGCGTAGGAGACCCCGCCCAGGGCTTGCTCCTGTTGCGCTGCCGCGAGCGGACCGGAGAGCAGGAGCAGTGTGAGCACGCTCACGCTGCGAGTTGTGTTTCTCATCGGATGCCCTTTCTTAGGCTCGAACGAGGCGTGCCGTTTACTTGCGGTGGTCGCGATCGCTCTTCAGGTGCCGTCCCAGGCGAACCAACTGGGCGTGCGAGTCTTGCGGAATATGCCCATTCGTAAGGTCAATCGGCACATTGATCGTGACAGCCCCGCCCACGGACTTGACCCGGTCAACGAACAGGAAGAGTTCCTTGTCGGTGTAGTGACAGTACTGGTTGGGCACGGCCGGATTGAACGTAAGATCGATAGGCAAGAGGCAGTGCCACTGCACATTACCGATGAACTGGGAATCGGGCAGGTAGTACTGCGCCGCTTGGCCTGCCTTGCGCAGCTTGGCATCAGCCGAAATGACAATACCCTCGCCTGGCGGCCAGATGAAGTCCGTGCGGATCCGTCCGTCTTCCAGCAAATGGATTTCGCCCGCATGGTAGTCCTCGATCGGGCAGACAGGTTTTAGATTCCCGCCGGATGCGCAGAATTCGGCACCACTGAATGCGACTACCGAGTCGGGGTTCCCGGCCCGGCAAGCAGCCATTTCCTTTTCCCAGGCGGTATTGTCTTGCTGGCCGCAACTGTCGAACCACCAACCATCGCAAGATCTGCCCAGCCTCTGGGAGTAATCACGGACGAACGCGTTGTGGCGGTCGGCGTAGCCATCACCTCCGCGTCCAAGGATGCGTTTGACGTTCGGATCCGCCCCCGTGTGTGCGCCGGGCAAATAGATGATCAGACGTTTGCCCCGTTCGTGGAGCTCGCGGCCGATTTCGGGGATCAGATCCCGCTTGGGTGTGTATCCGGCCTCCAACTTGTCGAGGAATTCGCAACGGCTGGAAAGGAACCCCGTGCCTTGGCACAGCGTGAAGATCACCCAGTCGGCCTGCGTTTCATCGATCTGCTTCGCATAAGCTTCGACGTCAAAGGCGTCGACGATGCGGTTGAGGTCGGCGGTCTTCTCGGCCAGCGAGTTGCCTTGTGGAGAAATCAAGTAATGCGTCATGACCCCGAAACCCGACTGGGCCATCCAGGCCGCTCGATTGGGTGCGCCGTCCGGCTTGACTGTCTTGATAAGCGGATCGGCGCACTCGGCCAAGGTGCAGATCATGCAAGCCAGTCCAGCTAGTACGATTTGTATTGCGCGAATGCGAGGGAGCATCGTTTTGCCTTTCCAGTGAAAGAGGCAGGAAACTGATCGAGATGCTAGTGCCGTAGTTGCACGGCGGGTCTCCCCTATTTCCAAGGTTCGGCGAGGTGGTTCAGGCCGGTGCGCAAAGGCTTGGTGGCGCCGGAAGGCAAGATCGCGGTTGCGGCAGTTCCGGCGGGGATATCGGTCGTCAGATGGAACGTGCCGTCCTGGATTCGCCAGCGGCTGAGGATGCGGCCAGCCGGAGTCGTCAAGGCCGCCTCGGCTTTGGTCAGCGGGCCGGGTTGCGGTGCGATGACGATTTCTTTCCAGCCCACGGCTCCCGGTTTCTGCCGGATGCCGGCGACGTAGCCGTAGTACCATTCGAGCACGTGCCCCAACATGCAATGGTTCAGTGACTGCGACCCGTCCATCATGGCGTCCCAGGTCTCCGGCAGCGCGGTCAAGCCTTTCTTCAAGATGCCGCCGTAGCTGCCCAGACCGTCGCGGGCGTAAACGCGGTGCAGCACGTCTGAGCGGCCGGCTTCAGCCAACGTGCGGACAAAATACACGTGGCCGACGTCGCCCTGCGTCTGCTGCCAGTCGCGTTTCTCCAGGTCGGTGGTGATTTCTGCAACCAACGGGAGCCGGTCCGTCGTCGGCACGAGCTCGGCGCACAAGGCCATTGCGTTCGCGCACTGCGGACTGTCCGTGTGTTTCAGCGTGCCGGTGGCCGGATCACGAAAGTGCCGTTGGAAATCGGACGCGATCCGGGCGTGCAGTTCACGATAGCAGCGGGCGTCATCCGGCCGCCCCAGGACTTCCGCCGCGCAGGAAACGTGCAGCGCACACAGAGCCCAGGTGGCCGTGGCCGACAGTTGCGTCGGCGTGAACCGCGACGGTCCAGGCGGATGGCCGTGGCCGTAATCGTACCAGTCGCCGAGCCCACCGGGAGCAAGGCCGTCCTGGGCTTCCGTCTGGATGTAATCCGTAAACCGCCGCATCATGTCGAAGTTGTCGCACAGCACCTGCACGTCGCCCGTCCACTGATATTGCTGCCACGGCAACAGCACGGCTGCTGCGCCCCACTCGACAGTCCAGTTGAACGCCCCGGGAAACCGGCCGGCGGGGTAGCTTCTCGAATCAGACCCAGTATTGCCTTTCGGACGGACTGCGTCAGGTGCGGCCATGCGTTGCAGACAATGGCCAGTTCCGCCGGCTGCGCGCCAACTGCGTCGGATTCTGCGTCGGCACTCTCGGAAAACCCCGTTTCTCTCGGTTTTTCTTGGGGTTCTTCGAGTCCAGTATCGCCCACTCGACTAAAGCCTTTTGCAATAACGAGTTGCGAAAGGCTTTCTTTTTTGGATTCTTGTAAAGAACGCCGCCTGTAATGGTTCTTGGAAAGGATCGGCCCTGCCACATCTCGGGCTGAACAAGTTTTGCTCCACGGCCATCTAGCGGACACCAGCCAATAGTCGCTGGTAGTCCAAAATTCTAACCAAAAGGAGACTGTGATGACCCGACACCTACCCCTCTTTCTGTGTACCCTGTTTCTGCTCGCTGGTTGCGATGCCTTCCTGCTACTCCGAAGCGGCAGTCTGCGGAGGCAAGGGATGTTTCTTCCGTACCTCGATGAACCCGCTGGAGACAAACCGGTTTTCGACCTCCGCATGTGCCTGTATTGGCTTGGCGATGTAGGGGGCGTTCGACGTCTCGATCACCCGCACTCCCTTCTTGGTCGGGCGCTACGGCAATTCCCGAGATGATCGGCTGCGATCATACCTTTTCCGGCACGACAAACAGCGCACGGTACTGCCGAGAGATCGGTTGGTTTGCTGCCTGGCTGAACTCGCCGACATAACGCTCCGTCTCCGGATTGAAAGTGAGTCTCGTCACCAGCGCGTGCCAGTGATTGGGAGTGGTGACCACGACCGCCTCGACTTCCCTGCTATCCAGGAGCTTGCGAACATCGTGGTAGGCGGCGACCGTATCGTTGCGCTTCTGAAAGCCTTCGACCCCTGGGCCGAGATTAGCATCATCGACGTCGCAGAGCGCAACGATGCGAACGCCGGGGATCTGTCGGAAACTGCGGATTTCATTACTGCCCATGCCGCCGATCGTTTGAGAAAACTTCGGTGGTTTTCAATGGGACGGGGGGCATGATTCAGGCCAATCTCGCTGCATCACATCATTTCGCCTTGTGCGACGCACGCCTGGCATCATGATGCCAGGCAGCCGATGCCCAGGCCGTCAACCGATTCAACATAGCGCCGGGCTCGTCGTGCGGTATCTGGGCGGCGATTGCAGCAATTCGATTATCCACCGTTGTCACAATCAGACAACCGAACGGGGTTCGCCACGTTGTCGTCCACCGCCCCTTCGATAGTTCGGTTTGCCCGATGCATTCGGCCCCATTCTCGGTGAACCACTCGGACAACGCCGTGCCAACTGCTTTCTCCTTATCGGTTGGCGCACGCCGTTTTCGACGGATAGAACGGGTCTCGAGTTCGCCGATTCTCCTTGGCATGCTGAGCCTCATGCGATTACCAGTATTACGGCGAATATCGCCCTACAAGTGACTATATGAAACGAGACGCACGATTGCAACCGCGGCAACCGATCGTCTCCTCACGATATTGCCATTGTTCCGCCAGTCAGTCCGTTACCGCTTCCGCGAGACGGTTCGTGGAGTCGTCTCGCGGAAAGTGGCTCATCTTCCCGCTAGGTGCTGGAAACGGACTTGCCGCCAGAACTGGCCTGTACATTATTATGAGGAGGAACAGGCCCCCATCCGTCAAGCCGTCAGTCCCCAGCAACAGGTCCGCTCGTGAAAGTCATCCTCGCCGAAAAGCCTTCGGTCACGCGCGAGATCGCGGCCATCGTGGGGGCTCGGACGCGGCACGACGGTTACATGGAAGGGAGCGGATACCAGGTTACCTGGGCCTATGGACATCTGGTCGAGCTGAAGGAACCGGAGGACTACGACCCGGCACTGAAGCGATGGTCGCTCGATGTGCTGCCGTTTATCCCGGAGCGGTTCGAGTTGAAAGTGATCCAGGCTTCGTCGTCGCGCCAGCAGTTCAACGTCATCAAGCGGTTGTTCCGCAGTGCCGAGGAAACCGTCTGTGCCACCGACGCGGGCCGGGAAGGCGAATTGATCTTCCGCTACATCCTGGCCATGACCGGGTGCGAAGGGAAGCCGTTTCGGCGGTTGTGGCTCAACTCGTTGACTCCGTCAACCATCCGCGAGGCGCTACGGCGCATGCGAGCAGGCAGCGAGTACGATCGGCTCTATGCCGCGGCCCGCTGCCGAAGTGAGGCCGACTGGATCGTGGGCATCAACGGCACGCGGATCCGCTACGTGCGGGAAAAGGAATCACCTTTGAAGGCGGCCAGCGCGTGCCGATGATCTTCTGATGGCCGGGAACCGTCCAGCCTGCCGTCGTGACGGACCTCGGTTCGACACTGGACCTGATGGCGACGTTCGCGGCATTGACCGGCACCGCGTTTCCGAAGGACCGCAAACTCGACAGCTAAGACCTGTCGCCGGTATTACTGGGCAAGAGTGGCAGCCCGCGCCAGGAAATGTTCTACTGGACGCGAGCCGAATTGCACGCGGTGCGGTCCAGGCCCTGGAAACTGCACGTGAAGATGCGCAAGCCGATCAACTACGGCCGCGCAGTCGTCCCGGACAAGCCGGAACTGTACCACGTTCAGCGCGATATCTCCGAGGCGTACAACGTTGCGGAGCAACATCCAGAGATCGTCGAGCGGCTGCTGGCGATGATGAAGGACCACGAGGCGGACACTGCACCCCACCAGGACATGCCGGCGATTCCGCTAACCGAGTAACCAACACTACGTGTATCCTACGTGTTCACCGACGCGTGTGGATCAAATGATGCAGGCAGCGAGGTCAGGGCGACAGTGCATCGCCGAGGGGAGCCGAGCGCCGACATCGCCTGAATACTGGACATCAACCCCAAAGGAATCCATCTCATGAATCGGCTATCGCTACTAATCATTGCAGTGTCTGCCGTATGCTCTTTCGTCTCCGGCAAGTTCGTGGCCGGGGCTGAGCCGTCACGGCCGAACATCGTCTTCATCATGACGGACGACCAGGGCTATGGCGATCTCGGCCACACCGGTAACCCAATCATCAGAACTCCGCACATTGACACGCTCGCGGCCGATTCGTCATGCCTCACCGACTATCATGTAGCCCCGACCTGCTCGCCCACGCGGGCCGCGTTGCTCACGGGGCACTGGACCGATCGCACCGGCGTCTGGCACACGGTGAACGGCCGCTCGATGCTGCGCGAAAACGAGGTCACCGTCGCACAAATGCTCAAGGACGCCGGCTACGCTACCGGCCACTTCGGCAAATGGCACCTGGGCGATAATTTCCCCTACCGCGCCGAGGACCGCGGTTTTACCGAAGTCTACCGCCACGGCGGCGGCGGCGTGGGCCAGACGCCCGACGTGTGGGACAACGCCTACTTCGAAGGCCGTTACTTCCATGACGGCAAGATCGTCCCAGCCGAAGGCTTCTGCACCGACGTTTTTTTCGAACAGGCTCACCGTTTCATTCGGGAGCAGGCGGCAAATAGGCGGCCATTCTTCGCCTACGTCGCGACCAACGCTCCTCACGGACCCTTGCACGCGCCGCAGAAGTATCTCGACATGTATGCGGACCAGCCGCCGGCCATCGCCGCCTTCTTCGGCATGATCACCAATGTCGACGACAACGTCGGCGCCACCCGCGAACTGCTGCGAGAACTGGGCATCGAGCAGAACACGCTGTTTGTCTTTACGACCGACAACGGCACAGCCACCGGCGCGAGGATCTTCAACGCCGGGATGCGCGGTGCGAAGGGGAGCGAGTACGACGGCGGCCATCGCGTCCCGTTTATCGCTCACTGGCCCGCAGCCGGCTGGAACCGGAAACACGTCAACGAGACGCTCTGCCACGCTGTGGACATCGTGCCGACGCTGCTGGAGATCGCCGGCGCTAAGAAGCCGGACTCGGTCAAGTTCGACGGCATTTCCATCCGCCGCTTGCTCGATCCGATCGCCGACCTCCACGATTGGCCTCACGACCGCATGCTGGTGACCGACTCGCAGCGCGTCCGCGATCCGATTCAGTGGAAGCAAACCGCCGTCATGTCGGGGCCCTGGCGGTTGATCAACGGCAAGGAACTGTATCACGTCAAGGCGGATCCCGGTCAGCAGAAGAACGTCATTGCCGATCACCCCGAACAGACGGCGAAGATGCGCGCGTTCTACGATGCCTGGTGGGCCGAACTTGAGCCGACATTCGCCCAGACCACGGAGATTCACCTCGGCCACCCCGAGCACCCCGTGGTCAGCCTCACCGGTCATGACTGGATTCAGGAGGCCCTGCCGCCTTGGAACCAACAACACATCCGCCAGGCAGACGGATATGCAGTGGCGTCCGGCAAGGCCACCCAGGGGAAGAAGGCCCAGCCCGCGCCCAAGAATCCGCCCAGGTCCGCGCATCGCGGCCATTGGGCGGTGAAGGTGCTGACGCCAGGCGACTATGAGATCAGCCTCCGCCGCTGGCCGGTCGAGGCCGACCAGCCGATCACGGCCTCGCTGCCGCCCGGCGACGATGTGCCCGGCGGATCGAAGGCTTACCGCGCGCATGCCGGAATCGCGATTCCCGCCGTGCGGGCGACGTTGCGTATCGATAACCGCGATCTCGAAACAAGGCCGGTGCAGGCCGGCGACCGTCAAGTGACGTTTACCACGATGCTCAAAGCCGGTTCGTACCAGCTCGCGCCCGTTTTCGCCGACGCCGACGGCAATGAAGTGGGCGCCTACTACGCGGTAGTTACCAAGAAGTAACAATGAATACACTGCAATCACGCGCCGCAGAAGGATTTCAAGGGACGCATCGGCCAATCGAGAGCCTGGGCCGCCCCGGTCAGTATCTTGTCGTGGCCAGTCCAATAGCCGAAACTAAGGACAGGCCGCGACGGCCGAATCGAAACAGTGAATCACCGACTGAAGACGATCACTCCCAGGATGCCCCCCAACACCATGAAAACCATTTTCACGACCCTTTTGGTGCTCTCTGCGACCTTCTGCGGCCGCTCCCATGCCGCCGACCGCCCCAACATCCTCTGGCTCACCAGTGAGGATCACGGACCGGAGATGGGCTGCTACGGCGACAAACTGGCCCGCACGCCCCATGTGGATGCGCTCGCCGCCAAAGGCATGCTTTTCAAGCGGGCCTGGTCCACCGCGCCGGTCTGCGCCCCGGCTCGCACGGCCATCATCTCCGGCATCTATCCGTCCAGCAGCGGCGGACTGCACATGCGATCAATGGTGTCTCTGCCCGCCGAGATGAAACTTTACCCGCAGTATCTCCGCGAAGCCGGCTACTACTGCACGAATAATAGCAAGACCGACTACAACGTCCGCTCGCCGCGAAATCTCTGGGATGAGTCCTCCCGCAACGCCACATGGAAAAACCGCGCCGAGGGCCAGCCCTTCTTCGCCGTCTTCAATTCCACGAAGAGCCACGAGAGCCAGATCCGCACCCGCCCCCACAAACAGATCACCCGGCCCGAGGACGTGCGAGTCCCCACCTACCACCCGGACACGCCGGAGGTGCGGCAGGATTGGGCGCAGTATTACGACAAAGTGAGCGAGGCGGACGCCGACGCGGGGCCGCGCCTCGCCGAACTCGCCGCGGCCGGCCTCGCGGACGACACCATTGTCTTCTACTACGGTGACCACGGCAGCGGCATGCCGCGCAGCAAACGGTGGCCGTCGAACTCCGGCCTGCGCGTGCCGATGGTCGTCTACTTCCCGCCGAAGTGGGAGAACCTCGCGCCGAAGGAATACAAGCCCGGCGGCCAGTCGGAACGGCTTGTGTCGTTCGTCGATCTGGCGCCCACCGTGCTGAGCATCGCGGGCATTCGGCCTCCGGAGTGGATGCAGGGCCACGCCTTCGCCGGCCCGTACCAGAGCAAACCGCAGCCCTACCTTTTCGGCCAGCGCGGGCGGATGGACGAGCGGATGGATCTCGTGCGGAGCGTTACTGACGGGCGCTACATTTATCTGCGGAACTATCATCCGCACGTCTCGCAGGCACAGCGTGTGACCTACCAGTTCGAAACGCCCACCACCCGCGTCTGGCACCAGCTTTTTACCGACGGCCGCACGACCCAGGCGCAATCCCTGTTCTGGCGCGTGCCGAAGGCCGTCGAGGAGCTTTACGACTTGCAGACCGATCCCGACGAGGTGCATAACCTCGCCGATTCCCCCGAGCACCAGGCCGTGCTGGAAAAGCTCCGCACCGCCCTTCGCGAGCATCTCGCCTGCGTGCGTGATATCTGCTTCCTGCCCGAGATCGAACTCCACGCCCGCTCCGCCGGCAGCACGCCTCATGAACTGGCGCGCGACCCGGCGACGTATCCGTTTGAAAAGATCCTCGGTGCCGCTGAACTCGCCTCGAATCTCGACGCCGGCGCCGTGCCCACGCTCGCCGAACTGCTTACGGACTCCGACAGCGCGGCCCGCTATTGGGGCGCATTGGGCTTGCTCATGCGCGGCCCGGATGCGGTCAAGCAAGAGACGGCCGCACTGGAAAGAGCCCTCGCGGATGAATCGTCCGCCGTCCGCATTGTCGCCGCGGAGGCGCTGGCTGCGCACGGGAACCCCGCCGCGCGGGGCCGCGCGCTCGACACGCTCGCCGCGTTCGCGCCGCCGGAGAAGAACGGCGTGCTCGTCTCGATGTCCGCGCTGGCCGCCATCGAGGCGGTCGGCGTCAAAGCGGCGTCGCTGCACCCTGCCATCGCCGCCATGCAGCCGAGCGGCCCTTCGCCCGACGGCCGTTACAACAGCTACGTTCCCCGTTTGATCGCCAATATCGTCCCCGCCGCAAAATCCGGCGGCAACGGCGAATCCAAGGCAAAGGCCAAGAGCCCTCGTCGGACGAAAACCAGACCGTGAGCGGAATAACCATGAGACATGTTCTTGTACTCGGCTTGATCGTCTACGCGATCCCTTCCGTGTCCGCCGCCGAGCGGCCGAACATCGTGTTCTTCTTCGCCGACGACCAGACATCCAGTTCGCTCGGCTGTTACGGCCATCCGATCGTCGAGACGCCCAACATCGACTCGCTCGCCGCGGGCGGCGTCCGTTTTCAGAATGCCTTCGTCAGCCAATCTATCTGTTGGGTCAGCCGCACCAGCATTCTGACCGGTCTGACCGGACGCAGCTACGGTACGCCGGACAATCCCGAACAGACCCGGCCCGACGCCGCCCGGACGCTGTACACCGACTTGCTCCGCCAGCATGGCTACCGCACCGGCTTTTTCGGCAAGTGGCACGCCAAGATGCCTCCGGGTTACCAGCCGGCCGATCACTTCGACGAGTTTGAAAGCATTTTCCGCAATCCCTTCTACAAGAAGCAGCCCGACGGCAGCCTGCGCCACGAGACGGACTTGATCGTTGATCGCGGCATCGAGTTTGTGCGGCAGCAGCCGAAGGACAGGCCGTTTGCGCTGAATCTATGGTTCAATGCCTGCCATGCCGAGGACGCCGATCGCCGGCCGGGCCTGCATTTCGCCTGGCCGCAGAGCGCAGACGGCATGTATGACAACGTGGAGATGCCTCCGCCGCGACTGAACGACCCGGCGATTTTTGAAAACCTGCCGGACTTTCTTCAGACCAGCATTACCCGTGAGCGTTTCTTCTGGCGCTGGAACACGCGGCAGAAATACGAGACGAATCTGCAAGCCTACTTTCGCATGGTCCGCGGGATCGACGCCGCGATCGGTCGCTTCATGAAAGCGTTGGACGAAGCGGGGCTGGCCGGCAACACGATCATCGTCTATTCGGCTGACAACGGATACCTCATGGGCAATCGCGGCCTGGCCGGCAAGTGGTCGCATTTCGAAGAATCGCTCCGCGTGCCGCTGATCATCTGCGACCCGCGCGTGCCGGCCGCCCAGCGCGGCAAGGCCACGGATGCCTTAGCGCTGAATCTGGATCTTCCGTCGACTTTCCTCGATTGGGCCGGCGTGGCCGTGCCTGATCGATACCAGGGTCGCAGCCTTCGGCCGATCGTCTCCGGGCAACGACCTGCCGACTGGCGCACCGAGACATTCCACGAGCATTTCGCCGTCCGCAACCGCATCCCGGCCTGGGAAGGTCTGCGCAACGATCGCTTCAAGTATGCCCGCTACTTCGACCACAACTACGAGTTCCTCTACGACTTGAAGAACGATCCGGACGAGCTGGTCAACCTTGCCGCCGACCCCGCCCATGCCGCAACCCTTGAAGCGATGCGCAATCGCACCGCCGCCATCGTGAATCAACTGGGCGGCTCCCTGGCGCCGTTGCAAGGCGAGTTCCAGACCTCAACCGAGCCTCACCCCGTCGCCTCTGCCGCCGTGACCGTCAAGCCCGGGCCGGACGGCTTCGTGAACTTGTCGGGCGGCAAAAATCTCAACGGCTGGGCGGGTGATCCGCAGTTCTGGTCGGTCGAAGAGGGCGCCATCACCGGCAAGACCGATGGCACATTGAAAATGAACCGTTTCATCACGTGGAAGGGGGCCACGATCCGCAATTTCGATCTGCGAATCAAGGTGAAGATCAGCCCCGGCGGCAACAGCGGACTGCAATACCGGGGCACACCGCGCCCGGATTTCGGCCTCGACATCGTGACCGGCTATCAGTGCGACATTGTCGCCGACAACCCCGATTACAACGGCATGCTCTACGAGGAGAAGGGCCGCCGTATCCTCGCGCACACCGGTGAGCAAGTCATCGTCGCTCCCGATGGCCGGTCCTGGATCGTGGGCCGCATGCCCGTCAAGCAGTTCGCCGCCGACCAGTGGCACGACTACCGGGTATTGGTCGAAGCCAACCATCACCGGCATTGGATCGACGGCCATCCGACAGCCGACCTGATCGACCTGGACGAAAACGGGCGAGCCCTGGAAGGCGTGCTCGCCATGCAGGTCCATGTCGGCCCGGCCATGAAGGTCCAGTTCAAGGATATCCGCATCAAGCATTTGCCCGACGATCTGCCCCTGCTTCGAGCTGAAGACCACCCCATCCCCGACGGCTCGCCCGGCGTCAGACCGCAAGGCAAGTTACCGAAAGATTGGACGCCGCCAATCTATGAAAGACACTGAGTGGAAAAAGGGCCAGAACTATTGATGGCAAACTCGGCAGAAGCAAATAGTTCTGAATCTGTTTCTGCCCCGACGAGACACCCAGAGCCGACGGCGGCGATTTGGAACTCGTGACTTGGCTGGTGATCATGGGGGGCACGCCATGAGCAAAGCGATTGTGCCCGCCGAATCCATAGGATAACTTCCTACGGCCCGGCAACTCACCAACGCCGTTCGCCATGCATTGCCAACTCAAGAGAAAGAACACGATGCGACACCTCCCGATCTTCTTTTGTAGCTTGCTTCTGTCCGCCTCTTGCACCGCATTTGCCAACGATCGGCCGAACTTCCTGCTCATTTTCACCGACGACCACGGGTACGGCGACGTTTCGACGTATCACCGGTCGGACGCGCAGACGCCGAACATCGACCGGCTCGCCGCCGAAGGGATGCTGTTCACCACGATGCGGGCCAATTGCACCGTCTGCTCTCCGTCGCGGGCGGCGTTGTTGACCGGGCGCTACGCGGATCGTGTCGGTGTGCCCGGTGTGATCCGCACGCACCCGGAAAATTCCTGGGGCTACTTCGATCCTTCCGTGCCGACGATTGCCGACGAACTGCGGAAGGCCGGTTATCACACGGCGATCGTGGGCAAGTGGCATCTTGGACTGCAGTCGCCCAATACACCCAACGAGCGCGGCTTCGATTTCTTTCATGGTTTTCTCGGCGACATGATGGATAGCTACACGACACACCTGCGTCACGGCAACAACTACATGCGACGGAACGCCGATATCATCGAGCCCGACGGCCACGCCACCGATCTGTTCTCCGATTGGACCGCCGATTATCTCCGGACGCGGGCCGAGCGGACGGATCAGCCGTTTTTCCTTTATCTGGCCTACAACGCGCCCCACTTCCCGATCGAGCCGCCTGCCGATTGGCTGGCCCGAGCCAAGCAGCGTGCCCCGAATCTGGACGAGAAGCGGGTCAGGAACGTGGCTTTCATCGAACATCTCGATCACGGCATCGGCCGTGTCCTGGGCGTGCTGGCGGAAACCGGCTTGGACAAGAATACTTTCGTCGTGTTTACCGCCGACAACGGCGGTTCGCTGCCGCACGCCCAGAACAACGATCCCTGGCGCGACGGCAAGCAGAGCCATTACGACGGCGGGCTGCGCGTGCCGTTCATGGCTCGCTGGCCGGGGCACATCGAACCCGGCTCACGCTGCGATTATGCCGGGCTGGTTTTCGACCTCTTTCCCACGCTCCTCGAACTGGCAGGCGCGGAGCCGGCTGCGGACCTCGATGCGGTGAGCCTCGTCCCATTGTTGGGCGGCGAGAAGATCATTGCGCCGCGCGACCTGTACTTCACGCGACGGGAAGGGGGGCTCGCGTACGGCGGCAAGAGCTATGAGGCAATTATTCGCGGAGATTGGAAGCTGCTGCAAAACGATCCCTACAGCCCGCTGGAACTATATCATCTCAAGGACGATCCCTACGAGCAATACGATTTAGCTGCAAAGAACAAGAACGTCTTCCGGGAGCTGGCCACCGCGCTTCGAGCCCATATCCAGCGCGGCGGCGCGATCCCCTGGCAAGAACCGGCGAAAAAAGCGAACCGGTAACCGCATCCATTTACTGTTTTTTGAGGAAGGCTGCTGAACGGGAACAGGGCCTGCAATGTCCCGTAGCGGCTCACCAGATTTTCCCTTGATAAAGGAAGGGGCAAAATAATGAACCACCCGGTACGGCTCCTGCACCTGATTTTGTGCCTCGTTGGCTTGCCTTTGCTCCCGGATGCGGCAGCGGCGAGTCTCTCCCCGGCAGAAGGCGGACGTCCCAACATCCTTTTTATTCTTGTTGACGACCAGTCGCCCTTCGATTTGAAGGTCTACGATCCGAAGTCGCCCCTGGAGACTCCCACCCTCGATAAGCTGGCGGCCGAGGGCATGGTGTTCGACGGCGCCTACCACATGGGTTCATTCAGCGGCGCGGTATGTTCCCCTTCGCGGCACATGATCATGAGCGGGCGCACCGTCTGGCGCCTGCCCAACGCCCCCGGCGCCATTGCCCAGGGAAAGTGCCCCCCGGACCTGGAGCAACAGACGCTTCCCGCCATCTTCAACCGCGCTGGCTACGCCACCATGCGCACCTGCAAGATCGGCAACAGCTACGAAGCAGCCAACAAGTTGTTTCAGGTTCGGCGCGACGCAACCAAGCGCGGCGGCGATGACCAATCCGGCAGCGCCTGGCATGCCGAGCAGGTGCTCGACTACCTCCGCCAGCGCGATGCCTCCCAAGACACGCGCCCGTTCCTTATCTATTACGGATTCTCCCATCCGCACGAC
This sequence comes from Rhodopirellula sp., assembly GCA_012728855.1. Classification (GTDB taxonomy): domain Bacteria; phylum Planctomycetota; class Planctomycetia; order Pirellulales; family Thermoguttaceae; genus JABWBD01. Next base: position 96,983 of record JAAYEH010000156.1, on the reverse strand, counting down.
ACCCGCGACGGCAAGCCTGAATTGCTGGCCAAGTACGGCGCGGTAAATCACGCCGATCCCGACGCACTCCCTCCGGCCCATGCCAAACAGCCGCCACTGCCGGCAAACTACTTGCCGGCGCACCCGTTTCGGCACGGCCACGACGACGTCCGCGACGAGGTGGCTGTGAGCGGCGTGTGGCAGCGGCGCGACGAAGTCACCATCCGCAACGAACTGGGGCGCGAGTTCGCCTGCGGCGAAAATATCGACATCCAAATCCGCCGCGTGCTTGATCGGCTTCGGGCGATGGGGGAACTCGAGAATACCTACATCCTCTATACGGCCGATCACGGCATGGCCATCGGGCGCCACGGCCTGCAGGGAAAACAGAACCTCTACGAACACACTTGGCGTACGCCGTTGATCGTCAAAGGCCCCGGGATCCAGCCGGGCTCCCGCGCGCAAGGCAATGTTTACCTACTCGATATCCTCGCAACCCTCTGCGATCTTGCGGGCATTCAAGCCCCTCACACCAATGAAGGCATCAGCTTCAAGCCCGTCCTCGAAGGTAAACAATCGACCATCCGCGATGTCCTTTACGGCGTCTATAACGGAGGGACTAAACCGGGCATGCGTTCGCTGAAGAAAGGGGACTGGAAACTCATTCAATACGACGTTTACGACGGCCAGGTCCGCCGGAACCAGCTCTTCAACCTCGCCGACAATCCCCACGAATTCCTGGCGGAGCATCACGATCCCCAGGTGATCGCACGGACCGGCGTTGCTCCGGCGCAGCATCAAGTCGACCTCGCTGACGATCCGGCCCATGCGGCGAAGCTCAAGGAGATGCAGGGCCTGCTGCTGGCCGAGATGCGCCGCCTGGACGATCCCTGGCGTCTGTGGAACCAGCCCGACGACGGCCTGGCCCCGCCCCCTACGCCGCTACCACGGCAGCCCAAAGCCAAGAGAGTCAAACCGCGCTGACCCTCAAACGCCTGTTCCATCTCCGAATAGAAGAATGAGAACAGAGAGGTTGGAAGCGGTGGTCTTGTTGTATCGCAAACGGAAGCATGGCAGGTGCCTCTCGAAACAAGGTCCGGCTTGATGCCGCCCTTGATGACGTTTTCCGGCGAACCGCGAGGAGCGAGCTGCTGTCTGGCCCACCGCTGTTTCTTTCACACCGCCGGTTTCAGCACCGCCGCCGCCTCCTCGCAGAGCCGCCGGGCTTCCGCCTCGGTGCCAGCCTCGGCAATCGCACGGACGATCGGTTCGGTATTGCTCGGTCGAACCAGCAGCCAGCGATCCAGCCAGTCCAACCGCAGGCCGTCCAGGCGATCGTGCCGTGCATCGGAGAAATGCCGCTGGAGTTCGTCGAGAGCGCCGGCCACCTTCTCCGGCGCCAGTACGACCTTCGTCTTGACGATTTCGTACCGGGGCAGTTCGTCCGCTAATTCGCTGATCTTCAACTCGCGCGAAGCCATCGCGTCCAGCAGCAGAGCCATGCCCACGAAGCTGTCGCGGACCAGTCCCACGCGAGGATCGATCGGCCCGCCGTTGCCTTCGCCACCGAAGACGGCGTCGTGGCCGAGCATGGCGTCGACCACGTTCGCCTCGCCCACCGCGGACCGAATCAGAGTCACGCCGTACTTCGCCGCCAAGTCGTCGGACATCCGGCTGCTGGCGCAGTTCGTTACGATCGCGCCGCGACGCCGCCGGAGGACGTGATCCAGGCACATTGCCAGCGTGTATTCTTCCCCCAGGTAGCGGCCGCTCTCGTCGATCACCGCCAGCCGGTCCGCATCCGGATCCTGGCAGAATCCGACATCGGCTCCCACCTGGGGCACATCGGCCAGGACTTGAACGAGGTTCTCTGCCGTCGGCTCGGGCGGATGGGCAAATCTTCCGTCGGACCGGCCGCCCAGGAGCGTTACCGCACAGCCCAACTCTTCCAGCAACCGCAGGCCCAAGATGCTGCCGGCGCCATGATTGGCATCGAGCACCACCAGGAATCGCCGATTGCGGATCCGTTCCACGTCGACCGTAGCCAGAACCGCGTCCAAATGGGGCGTGATCGGATCGGCGCTGTCCTCCCTGGTTCCCAGGCGGTCGTGGCTCGCCCAGCGGATTTGGCCGGTGCGATAGCGGGCGAGCACCTCGCCGCCCGGCCCCGCGGGGATCACCCGGCCTTCGGCGGAAAAGAGCTTCAAGCCGTTGTACTCGGACGGATTGTGGCTGGCGGAGATCTGAATCCCCCCGGCCGCCGCGTGCCGGCGGATAAGCACCCCGTGGGTCGGCGTCGCCGCGATGCCGGCATCGATCGAGTTGCGGCCCAAGCCGTGCAGAGCGGCGTGGACCGCCTCGGCAAACATTTCGCCCGAATCGCGACCGTCGCGGGAGACTAGAAACGGCCCGGCCGGCGCTTGCGCGGTGAATGCGGCCACGTAACGCATTGCCACTTCCGGGTTAAGCGTATCCCCGACAATTCCTCGAAGCCCGGAAACGCTAATGATCGGTTCCGTCACGGTGATGTCCTCCCTGTTCGCTAAACCCCGAATGTCCGATTATAGCAGCCCCCCTTCCCCCGGCACGACAATCGTTCAAAATACAGTCGAATCGACATTCCCCTGAGAGACAACCGATGCCGCCATTACCGAATCCCCCAGACACCACGTCCGCCGTCGCCCGGGTCCGGCAAGCCGCCCGAGACAAGCAGCTTTCCGAAGGGGCTGTCACCAATCTCGAGATGTGGCTGACCGAGCCGCGCTACCGGGAGTATCTTCCCCAGGTGCTCGAACACATCGACCAGGGCCAGTGGCAGAAACTGGACGATGCCTTCTGGACCGTCATTCCTTTCGGCACCGGCGGCCGCCGCGGCACAATGTACCCGATCGGCAGCAACACGATCAACGACCGGACGATCGGCGAAAGCGCTCAGGGACTGGCCGAGTACGTCCGCGAGCACGTCACCGATCGACCGTTGTCGTGCGCCATCGCCTACGACACCCGCCACCGCTCCCGCCATTTCGCCGAACTCTGCTCGGAGATCATGGTGGCCAACGGTTACCGAGTGTTCTTCCTCGACGGCTATCGCAGCACGCCGGAACTCTCCTTCGCCGTCCGCCGGCAGCGATGTTCCTGCGGGATCATGGTCACGGCCAGCCACAATCCACCCAGCGATAATGCCGTGAAGGCCTACTGGTCGAGCGGCGGCCAGTTGCTGCCGCCGCACGACACGGAGGTGATCGACCGCGTGATGAACGTCGGCGATATTCTTCGCGTGCCGTTTGAGGAAGCGCTTGCCAAGGGGCAGGTCGTCTATTGCCAGGAGGAAGTGGACCGGGCGTTTTTCGAAGCCGTAGTCGCCCAGAGCCGGCCGGGGCCCCGCGATCTGAAGATCATCTACTCGCCGCTGCACGGCGTCGGCGCGTCGGCAGTGATGCCCGCGCTGGAAGCGGCCGGGTTCAAGGACGTGGAGCTTTTCGGCCCGCACGCCGAACCGAGCGGCGACTTCCCCAACGTGCCGGGACACGTATCCAACCCCGAGAACCCCAGGGTGTTCGACGCGATCATCGACCGCGCCAGACAGATCGGCGCCGATCTGGTGATGGCCACCGATCCCGACTGCGATCGGGTCGGCTGCGCTGCGCCGCTTACGCTGGAGGCAGGCTCGGCCTGGGGCTGCCTGACGGGCAACCAAATCGGCGCGCTGCTGGCCGATTACCTTCTCGAGGCCGGCAGCGAAGCCGGCACGCTGACGGCGGAGCACTACGTCGTCAAGACGCTCGTCACCACGGAACTGATCCGAAAGATTGCCGAGTCGCGGGGCGTCGACGTGGTGGGAGATCTTCTCGTCGGGTTCAAGTGGATCGGCGGTGTCATGGACCGGCGCGATCCGAAGAAATTCATCCTTGGGGCCGAGGAATCCTACGGTTTCCTGGTCGGCGACCACGCCCGCGACAAGGACGCGGCGGTCGCCTCCATGCTTCTGGCCGAACTGGCCGCCCGCGCCAAGGTCGGCGGGCACTCGATCCACCAGAAGCTCGACGCGCTGTTCAGGCAACACGGTCACCATGCCGAGAAAACGGTCTCGGTCACCATGCCCGGTTCCGAGGGGATGCAGCGAATGATGGCCGTGATGGCCAAGTTCCGCGAAGATCCGCCCGGGAGTCTGGCCGGAATGAAGACGGCGCGGGTGCGAGATTACCAGAACAACGTCCAGCGTGTGCCCGGCGGGCCGCCGCAGCCGCTGGAGGGCCCGACCGGCGACCTGGTGATGATCGACCTGCAGGCCGAGGGGAACTACGTGGCCGTACGACCCTCCGGCACGGAGCCCAAGGTGAAGTTCTACATGTTCGCTTTCCAGCCGCCCGAGCGGATCGCGGACCTGGGGGCCACGAAAACGGAAGTCGCCGAGCGGTTGGCTGCCATGGAGAAGGACTTGCGGATTTTCGCGGGGACGTGATCCGCCGTTGCCGTCCGGCATTCTAGTGGCGCGTCTGAATTGGGCGACCATCGTGATATAACGGCTGTTCTACCCCCTGTCTTGAGTCACAAGAGCATCCGCATGAGAAACAAGTTTCTCGGTACCGGCGAGCCTGGCTATCACCCGCTGAGAAAGCTGCGCACAATTCTCAAGGGGATCCACTATGCCGTGATCTACGACTTCAGTGTCGCGTGGAAGCTGGCGTTGTCGCTGTTGCTTCTTGCCGGTGCGCTGTTCCTGCGGGAATGGGTGGACTCGTTGCTCATCATTATCGTCACGGCCCTGGTCCTGATCACGGAGATCATCAACAGCGCCCTTGAGGCGCTGTGCGACTTTGTGGAAAGCCGGTACGACGAGAAGATTGAAATCATCAAGGATATCGCGGCGGCCGCGGTGGGCATCGCCCTGTTCACTTGGCTGATCGTCCTCGGCTTCGAGGGGGAAGAAATGGTGCGCTACTATTGGCGGTAGGGCCGAGCGCGATGCAGGGAAGGGCCAAGATCCGCCGTTGCGCTACGGAGCGTTAGGCACAAATCGCTGCTCGCGATCGTTGATCTCGCTGACCTGCTCGTTAAGCGACCAAAGGTCGTAGAGCCAGCCGAGGAAGAACAGTCCGCCGGTGAGCAGATAAATGATACCGGTGATCCACTTGCCCATGTAGAACCGGTGCAGCCCGAACACCCCGAGAAAGGTCAGCAGAATCCAGGCGATCGTGTAGTCCAACGGGCCGGCGGTGTAGCGCAAGTCGGCGCGACGATCCATGCTGGGGATCAAGACGAGATCGATCAGCCAACCGATCAGGAATAGTCCGCCGGTAAAGAACCAGATCGTGCCGGTGATCTGCTTCCCGTAATAAAAACGATGGGATCCGGTGAAGCCGAAGATCCAGAGCAGATAGCCGATCAGCAGCGAGTGCGTGTTGTGAATTTCCCGATCGATGGCAACCATCCGCGAATTCCTCCTCGTTTTACGCAGGCTTCCCTTCCGTTGGAGAACTATACGTCCCAAGCCGGCCACGTTCCACTGCCGTCATGAGGATTTCCGGCGGAAAACGACCGCTCTTGCTCCGAAAAGGGGGCGGGCGTATACTGTCCGCGCAGATTCCCGCAAATCCCCGCTTCTCCAAACGACTTCGGCAAGGAGGCTGGAGATGTTCCTTCGATTCACACTTGCCGCCGGTCTTGTATGCTTCGCCACGATTGGGCTAAGCCAGACGACCGGCGTCAACTCGCCCAATACCCCCCCAGACGCCAGGCGCAATACGGCCGGGGGCCAGACGCCCTCCTCCGATGCGTTGCCTCCCGTTTCCTCGCCGGCGCCGGCGGCCGCGCTTCCACAGCCCTCTGCAGCCGCCCCGGCCGAGCGGCCGTCCGCTCGTGCCACCGCCGGCAGTGGGGCGTTGCCAAACGAACACGGACAACTCTGGCGAGAGTACGACATCAGCCCCTACACGCTTCGCATTACCACGACCAACCGGCCCGAGCAGGCGATCGTCGACTGGATTCTCCGCGAGACCGGCTACGAAGCGTGGCACTCGGACCCTTTGGCAATCCTCAGTGCGAGCCAACGAGTGTTGCGAGTCTATCACACCCCGGAAATGCAGGCGGCTGTCGCCGATATTGTCGACAGATTCGTCAGCAGCCAAGGCGAAACCGGCGCGTTCGGCTTGCAAGTGATTACGGTCAACCACCCCAACTGGCGGGCGAAGGCTCAGGGATTGCTGGCGCCGGTTCCGGTGCAGACTCCCGGCGCGCAGGCCTGGTTGATGGAGAAAGAGAACGCGGCGCTACTGATGGCCGACCTGCGACGGCGAAGCGATTTCCGCGAACACAGCTCACCGCACCTGCTGGTCAACAACGGGCAATCGACCGTGATTTCCGCCACCCGCGCTCGCAACTACATCCGCGATGTTGTCGTTCGAGCCGACGCCTGGCCCGGCTATGCGCCGGAAAGCGGCATCATCGATGAGGGGTTTTCGTTGGAACTGAGTCCCTTACTCTCGGTGGACGGCTCGGTCGTCGACGCCACGATCCGCTGCAGCATCGATCAGGTCGAGAAGATGGTCCCCGTCGTGTTGGATTTTCCCACCGCCGGCGCTCCACGGCAGCGGACTCAAGTTGAAGTGCCCCAAATCAATCAGTTTCGCTTCCACGAGCGATTCCGCTGGCCCGTGGGCAAGATCCTATTGGTGAGTATGGGAATGGTAGCCCCGCCGCTTCCGGTCGAGGCGAAGTCGCTCGTGCCGGGGTTGCCGTTGCCGCTATCGACCGCCCCACCCAGGGCGGACCTGCTCGTCCTGGTGGAAAGCAAAGGGAAAGCGGCCGCTCCCCGGGCCGCGCAAGGCAATTCATCCGCCGAGGCACCTACCTATCACGGCAGATACTAGACCGCCCCGCAGATCCCGCTTGCCGAGCGCGATCTTGCCGTATTCTTCTTGCCAACTCAGCGGAATCCCGCCACACTGGTTCCGTTCGGCAAGCGGAACCTACTCTCGACGCTTCAGCGACCGACCGCTACAATGCGGTGCAGGCTGTGGCGATTGCCCGGTGAGCCAAAGGACGGTATTCCTCGTTAGACATTCCTGATGATACAACCGACGCAGTCGACGGCACGGAGGGTGGTTGTCACCGGAATGGGGGTGATCAGCCCGTTAGGAAACACCCTTGAGTCGCTCTGGGATCATCTTTGTTGCGGCCGCAGTGGCGTTGGGCCGCTGACAGCCGTACCTCTCGGCACGCTCCCGCTCTCTTGCGCGGGCGAAGCTCGCCAGTTTCAGGCCGATATCGATGACTTCGGGCCGTTGGAAAAGGAGCAAAAGAAGGCCATTCGCAAGGGGCTGAAGGTGATGTGCCGCGAGTGCCAGATGGGCGTCGCCGCGGCGCAACTGGCCTTGAGCGATGCCGCTTTCGCTCCCGGATGCTACGACCCGGCACGGGTCGGAGTGGCTTACGGCAGCGACTTCATGATCACCGTGCCCGACGATTTCGGTGAGGCCATTCGGGAGTGCCTGGACGACAGCGGTCAATTCCAGTTCTCTCGCTGGGCTGCCCGGGGACTTCCCAAGATGTCCCCGCTTTGGCTGCTGAAATACCTCCCCAATATGCCCGCCAGCCATATCGCCATCTACAACGACCTGCAAGGCCCCAGCAACTCACTGACGCTCCGGGAAGCGTCTGGTGGCCTGGCGGTGGCGCAGGCCCTTCAATCGATCCGGCAGGGGCGGGCGGAGATGATGGTGGTTGGCGCCACGGGAACGCGTCTGAACCCGATGAAACTGGTTCACGCGTTGCAGCAGGAAGAGGTCGCCACCGGCAATGGCGACCCCACGCAGGCAAGTCGTCCATTCGACCTGAACCGGCGCGGGATGGTACTCGGGGAAGGCGCGGGAGCAATGGTTCTTGAGGATTGGAGGTCCGCGCAGGCTCGCGGCGCCCGGATTTATTGCGAAATCGTGGGGGCGGCGTCCTCGTCGTCTGCCGCACGAAACCGAGTAGCTCGCCGAGAACAGGCCCTGGCCAACGCCATGACTGCCGTGCTCCGCCAAACGGGATTCGCGCCCGATCGGGTCGAATCGATTCACGCCCACGGACTCAGCACTCGCACCAGCGATGCCGAGGAGGCCAGAGCCATCGGCCAAGTGTTCGGCGACCATGTCGGCTCACTGCCGGTGACCGCCGCCAAAAGCTATTTTGGCAATCTCGGAGCAGGCGGAGGGGTAGTCGAACTCGTTGCCGGCGTCTTGGCTCTGAACCATCGGGTGCTCTTTCCCGTCCTCAATTACCAGACACCCGATCCGGACTGTCCGCTCCGCGTGGTGCAGGATTCCTCGCAACCATCGGGCCGTTGCTTTGTCCAACTGAACGTAACCCCCCAAGGGCAGGCAACAGCAGTCCTCATTCAGGACTGTGAAAGCTGATCGCTGTTTCTCGGCGAATCGAGGGTTCTATCCCCATTTTCGGGCCAGAGGGTGCGTTGCCTCGCCTTGACAACGGGCCTGCCGGCCGGTATCTTTACCAGCTTACGTAGCCCGCTAAGTTGCGGTATTGCCATAGTTTCCGGCTCCTCCGCGGTTTTGTGCGTCGCTCGACGGAGGAGCAAGGGGTTGTGGTATTGCCTTGATTTTGCCTTGGCGTTGCGCGTGTTGCGCCGACGGCGTGGGAGCATGAAACACAGGACGGCTGCCGTCCCCGAGAGGGGAAGTGAACCTCGATGAATCCCAGCGAATTGTTGCGGATCGTTGACGCGATCCACCGCGACAAAAACATCGACAAGGAAATCGTCTTCGAAGGCATCGAAGCTGCGCTGATCTCCGCGGCCAAGAAGCACTACGGAGAAGACGAAGAGATTGTCATCAAAATCGATCGGGGCAACGGTTCGATCTCCGGCACTCACAACGGCGACCCTCTGGATCCCGCGGAGATGTCGGAGCGGATTGGTGCACAGACGGCCAAGCAGGTGATGATTCAGAAGATCCGCGAGGCCGAACGCGACGCACTGTTCGACGAGTACATCGATCTCAAAGACCAGTTGGTTACCGGTGTCGTGCAGCGCTACGACGGGGGCGCCGCCACCGTCACGCTCCCCAACGCCGAGGCAATCCTGCCGAGAAGTGAGCAGATTCCCGGCGAGAGCCATCACACCAACGAACGGGTTCGCGCTACGGTGTGCGACGTTCGCAAGCAGGGCGCCAAGGTGAAGATCATCCTGAGCCGGACCCGCGCTCACCTCGTGGAACGGCTCTTCGAGCAGGAGATCCCTGAAATCTCCGACGGCGTGATCGAAGTGCGGGCCATGGCACGCGAGCCGGGATATCGCACGAAAGTGGCTGTCAGCAGCACCGACCAGCGCGTCGATTGCGTGGGCGCGTGTGTCGGAGTCCGCGGAAATCGGATCAAGAATGTCGTTGACGAGTTGGGTGGAGAACGGATCGATATCGTCCGCTGGAGCGACGATATGCAGGTGCTGATCCCCAATGCCCTGCAGCCGGCGGAGGTTGACGAAGTGATTCTCTGCCGAATGCTCGGCCGCGCGATCGTCTTGGTTCGCGAGGACCAGTTGTCGCTGGCGATCGGCCGCCGAGGACAAAACGTCCGCCTGGCGAGCAAGCTTTGCGGATGGGATATTGAGATCATGACCCGCGACGAGTTGGAGGATCAACTCGAACAGGCCGTGGTCGGATTCAGTTCGCTGGAGGGAATGAGCGACGAACTCGCGGAGCGATTGGTGGGCGAAGGGTTCCTGTCCTATGACGATCTCTCCGTGATCGAGCCCGAGGATCTGATGGAAATGGGCGCCTTGACGCGGGAGGCGGGCGACCGCATCATCGAGCAGGCGGAGCAAAAGGCCGAAGACGCGGAGCAGAAGGCCGCGCAGGAGCGCCGCCGCCAGCGCGAGGAGCAGCGCCAAGCCGCGGCGACTGCCGCCGAGGAAGCTCAGCGCGGCCAGGGTGATGGCCAGATGCATGCGGAAGCCGACGAAGCGATCGCCACGTCGGAAGAAGCCACGTCGGAAGAAACTCCCGCGGATGAAATCTCGTCGGACGAAACCCCACCGGACGATGGCCCGTTCGACGGCGAATCGTCGCCAGAGCAGCAGCCGTAGCGGCGGTGTCGGCGAACGGTGCCTGGCCGGCCGAGGCGTGGTAGTGAAGGGATGAATCGACCGCGATCATGGAGGATCTTGGCTGCGTAGGATAGGTAGGCCTTCCCGGAATCGGCGCGGGAGGCAACCAGAACAAGGAGAGTGTGCCGATGGCATGATTGGGAGCTTTAACGTGGACCGCTCGCATCGGCGGCTGGTCCGAGGGAGACTACGGCGTTGGCAGTACGCATTTACTCGTTGGCGAAACAGCTCAAGATCGACAGCAAGGCGCTGGTCGACATCTGCGGCAAGCTGGGGATGACCGGCAAGGGGTCTGCTCTGGCCAGCTTGTCGGATGAAGAAGTCGCGCAGATTAAGGCAAAACTCAGCGGCGCGAAGACCGGCGCTCCAGGCGTCCCCGCAGGAGAGCGCGCCGAGTCCGGCATCGCCTCCGCCGCGGAGACATCGGTGTTGCGGCGCGAAGACTACATCTCCCCACCGGCCAGCGGGGCGAAGAAGGTTCCCGTGCTGGGCAAGAAGCCCGCAGCCAAATCGGCCCAGGCACCCCCCTCTGAGTCCATCGAATCGGTGCCCTACCCTCTGGAGCAAGAGCCTGAGCTTGCCGAGCCGGTGCAGCCCGAGGTCGTCGAGGTGATCGAGGCCAACCAAGTCATTGACGAGGAGAAGCCGACCATCCAGACTCGTCAGCCGCCCGAATTCAAACCGCCTCGAGAAATCCGGCAGCTCCGGCCGATACGCGAAATCCGGCCGATGCGAGAGATCAAGAATCTTCGCGATTCCAAGGAAGCCGCCAAGGAGCCCAGGGAACCCAGAGAGAAAGACAAGGGTAGCCCCGCCATCAAGCTGGCGCCGATGCCGGCCGCTCCGCCACCACCCGCCGTCACCAAACCTGCCGAGCCCGCACCGCAGAAGCCGGACATCAAGCTGCCGGCAGATGCGATCCGGGCGTCGAAGGCGGGAGGAAAGCCTCTCTCCGAGCATCTTCGCAAACAGGAGGAGAAGAAACGGGAGCGGCAGGCCGGCGGCAAGAAGCCCGCGGCAAAAGAGAAAGATCGCGAAGCGGCCGACACGACGGACGTCGCAGCGGCCGGCAAGGAACGGGGTCGCCGCGGTAAGGCGCCGCGGGGGGCCGGCCAAGAGGACTCGGAGGTCACCCTCGGCGGCCGCGAGCAGCGGCAATTGAAGCGAAAGCGAACGGCCACCGTTCGCCGCCGCAGCGATACGGACGAGGACGATCGCGGCTCGAGCCGGCAGTCGCGTCGATTCCGGCGAGTGGGAACGAATACGGCCGCCCCGCGGAAAAGCAATGTCGTGATGCACTTGCCTTGCACTGTCAAGAGCTTTTCCGAGGCGTTGGGCATTCCGGCCCAGCAAGTCCTCGGCAGGCTGCTGGCTCTGGGAACCGTTACCACCATCAATTCCGGCCTAGACGCCGAGACGGCCGAGCTTCTCGCGACGGAGTTGGGAGTGGAGGTGAATTTCCGCCAGGAAGTATCGCGAGAGGAGAAACTGCTCGCCGAAATGTCGCGAGAGGACGATCCAGACGCGCTCGAGCCTCGCGCGCCGGTAATTACTTTCCTCGGGCACGTCGACCACGGGAAGACCTCCCTGTTGGACAAGGTGCTCGGCATTGATGTCGTCTCCAGCGAGAAGGGGGGAATCACTCAGCATATTCGGGCATATCGGATCGAACGGGCGGGAGGCCCCATCGCCTTTGTCGATACGCCCGGCCACGAGGCGTTCACTGCCATGCGGGCTCGCGGCGCCAACTGCACCGACATCGCGGTCCTGGTGGTTGCGGCCGACGACGGCATCATGCCGCAGACGGAGGAGGCGATCAGCCACGCGAAAGCCGCCGGCGTGCCGATCGTTGTCGCTATGAACAAGATTGACCTGCCGGGCGCCAATCCGGATCGGGTCATGCAGCAATTGGCCGCCAACGAGTTGCTGCCCAGTGAATGGGGTGGTGAAACCGAGGTGGTTCGCACCAGCGCGGTCACGGGCGAAGGGATCGACAATCTCCTGGAGACCGTGCTCACCGTCGCCGAATTGCGCGAGTACAGCGCCAACCCCAACCGCGCCGCCACCGGAATCTGCTTGGAATCTGAAGTCCAGCAAGGCCGCGGCGTCGTCGCCAAAGTGCTCGTGCAGAAGGGGAGCTTGAAAGTCGGCGACGTCATCGTCTGTGGCGCCGCGCACGGCCGCGTCAAGGCGATGTACAACACGCTGAACCCCTACAAGAAGCACAAGGAAGCGGGACCGTCAACCCCGGTGAATCTCACCGGTCTGGACGTCGCACCCGCCGCCGGCGACCGCTTCTACGTGCTGGACGACATCAGCGAGGCTCGTCAGATCGCCGAAACTCGGGCGTCTCAGAACCGCCGCCTGGAATTGTCCGACACCCGCACCCACGTTACGCTGGAGAACCTTTTCGAACGTCTCGGAGAGCGCGACGAGGTCCAAACGCTGAACATTATTCTGCGAGCCGACGTCCGCGGATCCATCGAAGCGATCAAGAAGGAACTGACCAAGCTGGAGCACCGCGAAGTTCAGGTCAAGATTCTCCAGGCCACGGTGGGCGGGATCACGGAGGCCGACGTCCACCTGGCAGACGCCTCCGACGCGATTATCATCGGCTTTAGCGTCGTGCCGGACGAAGGAGCGCGCACCTTGGCCGAGCGGACCGGTGTGCAGGTTCGCCGTTACGACATCATCTACCAGATCACGGAAGATTTGAAAGCGGCTCTGGAGGGCATGCTTCGGCCCGAACGACGCGAAGCCGATCTGGGCCGGGCGCTGGTGCAGCGGACCTTCCATATCAGCCGTATCGGGACCGTCGCCGGTTGCCGCGTCTTGTCGGGGCATATCCTGCGCGATTCGCGAATTCGCGTCATTCGCGAGAACCGTGTCATCGGCGATTATCCCCTCGACTCGCTCAAACGCGAGAAGGACGATGCCCGAGATGTCCGCGAAGGTCTCGAATGCGGTATAAAACTCAGCGGGTTCAACGATCTCAAGGAAGGTGATATTCTCGAAGCCTACAAGATCGAAGAGATCGCCCGTACCTTCTGACCGATCGGTCAACTCGCAAGGATAACCCCAGCGCCATGTCATCCCGACGTGCACAAAAGGCGGCGGCAGCTGTTCGCGAGGTGGTCAGCATGGCCATTCTGGCCGAGCTGCAGGATCCTCGCATCCAGGACGTCACCGTGACGTTCGTCGAAGTCTCTCCCGACCTCCGCCATGCCAAAGTCCATGTTTCCGTGATGGGAGACGAAACAAAGCAGCGCCTCTGCCTCCACGGCCTGCAAAGCGCGGCGGGGTTTCTCCAGGCGAAGTGCGCCCGGCGGATCGACGCCCGCTATACGCCCCGGTTGGCGTTCGTTCTCGACCAGGGCGTGAAGCGATCGATCGAGATCTCGCGGATTCTCAAGGAAGTACTGCCCGAGGAAGGAGGCTCGGCGGAGCCGCCACCGGAGGGCGGGTTTGACGAGACGGAGGAGTCGGAACCGTAAAGTCCTCGGCGCGTTGCACCTCGTGGCTTGATAATCGGCTCGATCGGCTCGCAACGTTGCATTGCCACCCATGCAGGGAACCGCAATTCCATGTCAGCATCCAGTCGGTCGGCACAGTACAGCAACCTTGGGAAGATCCTGAAAAAACACTACAAGCCCGTGCTTCCTCCTGCGGAACGCCCGGTCCTGGAAACGCTCCTCTTCGGCTGCTGCCTGGAGAATGCCCGCTACGATGCGGCGGAAGAGGCGTTCGCGGCATTGGTGCATAGTTTCTTCGATTTCAACGAAGTCCGCGTCAGCAGCGTGCGAGAGTTGTCGGAGGTAATGGCCCGATTGCCTGATCCCGCCGCTGCGGCTACCCGCGCAAAGCGTATTCTCCAGGACGTGTTTGAGGCGACCTACTCGTTCGAACTGGAGGAGATTCGCAAGCAGAATCTCGGACCGGCGGTGGAACGCCTGGAGAAGATCGGCGGTGCAACGAAGTTCTCCGTCGCCTACGTGGTCCAGGCGGCGCTGGGAGGTCATGCGATTGCAGTCGACTCCGGCACGCTCGGGGCCCTGCATATCGTCGAACTGGTCGGCGACGAGGATCTCTCCGCAGGCGTCGTGCCCGGTTTGGAGCGCGCCATTGCGAAGAACAAGGGCGCCGAGTTCGGATCGTTGTTGCACCAATTGGGCGCCGACTTCGTCGCCAATCCCTACGCCCCCGCCTTGCACGAAATCCTTCTGCAGATCAACCCGGAGGCAAAACGGCGATTGCCGAAGCGGCGGGCGGCCAAGGCGGTCGAGACGGAAACCAAGCGAAAGGCCGGCGCCTCCGCGGCGGCGGGGGCCGGGGCTCCGAGTCCGTCCGGTTCGGAGACCTCCGCAGAGAAACAATCGGCCGGAACCCAACGCAAGCGAAAGGCCGCTGCCGAGAAGCCGGCGAAGCGGTCGAAGAAGTCTGCCGAGGAATCAGCGTCCGGCGAAGAACCGTCGGCCACGCAGCGGGCCGATCGCTCGGCCGCTGAGAAGCCGGCAGAGCCTTTGGAAGAGAAGAAATCGGGGTCGGCCAAGCCGTCGGCCGCCAAAAGGAAGGCCAAGCCGTCGGCCGCCGAGACGAGCGAGAAGGACTCGACCGCTTCCGGTCTCTCCAAGCGGAAACCGCGATAGGGCAAATGGACAGAAACAGCGCATCACCGATCGGGGACGGTTCCCTTCACGGTCGCCTGATCGGACGCATCTTGCTGCTCGTGGCAATCGTCGCGCCTGCGCCGCTGCGTGCCGCACCGGGTCCGGTCGAGGCTTTGCGGCCCGTGGAAGAGCCGAAAGACGCCCGGACCAACGCCAGTCCCGATCCCGGCCCGCTCGTCCTGGAAGAGAAGCCACAGCCGCTGGTTCCCGGCACCGCCCCAAGCCGGGAACATCGTGATCGGTTGGAAGCTCTGGCGATGTTCTCCGCCGCCCGGCTGCTGGAGAACCGAGGCGACGAGGCCGAGGCGTTGCGGCTCTACCAGCGGGCGCTGCGGTTCGATCCCGAGGCCGCTACCGTGGCTCGCCAAGTTGTTCTGCTGGCCTACCGCATGGGACGGCATGCCGAAGCGGTTCGCTATGCGCTCCAACTCATTGACTTGGAAGAGTCCGACCCGCTGCTCTTGAACCAGTTGGCCATCTATCTGACCGATCAGGGCCAGTGGCAGAGAGCGATTAAACTTTACGAAAGCGCTGTTGGCGCCGGCGGCAAGAACCCGTCGACCGCCGACGTGCTTCTCCGCATGCAGATGGGCCGGCTCTATCATCTCGTTGAAGAATACGAGAAGGCGGCGGAGAGCTTCGCGATCGTCCTCGAAGCCCTCGGCCGAGGCGATTCCGCCGCGCTGGATGAGCCGTTGAAGAAAGTGCTCCTAGGCGATGCGGGCGCCACGTACAACCTGGTCGGCGAGACATTCCTCTTGGCCGGTCGTCTCGAGGAGGCCTCCGCTGCATTCCAGCAGGCGCACCGCGCCGATCCTAACAAGGGGCTTTTGAATTATCACCTCGCCGAGGTGGACTTGCGTCGGGGCAAGCCGGACGAGGCGCTGGCCAAGCTGGAACTTTATTTTGCCGAGCGGCTTTCCAGCGAGGCGATGGAGCCCTACCGGCTGTTGGCCAAGGTGCTCGAAGCGCTCGGTCGAGAGCAAGATCTGACGCCAAAGCTGGAGGCGATGGTTGCCGAAGACGGGCAGAATGTTCCGCTCGGCTACGCGCTGGCCGAGCGGTACCGCGAGACGGGACCAATCGACAAGGCCGAATCGTTGTACCGCGAACTCCTCGCACGCGCCCCGGCCACGGTCGGATATCGCAGCCTGGTTGAACTCTACCGCCAAACCGGCAAGACGGAAGAACTGCTCGGCGTGTTGGGCGAAGCGGTGGCGAAGACTTCTTCGCTGCATCCCCTCGGTGAAGCGGGGCGAGCGATTGCCGCAGACGCCTCTCTTCTCGGAAAGCTCGTCGAAGCGGCTCGGAAGCGCAGTCGGGCGCCCTCGCAAGACCGTCCCTACGGTCTTGTGTTGGCTGTGGCGCTGCTGGCGCTGGACGCCAAGGACTATGACGCGGCCGGAGAATTCTTCGATCGCGCCGTCGAAGCAAAACCCGATGAGAGTTTTCAGTTGCTCCTCACCTGGGGGCTAGCTCTTCTCGCTGATGAGCAGTTCTCCTCGGCCGCGGAGGTCTTCCGAAGAGGTGTGAAGCCCGACGGCAAACCGGAAAACAACGCCATCTTCAACTTCTATCTGGCCGCCGCTCTGGAAATGGACGGCCACACGGACAGCGCCATTGCCGCCGCAACCGCCGCCGCAAAGGTCAAATCCGATGATCCTCGATTTCTCGGTCGCGTGGCTTGGATTCTGCACCACGCCAAGCGTTATGAAGAGGCCGCCAAAGTCTACCGGGAATTGATCGACAAGTTCGACTCCGACCACAATTCCGCCGACATTCGCGACCCCCTGCGAGACGCGCGATTTGTCCTCTCCAACATTGCCGTTACCCAGCAAGACTTTGCCCTCGCTGAAGAGCGTCTCGAGCAGATCCTCGACGAATTCCCCGATGACGTGGGGGCAATGAACGACCTGGGCTATCTCTGGGTTGACCAGAACAAGAATCTCCACCGCGCCCACCGAATGATTCGCGCGGCGGTCGACGAGGAACCGGAAAACGCCGCCTATCGCGACAGCCTTGGCTGGGCGCTGTACCGACTGGGGAGATTCGATGAGGCCGTCCTGGAATTGGAAAAGGCCGTCGCCATCGACCCGGAGCCGATGATTTTAGATCATCTGGGGGATGCTTATTGCAGCCTTCAGAGGATGGAGAAAGCGGCGGACGCTTGGCGCAAGGCGCAAGAGGGATTTCAAGCAGACGGAGATGCCGCCGGGGCATCCCGGATCAAGCAGAAGATCGGTGAGCGATCGCCGTAAACGGCGTTATAGTTTTGAACAGGTACAATCGCTGGTTTTAGAAGAGACACTTCCATGTCAGGCCATTCTCATTGGGCAGGAATCAAGCACAAGAAGGCGCTGGTCGACGCCAAGCGGGGAAAACTCTGGAGCAAGCTCTCCAAAGCGATCATCGTGGCGGCGAAGATGGGCGGCGGCGACTTGGACATGAATATCCGGCTCCGCGCCGCGGTCGATGCCGCCAAGGCCGTCAGCATGCCCAAAGATAACATCGCCCGCGCCATCAAGAAGGGGACGGGCGATCTGGAGGGCAGCATCTTCGAAGAAGTGGTGTACGAGGGCTATGGTCCGTGCGGAGTTGCCGTGATGTGCGAGGTGCTCACCGACAACCGGAACCGCACGGCGCCCGAAATCCGCAAGATCTTCGAGCTGGCCGACGGGAAACTCGGCGCCACCGGTTGCGTCGCCTGGATGTTCGGCAAGAAAGGATTGTTGATCGTCTCGGCCGACAAGACGGATGAAGACAGCCTCATGGAGATCTGCCTGGACGCCGGGGCGGACGACGTGCGTCGCGACGGCGACAAGTTTGAGATCGTTTGCCCGCCGGAAGCGCATCCGGCGGTAGTTCAAGCGCTGGCCGACGCCAAAATCGAACCCGAGGTCAACGAATTGTCGCTGTTGCCCAACAACACCGTCGATCTCGACGCCGACGCGGCGCGAAAAGTCCTCAAGCTGATGGAATCGCTCGACGATCACGACGATGTACAGAGCGTTTCGTCGAACTTCAACATCCCCGACGAAGTGATGGCTGCGCTGGACGACGAATAGCGTGCCCTCAATGCCTACTTCTTCTCTTTCTTTTCGTAGTGCTCCACGTTCGGCCAATACTCCTTGAAATCGAAATCGGGGCTGTTGTCCAGGTCGTGGCAGGTCATGCACTGCCACTTCTCCGCGTCTTCCTTGGTAACCACTAAAGCCTGGCGGAGCTTCTTCTTCAGTTCCTCGCTGCGGTCTTCAAGTTCCGCGTCGACGTGATTCATCGCCGGTCCGTGGCACGATTCGCATCCCACGTCGACCAAGTGCGGCGTTTCCTTCTCGCTCAAGAAGCCGCTCTCGTACGGGAAATAACGCTGCGGATCCCAGCCGACCACGTGGCAGCTAATGCACTCGGGATCGAAGTTTCTCGGCGGATCCAACTCGACGAGAGTCGCCCATGCCTTGGAATGCCCCGTCGTTTTCCAGATATCGTAGGATGCTTTGTGGCAGTCGCGGCATTCCTCCGAACCGGCGAATTCGCCGCTGAGTTCCTTCTGCGGGTGCGGCACTTCCCGGATACCCAGCCCGGCAAGGCCCTGTCTCTTCAATTCGTCCTGATAGGCCATCATCAATAGCTTCATGTCGCTCGAATTGGGAAAGCGGGAATCCAACGGCACCCGCTGGTAGCGGATCGGGTTTTGCGGATCATCGAAAAAGCCGACGACGACCGCGTTCATTCCTTTCTCCCCTACCTCGATCAACAGCGTGTCGGTGCCGTCGACCGTCGTCAGATCCCGCGGCGGCTCGGGCGGTCCCCCGGAGGTAACGACGATATCGAAGTCCGGAAATTCCTTAGCCAGCGCGACCGATTCTTCCTTCGTTGCATGGGCCAGGAGGATCAAGAGATCGGCCTTGTCTTTGATTGCAGGCACCACCTTCTTCAGCGATTCGGCCGGCTTGGCCAGCGCCACCTCGGCGTTGTTGATCTCCGACTGGTATTTCTCGCCCAACACGGCAGTAACGCCGATCGTGCGCCCGCCGGCTTCCAGCAGTCGCGATGGATTGGTCAACTCGGACTCGAACCCGAACAGACCTACGTTGGCCGCCACGAACGGGCTCTGCTGATCGCCGACACTGGCGGCAACGGAGACCAGTTCCGCCGCCGGAAGTTGCAGTTCCGTCTTGCCGAAAGCGATGGCGTCGTAGCCCATCTTCCGCATCGCTTCAACGTTCGTATGGAACTTCATTTCCGCCTGCCGGCCAAAGCCCTTGATCAGCCCCCCCACGTCCACTCCGACGACCGGCCACCCTTGGTCCCGCAGCCGCTCGAAGAGGGAGTGCTTTCGGCTCAAGCCGCCCTTCATGCGGTCCAGACCGGCGCAGCCGCAAGGCTCGATGTAGCCATCCTGCCGGCCGCTAATCACCAGCGCCAACTGCGGCTTGTCCCAGCCCTCAAAGATCGGCCCGTTTTCTTTGACCGGATCGAAGGCGATGCCGCTGTGTTTGCCTTTACCGAACGTCTTCTTGGCGGGCGCAGACGCTTCTTCGGCCGGCGAGGAAGACGTCTTCGTGGCTGGCGGAACTGCGGTCGACGCCTCGCCGGGCGGATCTCCTCCTTCCCGCAACGGATTCATCCGAAATTCGCCAGCCGATTCCGGCTTCTTCTCATCAACCGGTTCAGTGTTCTGCTCGACCTTCTGCTCCGGCTCCGGCGAAGGCATCGCCTCCTCCGCAGCGGTAGACGGGGTGGTCTCCGCTTCGGAAACCGGCACCGGGAGAATGGGATCGAGCGGCGGTAAGACCATCGGCTCCACCGGCGGCGCAGCCGTCTCACTGGTGGACGGATCGGGTTCGGCCGCGGCGGGCAATGCCGCCGAAGCGTCGCCACTGTCAGCGGTTTCTCCTGCTTGCTCGGATGGCATCGAGGCCGATGCGTCCGGTAGAGCGGCCGCTACGTCGGCGTCGGGAGAGGTCGGTTCCGAGCAACCGATGATCATCGCCGCGGTGAGAGGGATCAGAAGAAAGGCGAGTCGAGGCAAACGCAGTCGTGCAAGGGTCGGCATAAGGGATTCGCAATCCGTCGTTATTCGACCACTGCGAAACGGAGCAGGATCCGCAGTTGCCGAGCTTTCGGGTGGGTGGTCTCCAAGACAACTTGGGCAAGGCTCTCCTTATCCGTACCCAGGTAGTTGGCCGGGCGGCTTCCCGCGGGAATGCGGATCGTCAACGGAATTTGCACCACTTGGCCGCCTTGCCATTCGGTAGGGTCTCCGACTTCGACGTGAACCATCTCGGGAGCGGCCGACAGGGGCTTGACCTGCACTTCCTTCCGCTCGGGCCCGCGGACGAGAATGCGGACCGTACGCTCCGCTCCCGCCTGACTGCTGACGGTTCCCAGGGAAAGGATCTGTCGATCTTCGTCCCATCCGGCGCCGATAATCGAAATCTCGCTGCTGATGGTCCCCTGAATGGGGATTTCCACCGTTGGCGCGTCTTCGGCATCGGTCTTCAGCACGATTTTCTGCTGAAACGCCCCAAGAGGCAAGCCGGGTTTCAGCGTGACTCGAATGAGGTGTCCGCTCTGGGCGTCTTGCTCCTTGGCAATCTCTTCGGCGGAGAGGGGTTCGTGATCCAACTCGAACTTGTCCGCCGTCGCCTTTTCGGTGACTTCATAGCCGGTAATCTTCAACGGCTTCTCTTGAAAGCCGTAGAGCTTGAGTGTACCGGTGGCGGCCTCACCCGCTGAGATACCGCGAAGCACCAGATTCGTGGGAGAAATGGAAACCGCCGAGACGATCCGCCCGGTGATGGCCAATGTCAGGCGGGGGTGTTCGGGATCGTTGGTGTGGATCGTGGCGCTCTGATGGAAGGGGCCCATAAAGCCTTTCCCTTTCCACTCCAACGTGACATTCGTCGATTCCCCGGGACGTACTTCGGCAGCATCGCCCCCCTCGCCCAGCAAGCTAGCTGTACACTTGCAGGTAGTATCGCCTTTGGTGAGTTTGAGCACGGCATCACCCGTATTGCGAATCACGAACGCGTAGCGGCCAGTGGCGTGCGAGTCCATGGCGCCGAAATCGTGCTTGTTGCTATCGACGACTGCCGTGGGATGGGCACCGACCGGTGTGAATGGCGCCGGTTCGTTCGATTTCGGCATCACGGCGCTGCCGTCCCAGGGTGTCTTTTCCATGCGGACCACCGCGCTTCCCACACCCACGCCTAACCCCACAATAGCGGCAAATCCGACAACAACCCAGGTTTTCATTTTCCGGTTTTCCGTCAGACAGGAAGGCACGTCTAAAGCCAAAAATCAGTTCGCTCCAGAACTCATACGGGGTAGGTGCTTGCGCAGTTCGTCCGCCAATACCGGCTTCAGCTTCTTGTCCTCGTGGGGGGTAATGCGATCCAGGTCGAATGCCTTCGCAGAATTCTCGCGGAAAGCCGGCTCGTTGCCTACTGCCAAATACGCTAGCGCCAGCTCACCGCGATAATTTGCGTTGGTAGGGTAGTAATCCACCGCATGTCGGTAGGCCTCCACCGCTTTTTCCCCCAGACGCGGATCACCGGTCAGGCGATGGGCATCGAAGCACAATCTTCCGGCCTGTGCCCAGGCCGAGTTAGAACGAGGATCACGCCGCAATGCCGCCGCCTGGTGTGTTTCAAACTCGCCCAGTGCTTCCTCGCTCCGCGTTCTTTGCCACCGAGCAAACGCCAATATCGCCTGCTGCGCTCGCGGTTCGGCGGCCAGCGGGTCGGCGCTGGCCGCCTCCGCCAGCAGAGTGGCAGCGCGGTCGGGTTCCCGCTGGGCGATCTCCATCGCCGTACGGCTTTGAAGCACGGGGCGGTACGCCGAGTGGTAACAGGCGACCGCGGCAATCATCGTGGCGACCAAGCCCGTCCAGGCCCCCGAGCGGGGCAATCGAAATCCGCGCTGCGGCTCGACCAGTGTGAGCCCCAAGGCAAGAAGCAACCAGAGCGATCCGGCGACACCGGCGAACCCGATGCCCCCGGCGGCCGCCAGATTCACCAAGAGCGAGAATACCGCCACCGCCGGCAGTCCGAGCGGCAGCCGTCCTTGGTAGATCCACGGCCGCAACGCGGCGAGCAAAACCAACGATACGGGCAAGCCTATCGCGATGCCAATCCAACCGGGAGAACCACTGCTCATCAACCCCAGGGGCAACGAAAGGAAGTAGCCCAATGCTCCACCCACCAGGACATACATGGTTGCATCCGTGGGCGCGGTTTGCGGCAGGCAGTCACCGTTGAGCAGAGGATCGGCGGGGCCGAGCGGGTCGAGAGTCTTTTCCTCCTCTGGTTTGGCTCTGGACTCTTGTCTCTCAACTCTCGACTTCTTTCGGCCGACAGGAAGAAAAGACTCTCGACCCCTTACGGTCGCAAGCGTAAACAGCGTCAGCGCGACGACCAGGGCCAGCGCGGCCGGCGTGCCCGCGGTTGCCCAGATCTCCAGCAGAAAATTGTGCGGATCGGCGATCTCTTCACTGGCGGCCGGCAACTTATAAACCGTGTACGCTTGCTGGAATTGCCCCGGGCCGCAGCCGAAGAGCGGATGGTCGGCGATCATCGCCAGCGACGCTTGCCAGTACTGGAGGCGGTAGCCCAGCGACTTGCTCGCCTCGGCGAGCACCTCGTAATCGACCGCGCCCACGCCCACGCCCAGCCCGACCACCGCGACCATCGCGGCACATACCGCAACAACCACGGCCGCCGACCTCCAGCCGAACCTCTGCCGCCCGCCATGGCCAACCCACCATGCCGGCAGCAGACCGACGACCGCAGCCAGGTAACCACTGCGGCTCTTGGTGAGCACAAGACAGGCAGCCATCGCCAGCGCCGCGACCACCGTCGTCAGCAGGGTTCGTAGCCCGGGGCGTTTCAGCCCGGCCGAAGCCGCGATTCCTACAGCCATGGTCAGCCAAACGACGAGCAGTCCGGCCAGCGAGTTGGTCAGAGCGAATGTGGCAATCGGTTCCATTGCGCCAAGTCGCAGTTCAAACGCCCGTCGCTCAGGAGAGCCGGCCGGGGCCCACATGCCGATTTCACGGAGTTTTGCGTCCGGATCGCGACCGTACTCGGCGCCGGTCTTGGACATCTCGTAGAAATATTGGTACAGTCCGAAAACCGCCAGGGCCACCGCCAGGGCGATCATCACGGCGATCACCGCCCGCGCCTCTCGCCGGCTTGCCATAAGCTGACGGGCCATGACCAGCGCCAGTCCGACGCCGATCCAATCCCACATGACGTTGATCGCCGCCCGAGGGCTGCCGTACATCACCGCGCCGATGCCCGAAATCACGCACCAGGCGACCAACAGCAAGACGGCCGCGTCGGTCCAGCCGAATCGGAACCGCAACGGGTTGCTCCCCGTCGCCCCGAGAAACCAGACGGCCGTGATGCCGATCCACAGCATCACCACCGGCAGGCTGTCGCCGCTTTCCGGAGCACCTTCGCTGGGAAAGAGCGGGCGAGCGACCAGCAAGGCGCACATCGCGCCGAGCAGCCAGGGTCGCAATCGCTCGGACCAAGGGGCGTTTGCCGACGATGCGGCGGGCCGCGGCGGTCGGTCCCTGGACGGTCGTCTATCCCTGGGCATCCTTACTCCCCGGCGAATCGCCGTTTCGCCGGCGCCGGCCCGCCGTCTCCAAGACTCCGACCAACAGGAGCACGCACGCAACCAGCAGCAAAATCACACAGGCGCCGGTCCAGTTGACCTGGTGAAGCAGCAGGGCCCCGAGGCCGCAGGTGGCGGTGGTCAGATAGATGGTCAATACCGCCTGGGTTTTCGTCATGCCGAGTTCGACCAGCCGATGCGAGAAATGGCTTTTGTCGCCCACAAACGGGCTGCGGCCTTCTCGCAGCCGGATGAAGATCACCGTGGCCGTATCGTAGAGCGGCACCGCCAAAACGCAGAGCGGGGCGAGGATGGCATGGCTGGGGAGATTTTCTCCGGTGAAGGTTGCCGAGAGAGTCATCGCCGCCAGCAGGTAACCGACCAGGTAAGCGCCCGTGTCGCCCATGAACAGCCGGGCCGGCGGCCAGTTGTGCCAGAGAAAACCGATCAGGGCGCCGACCAGAACCAACAGAAAGCCGCCCACGAAAAGCTGCGGCTGATGGCTCATCGGGGCCGGCGCCAGCAGCATCACGGCAGCGAGCATGGCGGCGGCGATCGTCGCCACACCGGCCGATAGCCCGTCCATGTTGTCGAGCATGTTGAACGAATTGACCAGCCCCACGATCCAGAACACACTCAGGGCGCCGGTGACCAACGGCACGTCGAGAAAAAGGCTCAATCGCCACTGTTGGAGCACCAGGGCCGTCGCCACGCCCGCCTGCACCCCCAATCGCAGTCGCCAATCAATTCCCCGACGATCATCCACCAGCCCGAGGATCATCAACACACTGCCGCCGGCAAGCAATACCCAGAGCCGATCCGACTGTTCCGCCAATCCGGCAAGGTGGGGCCGCACAAACTCCGGAACTTGCATGCCTAAATCGTGAATCACGCCGCTTGTCGGATCGACATTCCACAATAGGAACTGCCCCATCGCCAACGGCAACACGATGCCCAGCCAAATCGCCAATCCGCCGGCGGTAGGCATCACCTTGCTGTGGACTTTGCGGTGTCCCGGCTTGTCGACCAGGCCCAAGCGCGGGCCGATCGCGCGAATCAGGTACGCGGCCGCCCAGGTAATCACCATGCTCGGCAACACGGCGCCGAGGATCAACCAGATCACGCTTCTCGTTCCTTCCCGGGATGGTGATGAAGGTAGTCGCGGCAGCGCGAGAAAAACTCCTGGTAATCCTCGCGACGGTAATCGGCAAACGTCCACTCGTGGTGTTGCCAGCGGCGGCGCCTGTAATAGAGCGTTACCTCCGCATGGATGCCGCGGTTGAGATAGATGCGGTGCGTGAAATCCTTGGTCGATGCCAGCACCAATTTGCCGAGCGTCAAATAGCCCGGGTCGAGGTTCAACGGCCGCGACTCCTGGTGAGCGGCCGTGCCCGCATAGGTCTCTTCCCAGCGGTTCGTTTCCAGCTTCACTTCAACCAGCCCGGCGGGGTCGAACGGTTGCGAGAAAGCGAAGAAAACCTTCCGCAGATCCTTGCCCATCGTTGCTTCGTAGTAGCGAGTTTCTCGAAACTCGAACGCCGGGCTTTCCATCGCCAGCGGCCCCCAGGCGGCGATCGCTCTCTGACGAGTCCAATCCAGGGCATCCGCGTGCCGGCTGAAGGCGGCCAAGATCAGCAGGGCGGGAGAGTGTGGCGAAGGTTGGCCCATGGGGAAGTCGTGAAATGCTCAGGCGAGTAGAATTGGCGGAAGACCGCCTATTTGACACGGTTCTCCCCCTATTCTAGCATGAATCGACACTGGTAGATCCCGCTTGCCGAGCGGGATCTTGGCAGAGTCGACCCCCGTTTGTCGAGCGGGACTGGGCCGTAGGTTCCGCTCGGCAAGCGGAACCTACCCGTTATGCCCGGAATCAACGGTTCTCAAGGAGATTATTATGCCGACGGCCGCCATTTTCGGCATCCGGTCCAAGAGTGGGGGCTCGTCTTCGATCCCCGCGATCTTCGCCCTACTCGGACTGACGCTGCTGCCGTCGCTCGCCTTCTGCCAGGCGAGCCACAACGCCGATCGGTCGCGTCCGAATATCCTTTGGATCACCAGCGAGGACAACAGCCCCTACCTTGGCTGCTACGGCGACCGGCTTGCCGAGACACCGAACCTCGATCGTCTGGCCGCCCAAGGAATCCGCTACCGCAACGCCTTCGCCAATGCGCCGGTCTGCTCCACCGCCCGCACCACGCTGATCACCGGCATGTACGCTTGTTCGCTCGGCGCGCACAACCATCGCAGCCGGGTGCGGATCCCGCAGGCGTTTCCTCTCTATCCCGCGGTTCTCCGCGCGGCGGGCTATTATTGCACCAACAACTCGAAGACCGACTACAACTTAGCGGACCCGGGTAAACCGTGGGACGAAAGCAACGGTAAAGCCCATTACAGGAATCGGCCGCCCGGCCGGCCGTTCTTTGCGGTGTTCAATCTGACCACCAGCCATGAAGGCCAGCTTACCGAAGAGGCGGTGGCGCGGCGTCGCGCAAGCGGACTGCTGCTGCCGAAGCCGCGGATCGCGGCGGATAAGATCGCCCTTCCCCCGTACCATCCCGACACTCCCGTGGTTCGCCGCGACTGGTCCGTCTATTACGACAACATCACTCTCATGGACCGGGAGGCCGGTCGCCTGCTCGAGGAGTTGGAAGACCTCGGCCTTGCCGACGACACGATCGTCTTCTACTACTCCGACCATGGCGGCGCATTGCCACGGGGAAAGCGCAACATCCACGACTCGGGCACCCGAGTGCCGCTGATCCTCCGCTTCCCCAAGAAGTGGTCCCACCTGGCGCCCGCCCAGCCGGGCGATTGGGTAGACCAACCGGTCAGCTTCGTCGATTTTCCGGCCACGCTGCTCAGCCTGGCCGAGGTGAAGATCCCGGAGAACTACGAAGGACGTCCGTTTCTCGGGCAAGCGAAGGCCACCGCGCGCGACCACGTCTTTCTGTTCCGCGGGCGGATGGACGAGCGCTACGATACGGTCCGCGCGATCCGGGATCGGCAGTTCCGCTATATCCGCAACTACAGCCCGCAACGCCCCTGGGGACAGCACTACTCCTATGCCTTCCGGGTCATGCCGAGCATGTCATCCTGGTACGAGGCATTCCGGGCCGGCCAGTGCAACGCCGCCCAGGCCCGTTACTGGCAGGCGAAACCGCCGGAAGAACTCTACGACGTAGCGGCCGATCCTTTCGAGATTCGCAATCTGGCGAACGATCCCCAATACGCCTCGCGTCTGGCCGCCATGCGCGGCACGCTTCGCGAGGAGATGATCTCAATCCGCGACCCGGGCTTGATTCCTGAAGGGATGGCCGACCGCTTGGCGGGCGACGGAACCGTCTACAACTACACACATGGCGACGAGTATCCGATCGAGCGGATCGTCGACCTTGCCGATCGGGCGACCTCGCGCGACCCTGCCGCGCTGCCGGATCTGATCGCCGCGATGGCCGACCCGCATCCGGTGGTCCGCTACTGGAGCGTCACGGGCTGCCTGATTCTCCAAGAGAAGGCGGCGCCGGCGAAGCAACAACTTCAGGCGCTGCTCCGCGACGACTGGGCGGACGTCCGCATCGCGGCGGCTGAAACGCTCGGCTATCTCGGCGAGCCCGAGGCCGCTCTGAAAACGCTCGAAGCCACAATCACCAGCGGCCAACCGTATGAGGTTCTTGCCTTGCTCAACGCGCTGGAGTTCATGTGGCGGGCGGGGCACGTGCCGCTCTCTCGCGCACAATCGCTGGTCGCAGACCTCCAACTCGCCGAACCGGCGGACCGAATTCCGAGGTATCTCCTGGACCTTCCCGGCGGCACCGAATCCAAGTAGAGCCTTTTTCTGGAACCTCAGCGCGCCCTGTGCGCGTGGTGCGTAGGGGTGAATTGATTCGCCCCGGGTGGGATTAATTTCAACCCACTTGGTTGCGGGCACAGATCTGCGTTATGAGGTTGAAAGGTTTGACTCTCGACTCTTGACTCTCAACTTTCCTCGTCCTCAACCATGCTAACCATTTTGTCGCTCATCTATCTGGCGTTGCCGTACCTGATCTTCGCCTGCGGCTGGCTGTGGTGGCCCTATGCCACGGTCTTGTGGATCGCCATCGTCGTCGGCCTTGTCATGGCCGGACGGACACTCCGCCACGACCCCCGGCCCGACCAGACGCGGCCGAGCCGTAACGTCCTCAATCCCGTCTTCATCGCGGCAATCACGCTGGGCCTGGTCTATCTCAGCGGTGCCGGCGGCCTGGGCTATCAGCAGGCGGGCGACTGGATCAAGCACAACGCCGTTCTGCACGACCTGACCGTTTACGACTGGCCGGTCCGTTACACCGATACCGCCGGCCTGCCGCACGGCCGTTATCTGACCTACTACATCGCCTACTATCTGCCCGCGGCGGCCGTCGGCCGCGCGGTTGGCCTGATCGGCGGCCACCTGGCCCTGGCCATCTGGACCTATGGCGGATTGCTGCTGAGCGCCGTCTGGATCGGGCGTTTGCTCGGTAACCGCGCCTGGTGGTTTTGGGCGGGCTGGTTTTTCCTCAGCGGGATGGACGCCGCCGGTGTGGCGCTCCGCGGAGGCGGCGATTGGACGTTCCTGGAATGGTGGGCTTCCTTGGGGCAATATTCGTCGAACATGAGCCTGTTGGTCTGGGTGCCGCAGCACGCGCTGCCGGGGTGGATCGCCACGGCGGTGGTCGTCGATCGCGCCGAGCGCGCCGCCGACCTCTCCCTGGCCGGATTCGCCGCGGCCCTGACGGGGCTATGGTCTCCGTTCGTCACCATCGGCCTGGTGCCGGTCGCCTGCGTGCTCCTCCTCCGCGGTCGACTGCGGACCGCAATGAGTTGGGAAAACTTCGTTGCCGCGCCGCTGATCCTGCTGGTCTCGGTGGCCTATCTGGCCTCGGTCGAGCCAGCGCAGGTGCCCCATCAATGGAACATGGCGTGGTACGACTGGCAGTGGTTCGTCAAGGCGTTGCCGGTGTTCTGGATATTGGAGTTCGGGCTCTACGCCGCCCTGCTTTATCCTTCCCTTCGATCCGGCAGCGCGGAACTGCCGAGCGACTCATGGAACCGGTCGTGGTTCTGGATGGCCGCCGCCACACTCACCGCTCTTCCCCTCTATCGGATCGGCATCCTCAACGACCTGGTGATGCGGGCCTCGATCCCTGCCTTGTTCCTCTTCTGGGTGCTGTTGCTCCGCGCGGTGTCGTCGCGGAATTTCCGGTGGGAGCAATGGCGCTGGTCGCTCTTGTTGGTCTGCCTGCTGATCGGCGCGATCCAGCCTTTCCACCAGGCCGCCGTGCAAATCAGCGGCACGCCACGGCATCTGAATTATGCCGCCGGCAGCCCCCGGGTGACGATCGCCGCCGTGCCGCAAAAATTCCTGCCGCAATACCTCGGCCGCCCCGACTCGTTTTTCTTTCGACGGCTTGCGCCGTGAGACGGGCCTTCCATATCGGTGTGTAGTCTTGATTCCCAGTTGGCTTATCGTCTCTGCCAAACTGACTCCTCGCAGGCGAGCCAATTCCGCCACATAAACCATCCGTTCCGCGTGAACTTCCTCGACCCAATCACCCAGTTGGACGCACTCCTGCCGCTGCTTGGCCGTCAGTTCGCCGGCTTGGCTTTTCCGCTACAACGCGCGATATCGAACGAATTTTTCCGGGGACGGCACCGCGTAAGAAGCCTACGAGACTGCCCTATATCACAACCCCGGTGCCCTCCCTGAGCCGGAATTCACCCACGAATTCTGCCGAGGAGGCGTCTTGTTAGGGTTTCTTTGACCTGCTCCCCAATCCGCAAATCTCGGTTGGCGCATCCCAATCCACATCGCCATCTCCCTGCTGGAGAAGCATTAGGTCGTGGAGAGCAAGCTTGGTGGAACGGCTGTCTTGGCTTGCCCGATTCATCGCGATGACTGCCGCGCCGAGGAGCACAAAGCGGCCGGCAGACAACGGTGCATCGTTCTCGTCCGTCGCGGCGTCCGCGCGTTTCGGCTCCTGTGCTGCTTCGGCAAGCACGTCATCGCAAGCGCGAGATCGCGACGACGCTCGATACTCGGCCGACGCGCCCGGCAATAAGCCCCGGTCTTTGGCCGTCGCGAGTGGGTCCGCGGCATCCGCAATCGGAAGAATTGCCTCGGTCCCGGCACCGTGCCTGCCCGCCAAGGCGAGTTCGAAGACTTGCAACCGCCCACGGGAACCCTCCACGATCGGTGCTTCGTCTCTCATCGCGGCGGATTCTTGTTGACCGTGCGAGCCGGCGGTCGTCTTCACTTCGTCGACGACCGCCATCAGGTCGATCATGCCGCCCTCAGATTCCCCAGCAGCCAACTTGGCTGGGGAGATCGCGGCAAAACGTCGGACGGGCGCCGCGCCCTCGTCCGAATCGTCGCCGCGCGGATCATCCTCCTCGTGCTCGGAGGCCACGGCCTCGGTTGCCGGCCGATCCAAGGTCGTGACGTTCTCGGGCGAATCGGTTTTCGAGGTGATCGGCGAACGGCTCGCCGTCTCCGCATTCGTGTCCTTTTCGCGAGAGAACGTCGAATCGGCGTTCCAAGAGGCCACACCGGATCTGTCCAGAGTGGCCTCGCCGCGGAGTGGGCCTTCGGAAAAGCGATTGTGCAGCCCGGACAGCCCGCCGCGGGGAATGGCAAGATCGACGTCGATGAATCCGCCGTCACCGGTTGCACTCTCGCCAATTGACACTTCGGAACACGTCAGCGTGCCGAAGGGCGTCCGCGCGGAATCGGCAGCAGCGGCAAACGAGACCACATCCACCGCGCTGTTTAGGCGAGCATCGGGCAATCCGAAATCCATGCTGCCGAGAACTTCCGCGGATTGCAGCGAGTAGTCGGCCATGCCGGCAAGAATGCCGTCGCCTCCGTCCGGCCGATCCGCGCCGTTGGCGGTCAGATCCATTGCAAGCATACCGGGCACCGGCGCGAGCACTCTGCCCGACTCCGCAAAACCGGCCAGTGACTGTCCCTGCGAGCCATCACTGCGCGGGCCGCCGTGAGGCGCCGGCCAGGTAAGACTTTCCGTCGAATCGCGATCCGTCCAAACGATCCTCAAATGCAGTTGCATCGCGACGAAGCTCACCGGTTGCAGTCCCGGCAGCAACGGAGGAGACGCCGGCGAATACACACGCGCGAAGGCTTTGTCTACCGCACCCGGCTCGAATCCCGAGGTCGACGAAGAGAATAGGTTCGCGACATCAAGGCGACCGGGCGGCGACAAAACTGTCGGGCCATCGACGTTCGGACCGACACGAAGAGCGGACGATGTCGGCGAGGGTAGCCGGTGCAGATCGGACCTCGCTACGAAGGATATCGCGTCGGGAGTACCCGAATAGGCGATCTGAGCCGGGATATCGTCGACCGGCGGGGGCGCCCCGGCGGCCATGGCGAGGTGGACCAAGTCGGGATCCGGAACCGCCAGCGGAGCCGCGGACATCACGATGCGGTTTTCGATTCGTTCCATCGATAGCCGGCGATACTTCATGGGTTGCCTCTCGATGCTAAAAGCCTGCCGATAACGTCCTGGAACCGCGGGGATCGCCGGATGCTGTCCAGGTCGCTATTGTGCTCGATCTGGTCCACCTCGGCAAAGCCGGCTTCCACGGCTTCCTGGAGCGTGGCCACCGCGGCATCCGCAATGGTCCGCCCCACCTGCGACGGGCTTCCGAACTCGTTGCCTGCGCCGGCAGTACCGGCGGCCAGCGACAATTCACACGCGACACTGAACAGCCGCTGGGAATCGCCCGGCCAGAGTTCCTTCCGCAGCAGGGCAATCCGGGCAGCCTCATCCACTTGCCCCGACCCGCGCAGCGCCTGGCCATAGCCGCCGACGACATTTACAGTATCGCGGTGGACGGGGATCTGGTCGTCGATGCCGCCTCCGGCCTGCTTGCCAACGACATGGACGTGGACGGAGACGCCCTGGGCAGTGCGGCAGTCACGGTCAACCCCGCCAACGGATCGGTTTCGCTCAATGCGGACGGCTCCTTCGTCTACACGCCCATCGCCGGGTTCCGCGGCGCCGACAGCTTTACCTACACGATCAGCGACGGAACCGCGATCTCCAACGAGGCGACGGTCACCATCTTTGTCAACGACGCTCCGGTTGCGGCCGGCGATAGCTATCAGACCGACGAAGACACCCCGCTGGTCATCGACGCCGCCGAAGGCGTGCTGGCAAACGATTCCGACGAGGACGGCGATTCCCTCACCGCCGTGATTCTCAGCGATCCCTTCTACGGCACGCTGACGCTCAACTCCGACGGTTCGTTCACCTATAC
Source organism: Rhodopirellula sp. (assembly GCA_012728855.1). Classification (GTDB taxonomy): domain Bacteria; phylum Planctomycetota; class Planctomycetia; order Pirellulales; family Thermoguttaceae; genus JABWBD01. The sequence goes on along the minus strand of JAAYEH010000156.1, from coordinate 65,312 downwards.
GCCGAACAGCGATTTCCACGGCACCGACACGTTTGCCTACACGGCGAACGACGGACTGGCCAACTCGGTAGCCGCCACGGTCACCATCACAGTCCAACCGGTGAACGATGCGCCGATGGCCGCCGACGACACGTATCACATCGAGGTGGACGGGGAACTGATCGTCGATGCCGCCTCCGGCCTGTTGGCCAACGACACGGATGCGGACGGCAGTCCTGTCACCGCTCGCACCAGCCTCGTCATTACCGAGATCAACTATGCCCCGTACTCCCCGACGGCCGACGAATTGGCGATCGATTCGCAGCTCACCAGCGACGACTTCGAGTTCATCGAACTGCAGAACGTGGGCAACCAGACCATCTCGCTTTCCGGCGTAGTCTTCAACGAGGGAATCGGTTTCGATTTCGCGGACAGTTCCGCCACGGAACTGGCCCCCGGCGAGACCGTGGTCGTCGCGCGTAACCGGGAAGCCTTCGCGATCCGCTACGGCACAGGCGTGAGCATTGCCGGCGAGTTCGTGGACAGCCTCAGCGACAGTGGTGAAACGCTGGCATTCATGGATGCCGACGGCGTCACGATCCAGCGGTTCACGTACGGCGCCGACGACGGATGGCCCGTGGACGCGGCCGGCGGCGGCAAGACGCTCGAAGTCGCCGATGTTTCAGGAGATTACCACCATCCAGCCAACTGGGCCGCCAGCAGCGCAGCAGGCGGGTCGCCCGGAAGCAGCTCGGTGGCAGCCGGCCCCGTCGACTATCTGATGGCTGCCTTGGTCGAAAGTCCGTTGCACGGCGTGCTGAACTTCCATGACGACGGATCGTTCGAATACGAGCCGGAAGCCGGCTACATCGGCACCGACCAGTTTGTCTACAAGGCGAACGATGGAGGGCAGGATTCCAACGCAGCGACCGTCACCATCAAAGTCGGTGAATCGGAAGCTTGAGCAGGCGATGTCATGATTCATCGAACGCCCTGAGCGATCAAGACAGGTAACCCCCATGTTCATTGCATGATGGGAACGACCCGAGTGTCGTATGATTTGGTGACGTGAGGTTCATTCGCGAGAGGGGGTCGGTTAACAGCCGGACTGCGGCGCCTCCCATATACGCGGTTGGTGCCCTACGCTATAATTCACCCCGGTGCGAGGCTCCCATTCCGTGGGCCAGCCAGATCGCCTGTATTACTGTTCGGCCCGACCCCTTAGCGGTCGGACTGCGAAGCCCAGTATGGGAGAGACGCTCGTGGGCAAAAGGTTGTATGTGGGAAATCTCGATTTCAAGGTTACCAGTTCCGACCTGGAGAGACTGTTCTCTCCGTTCGGCACGGTCGAGACGGCGCAGGTGGTTGAGGATCGCGAGAGCGGCCGAAGCAAGGGATTCGCCTTCGTCGAAATGGGTACTGATGAAGAGGCTCAAGCCGCCATCCAGGGTCTTAACGGCCAGGATCATGACGGTCGGCCCCTGACGGTCAACGAAGCCAGGCCTCGCGAGGATCGTGGCGGAGGTGGCGGCCGGGGAGGTCGCGGCGGAGGCGGCGGCGGATTCCGCGGTGGCCGTGGCGGTGGTGGTGGTGGCGGCTACGGCGGCGGCGGAGGAGGTGGTGGCTACGGCGGTGGCGGCGGCCGAGGCGGCAGTGGTGGTGGAAGGTCCGGCGGACGGTACTAAACCGCTCCCGTAAAGGCAAACCGTTTGCGAACCGCTCGTGAACCGCGGCGCCCAGCGGACCGCGCGTTCAGTGAGGAACAGTCTCGCTTTTCGCCTAGGCGAAAGCGAGACTGTTTGGTTCCGCACAGCTACTGAAGATTCGATCGCCGCAGGATTTGGTCGCAGGCTTGGCAGACGTCCTCCACGCGAATCGCTTCCATCAAATCGCGAGGCGCGTTGCGACGTTGACGGCTGGAGCCCTCGAACCGCATCCGTTGAATCGCAATGTGCCCCGGGCCATAGGGGCCGTTTCGCTCGGCGGGCATCGGGCCGTAGAGTCCCACGCAAGGAGTCCCGACCGCAGCGGCCACGTGGAGCGGCCCCGTGTCCGATCCCACGAACAGCCTCGCGCGGCGGGCCAGCGCTGCCAGTTCCGTCAGGCTCGTATCGGGCACGCGAAGGGCATACCCTGCCGACTGGGCCACGATATCGTCCGCCCAGCCACGTTCCCGCGGATTGCCCCAGACCGCCAGAGTGGGCAAACCATGCGTCGTGCCCAAGTGCCGCGCGACTGCGGCATAACGATCCACCGGCCAAAGCTTCGAGGGCCAACTGGCGCCTGGATTGACGATGGCAAAGCCTGACCCGAGCCCCAGTTCGGCAACAATACGTTCTGCAAAAGCTTGAGCTTCTTGCGACTCGGGAATCTCGAATCGCACTTCGGGCGACTCGATTCCCAGCGGCCGAAGCAGTTCCAAATTGCCGTCGACGGTGTGGGCGGCGGTCGTCCGCACCAGCCAGTTGTTCAGAAGCCAGCTTATCTCTCGGCCCTTCTCATCGCCGAATCCGATCCGCCGGCGAGCCCCCGAGAGGCGGGCGGCTACCGCGCTTTTCGTCAGCCCCTGCAGATCGACCGTCACTTCGGGGTGGAACTGGCGGAGTCGTTGGCGAAGCCCCGCAACGGTTCCAGGGGATCGGAGCCATCCGCGAGGTACTTCGATCAACTGATCCAACGCCAGGTGTCCTTTCAAGAGAGCCGCGGCACGGTCTTCGACAACCCACGCCAACGCGGCAGAGGGAAAGTGCCTGCGGAGGGCACAAAGCACCGGCAGCCCGTGAATCACATCGCCGATCGAACTAAGGCGGACAATCGCGATCCTCGGCGACGGCATGAGAGGGATACGCAAAGTAGGCACGGTCGGCACTCCTGACGCAGTCCCTTTTGGATCGTCCAGCCACTGCAGGAGGGCATTATAGGTTCCGTCGAGAAAAACCCCTAATAGGCGTTCCCTGCCGAGTGGCATAGAATTCAGAAACTCCGACAAAGCCACCAAGCAGTGGAACACGTAAGGGGTCGGGACTCGTCTTCCGCACGCGGCCTCACCGCCGCTTGGCGTATCCAACCCGGTTGGCGCCCGTGTGCGGAAAAAGACTCCCGACCCCCTCGGACTCGAACGTCAGCCACCAAAAAATTTCCGAAGATGCACTCTCCCGTTCCGACCACCACGCCGATCTCGCTCCCGCCACTGCCGGTCAGCCCCGAGGAGGTGGCCCAGCGGGGATGGGATGCGGTCGATGTCGTATTCGTCACGGGCGACGCCTACGTCGACCATCCCAGTTTTGCGATGGCCTTGCTCGGCCGGCTGATGGAAAGCGAGGGCTATCGAGTGGCGATCCTCAGTCAGCCCGACTGGCACGGCTGTGAGCCCTGGCGACAGTTCGGCCGACCACGGCTCTGTTTTGCCGTCAGTGCCGGCAATATGGACTCGATGATTAACCATTACACCGCCCAACGCAAGGTCCGCAACGACGACGCCTACAGTCCCGGCGGGCAAATCGGGCGGCGTCCGGACCGGGCAACCCTGGCGTATTGCCAGCGGGCACGCGAGGCGTTTTCCGGTGTGCCGATCATTGCCGGCGGAGTGGAAGCGAGCCTCCGCCGCCTGGCCCACTACGACTACTGGAGCGACAAAGTCCGGCGGTCAATTCTCCTCGATTCGAAAGCGGACCTGGTGGTGTTTGGGATGGGAGAGCGGGCACTGATCGAGATCCTCCGTCGCTTGGCGCAGGGGCTTCCGCTGGACGAACTTCGCGATATCCGCGGAGTCGCCTACCGGATGGGCGCCCGTGAAACGCCGCCGACGCACGCGACGATCGTTTTGCCCGCCTATGAGGAGGTGGTCGATGATAAGCGGAAGTTCGCCGAGATGACGCGAATCGCGCATTGTGAGACGAACCCCGATAACGCCCGCCGGCTTGTCCAGCACCACGGTCGCGAAGCGATTGTGGTCAATCCTCCCGCCATGCCGCTTGAGGAAGCGGACATGGACCGCGTCTACGGCCTACCCTACACCCGCCGTCCCCATCCCATCTATGGCAAACAGCGGATTCCGGCCTACGAGGTCGTCAAGGATTCAATCCAGATCATGCGAGGCTGTTTTGGCGGGTGTACGTTCTGTTCGATCACCGCCCATGAAGGCCGTGTCATTCAGAGCCGCAGTCCCCAATCGGTGATCGACGAAGTGGGGAGGATGCGAGAAGATCCAAAGTTTACCGGGGTGATCAGCGATATCGGCGGGCCGACGGCCAATATGTACCGGATGAACTGCAGTCGGCCGGAAGTCCGCGCCAAGTGCCGGCGATTGAGTTGCGTGCATCCGACGGTCTGCAAACTGCTCGATACCGACCATGGCCCCCTAATCGACCTAATGCGTCAAGCCCGTAAGCAAGAGGGGGTCCGGCGAGTATTTGTCGCCTCCGGTGTCCGTATGGATCTTGCGCAGCGGAGTCGGCCATATCTCGATGAACTGGCGAGGCACCACGTCGGCGGGCAACTCAAAGTGGCCCCGGAGCATTCCGACCCGCAAGTGCTCCATCTCATGAAAAAACCGCCGATCGACGATTTCGAGGAATTCTCGCAGAAGTTCAACCAGGCAAGCTGCCAGGCCGGTAAGAAGCAGTATCTGGTGCCCTATTTCATCGCCGGACATCCGGGCAGCGATCTCGACAGCATGATTCACTTGGCCTGTTACTTGAAGCGGACCGGTTACCGGCCCGAACAAGTCCAGGATTTCATTCCCTGCCCGTTCGATATTGCCACCTGTATGTACCATACGGGGATTGACCCGATGAGCGGGAAGAAGGTTTATGTGGCGAAGAAAGCTCGCGAGCGGCGACTCCAGCGGGCATTGCTGCAATTCTTCATGCCGGAAAACTACGATCTCGTCCGCGAGGCCCTCGAAAAAGCCGGCCGCACCGACCTGATTGGATCGGAGCCCGACTCGCTCATACCGGCAGCGCCGCCGAAAAACGCCACGAAGGCGGCAGGCGCCCGCCGGAAGTCACAGAAGTCCGCGGAGGCAGCCGCCGGTTACCGCCCGCACCGTAAGTCGGCCAAGCGGAGGGGGTGACGCAATCCGTCTGCCAAAATGGCAACTCCGCAGTCGACCGTCGCCCGGGCCCGGTGGGGTGGCAGGCGGGAGGACGACTCGCAACCCGTTTTCCTGTAGCATCTTAATGCTTCGGACTCCGGCTTGGCACGCCGCTTGCGTTTCTCGGCACCCCAAACAACCTCGGCTGCCATACTCGCGCCGGGGTGTGTAGGAAACAGCCATACCTATCGCCCGACGACGGGCTGCGGGTGCAGCCATCGGGAAGACGTATTTTTGCCAGCAACAGGAGGAATCCGCTGTGGCCAAACAGATGGTCTTTGATGACGCCGCCCGGCAACCGTTGGCCGCCGGCGTGAGCAAACTCGCGCGTGCTGTCCGCAGCACGCTCGGTCCCCGTGGCCGAAACGCCGTTCTCGACAAGGGTTGGGGCGCCCCGAAAATCACGAAGGACGGCGTGACGGTGGCGGAGGACGTCGACCTCGACGATTCCTACGAGAACCTCGGCGCCAAACTGGTCAAAGAGGCTGCCAGCAAGACGAACGACGCCGCCGGCGACGGAACCACCACGGCCACGGTTCTGGCCGAGGCGATCTACAAGGAAGGCCTTCGCATGATCGCCGCCGGCGCGGATCCGATGTCTCTCTCCCGCGGCATCCACAAGGCCGCTGCCGCCGTGATTGCCGCCATCGAGAAGATGTCGGTCAGCGTCAATGAGAAAAACAAGAAAGAAATTACCCAGATTGCCACCATCGCCGGCAACAACGACCCGTCGATTGGTCAGGTGCTGGCTGACGCCTTTCTTCGCGTCGGCAAGAATGGCGTGATCACCGTCGAGGAGGGTCGCCAGGCTGAGACCAGCGTCGACGTAGTCGAAGGGATGCAGTTCGACCGCGGTTACCTTTCGCCGCACTTCGTCACGAACCAGGACAACCAAACCGTCGAGTTGGAAAAATGCCTGGTGTTGATTCACGAGGAAAAGATCTCCAGCGCCCGCAATCTGGTGCCTCTGCTGGAGGCAGTCAGCAAGGCCAACAAGCCGCTATTGATTATTGCCGAAGATCTTGAAGGTGAAGCGCTGGCGACCCTGGTGGTCAACAAGATGCGCGGCATTCTCAACGTCTGTGCCGTCAAGGCTCCCGGCTATGGCGATCGGCGGAAGGCCATGCTCGGCGATATCGCCACCCTCTGCGGCGGTCAGGCCATCTTCAAGGATCTGGGCGTATCGCTCGATGCGATCAAGCTCTCCGACCTCGGCACCGCCAAGAAGGTGATCATCACCTCCGAGGATACGACTATCGTCGGCGGCGCGGGAGCTAAGGAGGCCATCGATGGCCGCGCGGAACAGATCCGCCGCGAGATCGAAACGACCACCAGCGACTACGATCGCGAGAAGTTGCAAGAGCGCCTGGCCAAGCTGGCTGGCGGCGTTGCCCAGATCCACGTCGGCGCGGTGACGGAAACGGAAATGAAGGAGCGGAAGGCCTTGTTGGAAGACGCTCGTGCCGCCACCCAGGCGGCCTTGCAGGAAGGCATTGTCCCCGGTGGCGGCGTGGCCCTCTTGCGAAGCGCGAAAGCGCTGGACAAGCTCGAACTCGCCGGCGATGAAGCCCTCGGCGCCCGCATCGTCAAGAGCGTGCTCGATGCTCCCATGCGGGCCATTGCTGAAAACGCCGGTCAGGACGGCGCGGTCGTGGTCAATCGCGTCCGCCAGATGAAGGGCAAGAACGACGGTTACGACGCCGAGAAGGACAACTACGGCGACATGGCCGAGGCTGGCATCATCGATCCGGCCAAGGTCGTCCGCGTCGCCCTGCAGAACGCCGCCAGTGTGGCCGGCCTGCTTCTGACCACTTCCTGCCTGATTACCGAGATCCCCAAGAAAGAAGCTCCTCCGGCTCCTCCGGGACACGGCGGCGGCATGGAAGGAATGGGAGGCATGGGCGGGATGGGTGGCATGGGAGGCATGGGTGGCATGGGAGGATTCTAGGCGGTTTTCCCGTTCACGCATGCAGCACACCTGTTTTCCGCACAACAAGTATTGAACCAACAGCGATTTATCGAGAAGGAACTAGACCATGAAGGACATCAATCTCAGGCCTTTGGACGAGCGGATTGTCGTTGAGCCGGTGGAAGCCGAAGAAATGACGGCGGGTGGAATCGTTTTGCCCGACACCGCCAAAGAGAAGCCGCAGCGCGGCACTGTGCTGGCGGTCGGCCCGGGCAAGTTGCTGGAGAACGGCACTCGTGGCGAGTTGTCGGTCGCCGTCGGCGACGAGGTTATCTACGGCAAGTACTCGGGCACGGACATCGAGATCGAGGGACGCGACGTGAAGATTCTTCGCGAGAGCGACGTCCTCGCCAAGGTGATCCACTAACGAGGATCGACTTCCCGCAACGGTACGGAACTACAAACATTAAGGAACCGCCATCGTGGCTAAGCAATTGCTCTTCGAAGATCAGGCCCGGATTCGCATGCTCCGGGGTGTGGAAAAACTGGCCGACGTGGTCGCGGTTACCATGGGACCGACCGGCCGGAACGTCATCCTTGACAAGTCGTTCGGCGGACCCACGGTCACCAAAGACGGTGTCACGGTCAGCAAAGAAATCGAATTGGAAGATCGCTTTGAAAACATGGGCGCCAAGCTGGTGAACGAGGTCGCATCGAAGACCTCCGACGTCGCCGGCGACGGCACCACGACGGCCACCGTGCTGGCCCGCGCGATCTTCAAGGAAGGCCTGCGGAACATCACCGCCGGCAGCAACCCGACGACGATCCGTCGCGGAATCGATAAGGCGGTCGACGCGGCGGTGATCCATCTGCACTCGATGGCCAAAAAGGTCACCGACAAGAAGGAAATCGCCAACGTCGGCGCGATCAGCGCCAACAATGACCGTGCCATCGGCGACCTGCTCGCCCAGGCGATGGAGAAGGTGGGCAACGACGGCGTGATCACCGTCGAGGAAGGCAAGACGGCCGAGACCACCTACGAGATCGTCGAAGGCATGCAGTTTGACAAGGGCTACCTCTCGCCCTACTTCATCAACCGCATGGCCGAGATGGACTGTCTGATGGAAGACGCCCTGATCCTCATCCACGAGAAGAAGATCAGCAATCTCCGCGAGATGATCCCCTTGTTGGAGAAGGTCAGCCAAACCGGAAAACCGCTGTTGATCATCGCCGAGGACGTCGACGGCGAAGCGCTCACGACGCTGGTGGTCAATAAGCTTCGTGGAGTGCTGAATATCTGCGCCGTGAAGGCACCCGGCTTCGGCGATCGCCGCAAAGCGATGCTGGGCGACATCGCCATCCTCACCAGCGGCACGATGATCAGCGAAGATCTTGGCCTGAAGCTTGAGAACCTCACGTTGGAGCACCTCGGCCGGGCCAAGCAGATCACGGTCGACAAGGATTCGACCACGATCGTCGAGGGCGCCGGCAAGAAGGCCGACATCAAGTCGCGGATCGATCAGCTTCGCCGCCAGATCGAGGAGACCGACAGCGATTACGATCGCGAGAAGTACCAGGAGCGGCTGGCGAAGCTCGCCGGCGGCGTAGCGGTGATCTCCGTCGGCGCCAGCACGGAAACCGAGATGAAGCAGAAGAAAGCCCGCATCGAGGACGCCCTGCACGCCACGCGTGCCGCAGCCGAAGAGGGCATTCTGCCGGGCGGTGGCGTGGCTCTGCTCCGCTGCCGCGAAGCGGTTGAGAAGGCCAGGTCGAGTGCCCGTGGCGACGAGAAGATCGGTGTGAACATTGTTTACCAGGTTCTCGCCGCTCCGCTGAAGCAGATTGTCGACAACTGCGGGATGGACGGCTCGGTCGTGGCCGACGAGGTCGCACACAAGCCGACCAATCATGGCTTTGATGCCAACAGCGGCCAGTACGTCGACATGTTCAAAGCGGGCATCATCGACCCGTTGAAGGTTGTCCGTACGGCGCTGGAAAACGCCGCCAGCATCGCCGGGCTGATGCTGACCACCGAAACCCTCGTCACCGATTTGAAGGATGAGGACAAAGAGAAGGCCGCCGTCGAAGGCGCGGTCCGATAGACCAAGCAGCCAGGCTGCTGAAAAAAGTAAAACAAGCAGCCCGGCTGCTCGCAGCAGCCGGGCTGCTTATGCTTAGGCCACCCCGCTTGGGGTGGCCCGCTTTACGGTTACCCATTCCCCATGATACGTGTCTACGGCTCGCCCGTCTTGCAGTAGAATAGGTGGTTTGGCAACAGAGCCTTTTAACCTGATCATGGCAAAGATGGCGACAAAACGCGACTATTACGAGGTGCTCGGCATCAGCCGGGACGCCTCTTCCTCGCAAATCGCCGAAGCCTACCGCAAGTTGGCCATGAAGTACCATCCGGACCGCAACCCGGGTGACGAGTCGGCAGTCGAGCAATTCAAGGAAGCGGCCGAGGCTTTCGAGGTTCTCAACCACGAGGAAAAGCGTGCCCGCTACGATCGCTACGGCCATGCCGGCGTGGACGGCGGCGCTCCTCAGTTCCGCGACGTCTCCGACATCTTCGAGGCCTTCAGTGATATCTTCGGCGGCGGCATGTTTGGCGATCTCTTCGGCGCCCAGCGAGGCCGGCGGCGCGTCCGCCGCGGCGCGGATATACGAACCGAGGTCACCCTCGATCTCTTGGAAGCGGCGCGCGGCACGACGAAAACGGTCGAGTTCCAGCGGCACGTCGCCTGTGAGTCGTGTCACGGTTCGGGCGCCAAGCCGGGCACCCAGCCGGAAACGTGCCGCTACTGCGGAGGTCGCGGACAGGTGGTGCAATCCTCCGGGATCTTTTCGGTCCAGACTACCTGCCCTTCCTGTCGCGGGGCGGGCAAGGTGGTCCGCGATCCCTGCCCGACCTGCCGAGGCTCCGCCTACACGGCCAAGTCGGTCCGGCGCGACGTATCGATCCCGGCCGGCGTTGACAACAACACCCGACTCCGGATCCCCGGAGAAGGCGAGCCGAGCCCGGATGGAGGACCACCCGGCGATTGCTATTGCTTCATCACCGTCGAGGAGCACCCGCTCTTCCATCGGGACGGCCGAGACTTGATCTGTCAGATTCCCATTAGCTATGCCCAGGCGGCGCTAGGGTCGACGATCGAAGTCCCCACACTCAACGGTCGCAAGGATCTGCAAATCCCGCCCGGCACCCAGTCCGCCGAAGTGTTTCGTCTCCGCGGACAGGGCATGAAAGACCCTCGCGTTGGCGCCACCGGCGACCTCATGGTTCAGGTGTTCATCGAGGTTCCCAAGAAGCTCAGCCCCGAATATGAGCGGATCCTGCGGGAGTTGGCGGAAGTGGAACGGGCCCATGTCAGTCCTCAACGGAAGAGTTTTTTTGACAAAATCAAGGAGTATTTCCAGGCCGGATAACAACCCATTCGGAACAACGAATCCTGGAACCTCTTGGGCGGAGAGGCTTTGCGGAGCGAAATCGGTAAGGAGAGGAATGAAGCGTGTCGAAAAACAAACCACCCCAAGAAACCCCTTCGCAACGGGCTGGAACTGACCGTCGGGAGGACAATCCCCATGCCGACGCCCCCCCCGGCGGCGAAGCGGCTGCGGAAGATCTGCATGTCGCCGATGGCAGCGGTGAATATGAGACGCTCCGCACGGATCTGGAACAAATGAAGGATCGGGCCTTGCGGGTGCAGGCCGAGTTGGAGAACTACCGCAAGCGGGTCGCCCGCGAAATGGCCGACGAGCGGCGTTATGCCGAGTTGCCCCTATTGCGCGACCTATTGCCGATGCTGGACAACATGTTGCGTGCGATCGAAGCCGCGGAGAAATCGGGCGAGGCGCCGCAGTTGCTTGAAGGGTTCAAGCTGGTTTTTCAGCAGTTCGAGGGGATTCTCCAGCGGCATCACTGCGATCCGATCCAAGCACTCCATGAGCCGTTTGACCCCAACTTCCACGAAGCTATCCTTCAACAGCCGTCCGTGGATCATCCGCCCGGAACCGTGATCCATGTGGCTCAGGCCGGTTACCGGCTCTACGACCGCGTGGTACGGCCGACCCAGGTGATCGTGTCGGGGCCGCCGGCTGACCGGCCGAAGACCGGGGAAGAACAGAACGGTCCCTAAACGATTCCGCCGCGAGGCGAATACCTTTTCGTGAGGATATCCTGAAATGCCTACCTATGATTACGAATGTGACGGATGTGGTCACGCGTTCGAGCTTTTTCAGCGGATCTCCGAGAATCCCAAGCGGAAATGCCCGAAGTGCGGCAAGCAGAAGCTCCGACGGCTGATCGGTGCCGGCGCGGCGATCATGTTCAAAGGATCGGGGTTCTACTCGACCGACTATCGTAGCGAATCCTACAAAAAGGCCGCCTCGGCTGAAAAGACCGCCAACGGTAGTTCCACCAGCAAGCCGGCCGAGAAGAAAACCGAAACGAAGACGGCCACCGCCGCCGCCGACTGACACGCCGATGGCCGAGATCTGCTGTTCTGTCTGCGGAAAACTATTTGACTCCAGCCGGAGCGAGGCGATGCCTTTCTGCAGCCTTCGTTGTAAACAATTGGATCTCGGACGCTGGCTCGATGAGAAATATGGGATGCCCTACGAGTCGGAAGAAGAGGAGCCTTTCCGGGGCGACCCGCATGACGCCGATTAGTAGACCAATAGCAGCCGGGCTGCTCCGCAGCAGCCGGGCTGCTGAGTCATTGCCTCCCCACAGACGCAGCGCCCCGCCATGATCCAAATCCGCACGATGTCCGAGGCCGATCTGCCGCTGGGTATGCGGCTGAAGGCGCAAGCGAACTGGAATCAGACTGAGGCCGACTGGCGGCGGGTTTTGGAACTCGAGCCCGAGGGGTGTTTCGTTGCCGAGTGGGACGGCAGTCCCGTGGGCACAACGGCGGCGGTTCGCTTCGGCGGCGTGGCCTGGATCATGATGGTTCTGGTGGACGAATCCTTCCGCGGCCGAGGCATCGGCACACGCCTCATGCAGCACGCGCTGGAGTATCTCGACTCCCGCTCGGTCGTCACGATCCGCCTCGATGCGACCCCGCTAGGCCGGCCGGTCTATGAGAAGCTCGGCTTCCAAGCGGAATACCCGTTGGCTCGCTTCCAGCACATCGGTTTGGCCCCGCAGAGCAACGACGATCTTGAAGCGGTAGCCGCCGAGCAACTCGACGCGATCTGCGCCCTGGATCGACAGGCGACCGGCGCCGACCGCTCCCGGCTGATCCGCCGGCTCTATGCGGAACAGCCCTCGTCGTTTCAAGTCGTTGGCGAAGGCCCTGCCGTCGTCGGTTACGGCGCCTATCGGATCGGCTCTGGCGCCAACCAGGTGGGCCCGGTCATTGCGACCTCGGAGACGGTCGGACTGGCTCTCTACGACCGGCTTATCGCTCGCTGCGGGCACGTTCCGTTGTTCATGGATATTCCATTGGAAAACCGCCCGGCGATCCAGTGGGCGGAGGCCCGGGCGTTCGCGGTCCAGCGTCGTCTCACTCGCATGTCGAGAGGTGGGAGAGTCGACGATCATCCGTTGGAACTGTGGGCGAGCTTCGGCCCGGAAAAAGGCTGACGGTCCGATCAGCTTGCGTCGGCCCAGGCGGTCCGTATAATGCCGGAAACTCGTGCAGACGGACACTTTGCGTTGTTTCCAGCTTCTCGGTGCAGCAGCTTTGGGGAGTACTATGATGGTAGACCAAACCGACGGTACGTTGCGCTCGGTCGCTTGGGCGGAGATATTCCCTTGGCTGAGCATCTTCCGTTGCTTCCGGCTAGCGGCCGAATTCCGTATGCTTTTGCTGGGCGCGGTCGGGATGTTGCTGACCGTTTCCGGCTGGGCCCTGCTCGCCTTGATTTTCTCCGGCAGCCCCGAGGTCGAAAAGCAGGTCAAGCCGTACAACGGATGTCCCTGGCTCGCCCTGTCTTCGCTCGTGCCCGAGCGACCGTTCGGCCTCTCGCTCTACAGGCACACTCCGGAAGCCGGCGCCAGGCCCGAAGCCGTCCTGCCGTCACAATCCTATCTGCTGCGGGAATCGGGGCCGCTCTGGGGATTGTTTGAACCGATCCGCGGCACTTGGGAACAACTCAGCCGCCCGGTGCGCGATCTGTTTGATGTCGGGCTGAGTTGGACGCGTCTGGCCTTCTCGGTGCTCTGTACCCTTTGGGTGGCCGCTGTCTGGGGATGGTTCGGTGGAGCGATTACCCGCGTGGCTGCCGTGCGTCTGGCGGCCGAGGAGCGGGTCGGCTGGGGTAAAATGATTCGCTATGCGAATGCGAAATGGCCGGCCTATTTTGTGGCGCCGCTGTTTCCTTTGATTGGAGTGCTGCTGATCGCCGTACCCATCGGCGTCGTCTCGGTGCTGCTCCGCGTCGGATTCGGAGTATTCCTGCTGGGCATATTCTGGTGGATTTTCTTGATCGGCGGACTGGTGATTGCCCTGCTGTTGTTGGCCCTGTGGGCCGGCTGGCCGCTCATGTGGCCGACGATCAGCGCCGAGGGCACCGATAGCTTCGATGCGCTAAGCCGAACCTATTCCTACGTCTATCAGCGTCCATTGCACTATCTGTTCTACGTCGTCGTGGCACTGCTCTTCGGCGTGCTGGGCTGGATTCTCGTCTCCAACTTCACGGCCGGCGCCATTCATCTCACTTATTGGGCCGCTCACTGGGGTGGTGGAACGGCCAGGGTGGCGTCGATCGCGTCCGGCATGGGCGACGCCGGGGGGATATTGATCCGATTCTGGGTCGAAGCCTTGAAACTGTTCACCGCCGGATTCCTCGCCAGCTATTTCTGGGTCGCGTTTACCGCCATCTACTTGCTGATGCGACGCGCGGTGGACGCCACCGAAATGGACGAAATCCATTTGGACGACGAGCAGGAAGAAGAATACGGACTGCCTCCCTTGAAAACCGACGCGGCTGGTGTGCCCGTAGTCGACGAGGAACACCGCGGCGAGGCTTCTTCAGAATAACGGCCCACGGCACGCAAGGGGGTCGGGAGTCTTTTTCCGCATCGGCCTCATTACCGCTTGGAATGTCCAACGCAGTCGGAGGCCGATGCGGAAAAAGACTCCCGACCCCTTGCCGTCTCAGAATGACGGCCTGCCTGCGATCCTCACACCGCGCCGGGCCCTTGCGAGCCGTCGCCGATGTGGATGGCGGTTTCCGCCGGCAGGACAAAGATCTTGCCGTCGCCGATCGTCCCCTCTGAACCGGTCCTGGCGACGTTGGTGATGGTCTCGATCGTTCGCTCCAGGAAATCGTCATTGACCACGATTTCCAGGGCAATCTTCCGCAGCAGCGTTGCCGTGTATTCAAACCCGCGGTACAGCTCGGTCTGGCCTCGCTGCCTTCCGAAGCCCTGGGCGTCGCAGACGGTCAACCGTTTCACCTCGATTTTCTCCAGCGCTTCGCGGACCGCGTTCAGCTTGGTCGGCTGGATAATTGCAATTACCAGTTTCACGCACAATGCCTCCGGCTCGGTGGATTGGGCTGGCTGCCACGGCGATCCAACCACAACCATACCCGCTACCGCTGCGGAAGGCAAAGCCTTCGACTGTCAGAAACCGTGGGGCAGGTGTGCAACCTGCCTCCTAGACGCGCCGCTACGAGGCAGGTTGCAAACCTGCCCCACAACCGCACCGGGTTTCAGGCGGCAACGCTGCGCAGCCGATCCAGCGCACGCGCAGCCTCGGCCCGTACCCGGGGATCCTCATCGGACAACAGCCCGGTCAGCTCGCCAACCGCGGCCACGGCGCGGGCGCCGTGCAGACGCAACGCGGCGGCGGCGTTGCGCCGCGTGAGGGGGTCGGCGTGACGCAATTTCTCGATCAGTCTCTCGATCAAAGGATCCTGGTAGTTGCCCATCGTATCGCGCTTTCTATTGGCCTCAAATATGCCGAGCAGCCTCCTTCTCCTCCGCTGATATCGGCCAATTCGGGTTTCTGACTTGGACTGGATAGCGAGGATAGTCGTCCGACGGAAGCCTGGGGCAGATTGTTAGAATAGGCGGAATAGGAAAGGTAAGCAACTGTCCGTGTAAGGGGGTGGAACACCTGCCTTTTCGGAGACAATTGTTTCGCTTCCTCATTGGGCGGATTACAATCGGGAAAAGTTGAACCTATTTGTGGGGAACGCTATGCGTGATCGCTTGTTTGGTCGGTGTTCCATCGCCGCGGTGGTTTTGTTCGTCGGCCTTTGTCCCCGCGCGGGGGGTGAGCCACCGTTGACGCCGACGGCGCTGAGCTGCCTCGACGGCCGTCCGATCTTGTTCGTCGTCCGGCACCAGTACCGCCGTGACCACCACAATTCGGCGACCATGTTCCAGACGGGCGAGATCAATACCGGCAGCTTTCAAGGTGGCGGGGCGCTGAAGACACTCGATCCGTCCAGCGGAAAAGTGACCACGCTTATCGATCTTCCCGAGGGGGTTGTGCGCGATCCGGATGTGAGTTTCGACGGCGGTAAGGTTCTCGTTTCCATGCGTCGCAACGCGGCCGACGACTACCACCTCTACGAGTTCAACGCCGAAGGCAACGGCCTGGTGCAGTTGACTTTCGGTTCCGGACTGAGCGACATCGATCCGATCTACCTGCCCGACGGCCGCATCCTCTTCACGTCAACGCGGGAGCCGAAGTACTGCATGTGCAACCGGCACATCATGGGCAACCTGTTTGTCATGAATGCCGACGGCTCGAATATCCAGCAGATCGGCCATAGCACGCTGCACGAGGGGCATGCGTCGCTGCTGGCCGACGGCCGCATTGTCTACGACCGTTGGGAATACGTCGACCGCAACTTCGGCGATGCCCAGGGGCTTTGGACAGCAAACCCCGACGGCACGAATCACGCCGTGTTCTGGGGCAATAACACCAACTCCCCCGGCGCCGTGCTCGACGCCCGAGCAATCCCGGGCAGCGAGCTTTTCATCGCCACGTTCTCCTCGTGTCACGACCGGCCGTGGGGCGCCCTGGCAATCGTCGACCGTCGCCTGGGGCTCGACGGCAAACCGCCGGTGGTCCGCACTTGGCCGGCGGGAGCCGTGGATCTGATCGGCGTCGGGAATTACGACACGTTCGCGAAGGTCAATCCGAAGTACGAAGATCCCTATCCGCTCTCCGGTACGAGCTTCCTCTGCTCGCGAATGACCGGCGACGGCGAGCAGATGGGCATCTACTTGCTCGACCTTGCCGGCGGCGAAGTGCTGGTGCATGCGGAAGCGCCGGGATGTTTCGATCCCATGCCGCTTGGGCCGCGAGAGAGGCCGCCAGCGGTTCCGCCGCGGATCGACCTTGCCCAAAGGGAGGGCCGCTTCTACGTGGCCGACGTCTACGTCGGCGCCGGGATGGAATCGGTCCCGCGAGGAACGATCCGATCGCTTCGCCTCGTCGAATCGCCGGAGAAGAGATTCTGGACGCACCAGAACTGGCAGGGCAGCGGCACGCAGGCTCCTGGCATGGCTTGGGACGATTTCAACAACAAGCGAATCCTGGGAACCGTGCCGGTCGAGTCGGACGGCAGCGCATACTTCGCCGTGCCGGCCGACACCTTCGTCTATTTCCAGTTGCTCGACGCTCAAGGGCGGATGGTCCAATCGATGCGGAGCGGCACCATCGTCCGCCCGGGGGAGACGACGGGGTGTGTCGGTTGCCACGAAAACCGCCGCGCCGCAGTGCCCGTGATCGAGCGGCGGCTGGCCATGGCCCGCCCGCCCAGCCCGCTTCAACCGTGGCACGGCCCGCCGCGCAAATTCAGCTACCTGGCCGAGGTGCAGCCGGTATTCGATCGGCACTGCGTTGAGTGCCACGACTACGGAAAGCCGGCCGGCGAGAGGCTCAATCTCGCCGGCGACCTGAACCTGGTTTTTAATACCTCCTACGTCGATCTGCGCCAGAAGGGATTCGTCCGCGTCATCGGCGCCGGGCCGCACACCGTGCAGCCGCCGAAGTCGTGGGGATCCCACGTGAGCCGCTTGGCGAAGACCATCCTCGAAGGACACGAGAATCCCGAGCACGACCAACAACTCCGCCTCGTGCCCGAGGACGTGGACCGCGTGATCTCGTGGATCGACATCAACGCGCCCTACTATCCGGACTATGCCGGCGGGGCATTTGGGCGGAACCAATACGGTCGCAGTCCCTTATCGCCGAACGAATTGAAACGTCTCGGCGAACTGACCGGTGTGAATCTGAGCGATCAGAAGCACGCGGCCGCCGTCAGCTTCACCCGGCCGCAGCGGAGCCCGTGCCTCGAACATCTTGCCGCCGACAATCCCCGCTATACCGAGGCGCTTTCGATTGTTCGGGCCGGCTCTGACCGGCTGGCGGCAACTCCACGACCCGACATGCCCGGTTTCGCTCTGGTCGATCCGGTCGAAATCCGGCAGGAGGAGCGTTACCAAGCGCGACTTCGGCAAGAGTCGCGGATGCGCGAGGCGATCGTCGCCGGAAAGCGCCAGCGGAACGACTAACGATCGGCGAGTGAATAACGGTCGCGAAATCGACGTGGGAAGGGGTCGGGAGTCTTTTTTTCGTGTCGGCCGGGCGACGCTTTCGTGTATGGATGGACGCTTTTCCGGCCGACACGAAAAAAAGACTCCCGACCCCCTCAGCCCCGCCACCACCGGTAAGTACGACCGTTATTCATTCGCCGATCCTAAACAGTTCTTCTCTCCTTCTTTTTCTTATCCGTGTGCGCTTCGAAGCACACACGGATACGCGCAGGATAACCCGCCAACTTACTTTTTTTCCTCGGGCTTCTTCAACTCGCCTTTCTTTTCACGAGGCGATTCTTTCTCAGCCCGCTGGTTCTCGCGAGGCTTGGCATGATGCTCGGCGGACGCTTCACGCGTTTGCCGGCCGAAGGCGCGCAAGGCTTTGCCCAATTCCGCCTTGTCGAGTTGCCCGTCCTGGTTCGCGTCGATTTTGTCGAAATGCCGGAGAAGGCGTTCGGGGGCTTCGCTCTTGCTCAGATTGGCGTCGTTGTCCTTGTCGAAGGAACGCAGCCGTCCCAGCATTGCGTGGTGGTGCCGGGCCATTGGTCGCCGATGACCAGCCCAAGCGGCTCCCGGTCCGTCCCAAGCTCCCCGATTCCACCACGGATTGCCCCAAGCCGACCGACCGCAGGCACGGCATGCCCCCGGCATTGGGCGGTGTCCCATCATCGGCGGACGACCCGCCATCGGACCATGACCGAATCCGAAGCGCGGCCCCATCGGGCCACGGCCGGTCATTGGTCGACGTCCCATGCCCGGGTGATATCCCATTGCGCGGCGCGGAGCCATCGCCCGCGAGTGGAACATCTTCATTCCGTCCGCAAATTCCTCGACACTCAGTTTCCGGTCGCCGTCCTTGTCGAATCGGGCAAACAACGCTTTGGGATCAGGACGCCTTGGCGAGGCCATATCCGCCGGCGGCCCCGACGGTTGCGGGCGCCGACCCTCGGGCGCCCCTCGTCCGCCATGCCCCGAAGCAGGCGGACCTTCCGGTCCACTTGGCCCGCGGCCCTCGAGACCCCTTGGGTGGCGGTGCGAAAAGTCGCCGCGAGATCTCGGCGTCGCTTCCCGAAGTTCTTCGGCTGTCACAGTCTTATCACCATCCTTATCAGCTCGTTTCAGCATCTCCTTGAGAAACTCCGGCGCTTGATCGGGAATCTCGTCGGCCGTGACTTTGCCGTCGTGGTTCCTATCCAGACGCTGGAACATGGTATCGGGCCCGGGCGGCCCCGCTTCAGACGCAGGCCCCTCCGCACCGTAAACGTGAGAAGCCGACAGCAGGGCGGCAACCGCCAAGAGCAATCCCATTATCGTTGTGCGCATGGTCGAGCACTCCTGAAAGAGAGGATTGGAAACAGCCGGACCCGCCGACTTCCCAGTTCGTCAGGCAAAGGGTCGGGCATCCACGAGACGAAGAGTCTGTCTCAAAACCCGATGCAGGATGGGCGTTTTTGCCCGTCTCGAGGTCTTGAGCCCAGTCTCTAAGGGATTAAACCCATCGGGAGCCCCGAGGTTCCGACCGGCAGGAATTTCTTTCCAACTTCTGCGTGTCCTGCAGATGTTTGCCTCGGAGACAGTCCCCGTTTTGTTAGGAACTCTTAGCAGAATCCCGGGCGAATCACAAAAAGGCGGGGCACAGAGTGCCCCGCCTACACGGTGTGGTCGGAAAAAGGACGGGGTACGGCGTGCCTCGCCTACACTGTCACCGTTTCAGAAAGCGTTTCCGTGGCAGCGAGGTCCGGGATGGCCAAAGACGCGCCGTCGGATGCAACAGCGAACTGCTCGGTGGTTGCCGGGCTTTTTTGGTATCCCAGCTTGTGAAGAACTTCCAGGATTTCGCTGCAGGTCGGAAACATGCGTCCACTGGTCCGCTTGTACTGGTCCAACGCGCTCATGAACTCGATTTCATCGGGCGAGTAATCCCGCTCACATGTGGTTGGGTCGATTTGGCGGCGGCGATTTACTTTTTCACGTCGTGGAAGCTTGCGCCGTTCGACCTCCACCGGAATCTCGTTGCTGCGTCGGTCGGTCTTCGTTCGCCGATCCGACTTTGCCCGGCGGCTGACCGTAACGGTCTTGTCGGGCTTCGCTCGTCCGCGGGTCTCGGTATCTGCCGACTTCGAACTCCGAGTCGCTTTGGCTGGTTTCTTGGAGGTTCCCGAGTTCTTCGACTTGGCCACAGGCTCACCCTTCTCTTGCGAAACTGGCGGGGGGATGTGGGCAGAAACTGCCCTGCTGCCAAGAGAAATCGTCGGGCAAGCTGGGTAAAGTTGATAGGTCAGGAAAAAAAGGAGGTTTTAGCAGACACAACGGATCAGAAGGATATTTCCGTTGGAGCGAAGTTAACGGTTTGAGGGGTCGGATCCGCGTTGTTGGTCGTGGCCGATCGAATCGGCCACGTCGTGGCAGATATCGCGGAGTTCGTTGACGGAGACGTCGTCGAGGCGTTTTCGGCGGCGGTCGAGATGCTCGTTGATTTTGACGGCTGTCTCTTGCATGACGGAGTGAGTTTCCTGGCTGCCGCCGAGCAAGACGAAATTCTTGCCACGGGTGAGCCGGGTGTGCCCGTCGTCGTTATCAAAAGCCAGCCCCAGCAGAGCGGCGGACTTGGGTTTCTGGTTGGTCGGTCTCACAGGTGACTTCCGCTCGTCGGCTGTCGTTGGTGGAAAAGTCCGGACAAGCAAACCTCGTGGAGAGCCGGTCAATACGGCGAACGAAAAGCCCGAGCGCCGGTTCTAACGGCCTCGGAAAAAGTTTCGCAGCGCGTCGCCGGCTGCGTCGCGGGTGCTCGCCGCCGTCGGTTTTCGACTCCACGAACCGGGGACTTTGACAGTGTTTTCCTCTTCCGTTAGCTTCTTCAGCGCGGCCGTCTCGGCCGGCTGCCCTTGCAGTTGGCCCTCGTCGGTGCCCGGCGCGCGGTGGTTGGCATCGGCTCGCGATTGATCGAGCGTGGTCGTGTCTCCGACGTGGCTGGCCGCATCTTCGCCGAACCAGTCGTCGAGGTCGACGTCATCGTCGTTTACGGTCGGGGCAGATTTCGCGGTTCGCACGGCGGCTTCCTGAACGCTTTCGACCTTCGGTTTCTTCTTGCCCCCCACATCGGTAGCCAACTGAATATCGAATTCCAGCTTTCCGACTCTCAAGCGGTCGCCGTTTTTTAATTCGGCCTCGGCGCGAACCCGCTCGTCGTTGACGAATGTGCCGTTCTTACTGCCGAAGTCGCGGATCGCCACGAATCCTTCCTCCACGAGGATGGCGCAGTGATGCCGGCTCACGGTATCGCTGCGGGGCCTGAGGTGGCAGTCTTCCGCCCTGCCGATCAAGAACTTCGGACCTCGAATGTTGACGACTTGCCCGGCATTCTTGCCGATGGCCACGACCAATTTCACTTCCATTGCGATACACTACTCCACAGAGGAGAAACCAAAGAGTAACCGAAAGACTGCCTCGAAAATGCCTCTGTGAAAAACGGCACCGGGCAATGGCCCCCGCGTGCGCCGGCCGTGTCTTCTCTCTGTTTCCGATAGATAAGATGAGGTACTGCTCATGGTAACAACAGTGTCCACGCAAGTCAAAGCGATGCGAGATTTTGGGCGTTACGGCCACGATAGCGAACCCATTCCTCCGAGCCGTACTTGACAGCCAGTGTGGTAGCCTTGCTCTGCTCTTCAAGAACCAAGTGCCCTTCTTGCCAGACGAGATCGAACCGTTCGGCGAGTTTTTCCGTCCAACGCCGGATCATATCCCCCTCATGGATGCCCTGAGGGGCAAATTGCGACAAGGAATCCAATTCCGGCGCCAAGGGTGAACTTCGCAACAAAACGCTGCCATGCTGCAAAACCGAGCCGCGATTGCGACGTTGGGCGCTGCCGGCGATCTTGGTGCCGGCGACGAGCACGTCGCCATTCGCGCGGCGTTGGAAGCAAAGGAAAGGCTGTTCGCCGGGGGATTTCCGTTCGACCCCACAGCAGATTACCGCCCGTACGTTCCATGCCGCGAGCGTTTCGACCAGCGTGGCATGGACAGCATGGTAGAGCATTTCTCGGCGTTTCCCAAGCGGATGTGCCAGCGGCACGACGACGCTATAGGTCAGCTCGGCATCGTGGAGAATCGCCCCGCCGCCACTTGCCCGCCGGACCACCGCACAGCGACGACTGGAGGGATGGCTGTCGCGATCGTGGTATTCCTGAAAATACCCCAGCGACAGGGTGGGTTCTGACCATCGATAGAACCGCCAACAGCAACCTCCGGTTGCAGCCGACCAATCCAACAGCACCTCGTCCACTGCCATGTTCCAGGCGCCGGGAGCAGGCGGATCGATCAAAAGTCGGCACGCGGTGCTCACCCGGCGTCCTCCATTTTCCAGGAGAGAATCGGCTTGCGCGCGGCGCGAACCTCATCAGGTCGGCTGACGGCCGTGGTGTGGGGCGCTTCGTGGAGCAGGTCGGCCGGCTCCTCGGTGACGCGAAACAAAGCTTCAGCGAAGGCGTCAAGCGTGGCCTTGCTCTCCGTCTCCGTCGGCTCGATCATCAGCGCCTCCCGGACCGTGAGCGGAAAATAGACCGTGGGAGCATGGAATCCGAAATCGAGCAGTCGTTTGCCGATATCCATCGCCGAGACGCCACGAGCGGCCTTCAATGGGGAGGCCGACGCGACGAACTCATGCATACAGCGATCGCCGTGCGGTACCTGCAGGAAGTGCTTGACGCGGCTGAGCAGGTAATTGGCGTTGAGCACCGCGTTCTCGGAGACCCTTTGGAGTCCTTCGGGGCCTTGGGTTCGCAAATAGCAATAGGTGCGGACGAGAACCCCGGTATTGCCGAAGAAACTCCGCACGCGGCCGATCGACTTGGGCCGGTCGTCGTCGAGCCGGTACCTGTCCCCGTCTCGCACGACCACCGGGACCGGTAAATAGGGCTCCAGCTTGTGGGAAACGGCGATCGGTCCGGCGCCCGGTCCGCCGCCGCCGTGCGGTCCGCTGAAGGTCTTGTGCGGATTGAAATGCATCATGTCGGCGCCGAAATCACCGGGACGGGCGATGCCGAGGATGGCGTTCATGTTCGCGCCGTCGAGATAGACCAATCCGCCCGCGCCGTGGACCATCTCGGCGATCTCGGCGATCTGGCCGTCGAAGAGCCCGAGGGTATTGGGGTTGGTGATCATGAACACGGCGGTGCGGTCGTCGAGCTTGGAGGCGAGATCATCGAGGTCGACGAGTCCCTCCGCCGTACTCTTGACCTCGACCGTCTGGAAGCCGGCCATCGACGCGCTGGCGGGGTTGGTGCCGTGGGCCACGTCGGGGACGAGAACGATGCCGCGGTTCTGCCCTCTGTCGCGGAAATACTCCGCGGCCACGAACAGCGCGGTCATCTCGCCCTGCGCCCCGGCGGCCGGTTGAAGCGAGACGGCGTCCAGCCCACTGATCTCGGCCAGCATCTGCTGGAGCGAGTGCAACAACTCCAGCAGCCCTTGGAGCGTGTCTTGCGGTTGGTAGGGGTGGAGGTCGCCGATGCCGGTCATGCCGGCGAGCCGCTCATTGCGCTTCGGGTTGTACTTCATGGTACAAGAGCCGAGCGGGTAGAAGTGGGTGTCGACCGACATATTCTGAGTGGAGAGGTTCGTGTAGTGGCGAACCAGGTCGGGCTCGGTCAGTTCGGGCAGTGGTGGCGGCGAATCGGCCAGAAACCGGTCCGGCAGCAGGCATTCGAGCGGCGGTTGCGGCACGTCCGGCGCGGGCAGATGGACCGCGGCGTTGCCGGGGCGGGAGAGTTCGAACAGCAATTGGGTGGCCAGCTTGTTACGCATGGGCGAATCTCGCTCCTGGATTAGGCGACAGCCGCCGCCAGGCGATCGATCTGGGCTTTGGTTCGCTTTTCGGTCACCGCGACCAAGACGCAGTCGGACAGTTCCGGATACCAGTTCTTCAGCGGCACGCCCGCGAAGAATCCCGCGGCACGTGCGGCTTCAAGGAGGCTTTCGACCTGACCGTCGCGGACACGAACGACGAACTCCTTGAAGAAGGGGCGATCGAAACGTCGCTCGAGCGCGGCGCCTCGGGTCAGTTGGTCGATGGCGTAATGGGCTTTCTGCAGGCAGAGCTGCGCGACGTCTCGCATGCCGGAAGGCCCCATCGCGGCGAGGTACGTCGACGCTCGCAGCGCCAACAGTCCCTGATTGGTGCAGATGTTGCTAGTGGCCTTTTCGCGGCGGATATGCTGTTCGCGGGTTTGCAAGGTGAGAACCCAGCAGCGGCGACCGCGGCGGTCGGTGGTCTGGCCCACAAGTCGGCCGGGCAGGCGGCGGACAAACTGGTCGCGACAGGCCAGTATCCCCAGATAGGGACCGCCAAAGGCCATAGGACAGCCGAGCCCCTGGCCTTCCGCCACGGCGATATCGGCGCCGTACTGCCCCGGCCGTTTGAGCAGCCCCAGGCTGATCGGATCGACGGAAACGATGAAGAGCGCGCCTCGGCGATGGGCAATCTCGGCCAGCGCCTCGACTTCCTCCAGGCATCCGAAGAAGTTGGGATGCTGGACGACGACGCAGGCCGTTTGATCGTCGACGGCCCGCTCCAATGCTTCAGGCGACAGATGGCTGTCCGGCGTTCCGACGGTCACCAGTTCGGTGTCGAGGTTGGCAAGGTAGGTCTGGAGATTGCGGCGGTATTCCGGATGAACGCTGGCGGCGGTGACGACGCGCTTCGATCGTCTTACCGATTCCATCGCCATAACCACGGCCTCGGCCACCGCGCTGCCGCCGTCATAGAGACTGGCGTTGGAGACGTCCAATCCGGTCAACTGGGTGACGAGCGTCTGGTATTCGAACATGGCCTGGAGCGTGCCCTGGCTGGCCTCGGCCTGGTAGGGGGTGTAGGCCGTGTAGAATTCGCTGCGGGACGCGACGAAGTCGACCAGCGCCGGAATAAAATGGTCATAGCTGCCGCCGCCGAGAAACGAGATGGCCTCGTGCGGCGAGGTATTGCGGCGGGCCAACTCCTCCATATGGGCAGTCAGTTCCATCTCGCCCATGGCCGGTGGGATATCCAGCGGCTTCTGGAGGCGAAGTTGCGGGGGCACCATCTGGAAGAGATCGTCGATCGCGTCGACGGCGATTGCCTCCAGCATGGCCGAACGGTCTTCCGCCGTATTGATGATATATGCCACTGGCTCGGTTCCATGCTTCCGGGTGTCGTCTCATCGCCAGGGGGCATTTAGCCCTCGCCTGCCGTTTCCTCTTCGCACTGCTTACGGTAGGTGGCGTGGTCCATCAGGCCGGCGAGGCCCGACTCGTCGGAGATCTTGATCTTGACGAACCAGCCCAGTCCGTAGGGGTCGTCGGGGAGCTTTTCAAGGTTGTCCGGCAGGTCGTGGTTGACCTCGACGATCTCGCCATCGACGGGGCTGTAGAGATCGCTGACCGCTTTGACCGACTCGATTTCACCGAAGGGTTGCCCGGCCTCGACCTGCTTGCCGACCGCCGGCAAGTCGACGAAGACCAAATCCGTAAGGGCTTCCAGGGCGAAGCCGGAGATGCCGACGGTGGCGATTTTTTCACCCGCGGGTCCACCCGCGACATGCACCCACTCATGGGTCTTCGCATAGAGCAGTTGTTGAGGATTCACGACGATTTCCCTTTCGAATGGCGGCGATAGAAGGGCAACGGCACAACACGGACCGGCTCGACCCGTCCGCGAATATCCACGGTCAGTTCGGTTCCCGGTTCCGCGTAATCGGGATGCACGTATCCCATCGCAATGGACTTTTCCAGCGAGGGAGAAAAGGAGCCGCTGGTGACGGCACCTGCCGGTTGGTCGCCGAGCAGGAGGGGGGCGCCTTCGCGTGCGGCGCGGCGGCCAGAGAGTTCCAGACCCACGCGGGCGCGTGTGGGCGGCTGTTGTTGGATCTTCTTAAGGGCATCGCGTCCGGGAAAGTCGTAGCCAACGAGATAGCAGGCGAAGCCGAGCCCCGCTTCCAACGGATTGACCTGTTCGCTCAGTTCGTGACCGTAGAGCGGCATGCCGGCTTCGAGGCGGAGGGTATCGCGGGCACCGAGGCCGGTGGGTACGACGCCCAGCGGCTGGCCGATCTCCAAGAGCGCCTGCCAGACTGCGGGAGCAACGGTGGCGCCCATGCTGAACTCGAAACCGTCTTCGCCCGTGTAGCCGGTGCGGCTGATGATCCCGCCTTGGCGACAGGCGGCGGGGTGGAGGATGCGGACTTGCGCCCCGCGGTAGTATTTCATCGTGGCCAAGTCGACATCTACCAGCGGTTGGAGGAGTTCCACCGATCGCGGTCCCTGAATGGCGAACATGGCCCAAAGCCGGGTCACGTCGGCCCAGATCACCTCGCGGCCGGGCTGTTCGGCTCGTTCGGGTGGCAAATGATTATCCACCCATCGGATAATCTTCTCGCGGTTCGAGGCGTTGACGACGACGAGATAAAACGGCTGCCCGTGCGAGTTGTGATAATAGCCGACCAACACGTCGTCGAGGATGCCGCCGTTGTCGTTGGTCACGAGGGAATAGCGGACCTGTCCGAGTGCCATGTCGGCGACCCGCCGCGTGAGTAGGCAGGCGAGGAACTCGGCGGCTCCAGGGCCTTCGAAGCGAAGTCGCCCCATATGAGAAATATCGGTGACGGCGCAGCGGGTGCGGGTGGCGCGGTGTTCCTCGAGGATCGAGGTGTACTGCAGCGGCATTTTCCAGCCCGCAAAATCGACCATCCGCGCCCCGTGCGCGACGTGCCAAGGATAGAGCGGTGTGTGGCGAATTTTCGTCTCGGTTTGGTTCATGGCGGCTCCCGTTTGGCCGCAACGGGGCGATGGCGGCAACATTGGGCTGGTGAAACCTGTCATTGTAGTCATCCACGGCGGCGCGGCTAGGGCTGGGGGGGAATTGGTTGCAATGTGTTATTTTGCAACGACTTGGGCTGCGGCATCAGAATGCCGATGTGGCGGTCAACCTGGCGATTTTTCCACATTCCGCCGGACCCCACAAAACACTCGTCGTAATGAAATTGGCCAAGCTGATAGGGTTGCATCGAAACGCCCGATGATAGAATGGGGCGGGAGCAGCGGCCCAAAGGAGATTGGAGTGCAGGCAGAACGCGATCAGGCAGTCAAGTTGTCATCGCATTCCCGCATTCCGCGGTGAGGGGAAGTAAGAAGGGGAAACACGCCTCTGTCCATAAGGAAGTGAACCATGTCGAGTGACTATCTGGCGGAATACCGAAAAAAACTGAGGAACCCGGCGGAAGCGATAGCGGTGATTCGCAACGGCGAGACCCTGGTTCACGGGATCGGTCTCACCGAACCGCCCGCTCTGCTCGGCGCGCTGGCGGACCGATTGAGGGCCGGGGAACTCACTGGCATCAAGGTGTACTCGTTCAATCCGTATCTGACTGCGGCCAAGACGTATTTGGCAATTGATCTGATCGACTGTGTCGAAGCCTATTCCTGGTTTGTCAGCCAGGCCTCGCGCGGTCAGTCGGCAGTCGGGCTGGTTCAGTTCATCCCGTCCTACTTGCATCAGGTGCCACGACTGATTGAGGAACATCTCGATCTGGATACCGTTGTGACGACCGTTTCCTCAATGGATAACGCGGGCTATTTCAGCTTTGGAGTCTGCAACGGCTTCATTTCCCCGGCCGCCCGCCGCAGCAAAAGGCTGATTGTGGAGTCGAATCCAACGATGCCGCGGGTGTTCGGTGACAATATGATTCATGTCTCCGAAGTGGACATGGTGGTTGAGAATCACGACCCCATCCTGGAGATGCCCGCGGCAAAACCTCGTCCGGAAGATGCGACCATCGGCAAACTCATCGCCGACATCGTTCCTGAAGAAGCGACCCTGCAATTGGGTATCGGTAGTCTCCCCAACGCCCTTTGTCCCTTCCTTAAGGATCGATCAAATCTCGGCATCCACACAGAACTGTTCGGTCCCGGCATGGCCGATCTCATTCGTTGCGGCGCCGCCAACGGGAGTCGTAAGACCTTGCATCCGTGGCGACATGTGTTTTCCGTCTCGTATGGAACTCGGGACACATTTGACCTGATGCACGACAACCCCAGCATCGAGTGCTATCCGTCCTCCTATGTAATGGATCCGGGGATTATCGCCCGCAACGACAGAATGGTGGCGGTCAATTCCATTCTCGAGGTCGACCTGACCGGCCAATGTAACGCCGAGTCGATTGATGGAGTTCAATACAGTGGCACCGGTGGACAACTCGATTTCGTCCGCGGCGCGTACGCATCGAAGGGAGGGATGTCGATCATGGCGTTCTATTCAACTGCCAAGGAGGGGCAAATCTCGCGAGTCGTTCCGCGTCTCGAGGAGGGGGCCACCGTTACGACGCCACGCATGGATGTCCACTACCTCGCCACCGAATATGGCCTGGTCGATCTGAAACAAAAATCGGTTCGCGAGCGCGCATTGGCAATCATCAGTGTGGCACACCCCAAATTCCGTGACCGTCTGTTGCGGGAAGCCGAGGCCATGAGGCTACTCTGAACGAGGGGGACAGTTGGAGAACGCGGGCATCCGCGGAGCGCGGCCGGGGAGACGGATTCCCGGACCAAGCACGCGGCTTCCGGAATACCTGCAACATCGCCGCCTCTCCTTTCGGCGCACGGGTGTCACGCCGATCCTCCGACAAGGGACTTTGCCATGGTGATCCTGTTGCGGCCGCCCTCGCGGCGGTACGTGAGCCGATCCATGGTCTGTCGGATGAAATGGATCCCCAGGCCACCGATCGGACGATGTTCCAGCGGCAAGGACGTGTCAGTCTCGGCCTGGACCGTGGGGTCGAATGGCCGGCCATCGTCCTCAATCTCCATCAGCAGTTCATCCCGGCCTCGCCAGAGACGCACTACGATCCGGTGCTCGTCATCATCCCCATACGCGTAGGAAATCACATTGATCAGCCATTCTTCCAGTGCCAGGTTGAGGCTCATCAACAACGACGCGGGAATCCTCAACGCACTGCCCTGCTCCTGGAGCCAGCCAGCCAATCGTGTGAGTTCATCGAGATCATTGCGAAAGCTTACCGTGGCGTCAGGCGTCGGTCGGGTGATATCCGCGGCCGGGGACAAATCCTCGCCACCGCTCCGCTGAGTCCGGTAACGAACGGCCAACGCCGTGATATCGTCGGACTGCGCCGCGCTGCCGGCGTGCGCGTGGACCGCCGTGCCGAGGTTCTCCAGCAGCGGTTGGGGGGCTTGATGACCATTGCGGTGAACGAATTCCCGCAGCCGGTCGTCGCCGAAGAGGAGTTTGGCGGAGTCCATGGCTTCGGTGACTCCGTCGGTGTACAGGAGCAGGAGATCCCCGGCATTCAGACGCCGGCTATGATCCTCATAGGCCGCGCCCGAAGCGATACCCAGGATCAGACCCGGTGCATCGTCCAATCGCTCGACGGTTCCGTCCCGGCGCGCCAGCAGTGGCGGGTTGTGTCCCGCGTTGGAATAGATGAAGTCGCCTGTTTTGAGGTTCAGAATGCCGCAGAACATGGTGATGAACATGCACGATTCGTTCCCTTCCGCCAGTTCATCATTGACGTGTGCTAAGGCACGGGCCGGAGCCCGCACACTTTGCACGGTGGATTTGAGCAAGGTCTTACCCACGGCCATCAGCAGGGAAGCCGGAACCCCTTTTCCTGAAACGTCGCCAATCGCAATGTACAGATGGTCTTCGTCGAGCAGCGCGAAATCGTAAAGATCCCCGCCAACCTCCAACGCCGGGATCAACAAGGCGTAGAGATCGATCTCGGGCCGATCGGGGAACGGGGGGAACCGTTTCGGCACGATACTCATCTGGATCTCGCGGGCGGCAGACAACTCGCCGGCGATGCGTTCCTTAGCCGCGGTGGTGGCGGTCAGATCGGCGATGTAGCGGCGCAAGTCTCGCCGCATCTGCTCGAAAGCCCCAGTCAATTGGGCGACTTCATCGTGCGTGCGGACCGGCGGCAAGGCAGTGTCGAAATCACCGGTCGCAAGCCGTTGGGCGGCGTTGGCCAAGCGGCGCACGGGCCCGGCCACCGACCAGGCAATGCCCATCGCGGGAATCAGCAACAGCGTCAAGCCGGTAAGCGCGACCAGTGCATTGATTTTGTTGAGCCGGAAGAGCGGCGCCAGCACTTGCGCTTCGGGACGAAAGACACCGAACGCCCAACCGGTGGAGGGAACGCAGCGGTAGTACATGTAAGCCATGTCGTTGCTGAACGGCCGCGGGCAGCGCATGTGGCCCGGCGAACCGCTTAGCATATTCCGGCCCAACTGATGAACCGCGCGGGCGGTCTCCGGGTGCGTCTGCGACTCGGCAAGACTAAAAATCGTTTCCCGCATAATCAGCCGCGGCTCGGGATGGGCAATGAACGTGCCGCGCTGCGAGAGGAGAACGGCTATGCTCCCTTCGCCGAGCGGCAGTTCGTCAAGCAAAGTCTCGATCTCTTCCAGGGAAAGGTCACACGTGACGACCGCAACCACTTCCTCCCCGCGGACTACCGGCACTGAGTAGGTCACCATTAATGTCCGGGCATCGGCATCGTAGTACGGTTCGATCCATACGGGAGTCTTCCGGTAATACGGCAGATGGAACCAATCGTGCTGATAATCCAGAAGCGGGGATTCGCGATCCCGCACCAGAATCGCGCCTTTGTCACGAAAGCCGTACAGGATCTGGAAATCGTTTTGGTCGGCGGCCGTTTCGCTCAGTGCCACGGCCATGCCGAATAGTGCGGGGTGGGCTTCGAGCGTCCGACGAATGAGGTCAACATTCTCGGTTCGGCCCAGTTGCTCCGTGGCCAGGAAGAGAGCCACCTGCTGCACCACCGCTTCCGCGCGGCCCAGCGGGACTTGGATTTGATAGACGACCGACTGCGCCAGCGCATCGCCTTCTCGGGCGGCGTTGGCCAGGATCCTTGCACGTTGCGCGAAGTGGCTGTAGCCCAACACCAGCGTCAGCACGAGGCCGGCGCCCACAAGAATGAGGGCCGCCATGCGGCGGCCGAGGGAACGGCCAAAGAGATTGCTCAGCCGCCGCCGCCCCGACCCGCACATCCGGCCCAACTCGTAGGACGCGTAAGCCGAAATCCGCCCGTTCATAGAACCCCTCGGCCAAGGTTATGTTGTCCCCGGCGAATTGGAGCCGGATGCTGCCATTGCAGAACCAGCGATCGGAGTACTTGCACGTTATGCCGTTACAAGCGAATGAGCAGTCGCCTCACTCTCGGCAACGGAGAGAATCGACAACAAACCGCTCATCGAAAACACCTCCCGGACCCCGCTCTGCAGTTCGCACAGCACCATCTTGCCGTCCCGTCGCGATAGTCTCTTGGCGGTTGCCAGCACCACCCGCAATCCGGCGCTGCTGACGTACTCCAAACCGGCAAGATTCACTACCAGTCGGGACGCACCGGCCTCGATCGCGTCATTGAGGGCGGCTTCCGCTTGGCTCGCTGACACGGCGTCCAAACGTCCGCGGATATCAAAAGTGGTGTAATCATCACCTACCCTCGACTGTATTTCCATTTTCCGTCCCCCTTCTACAGTGCTCAGGTGCAACCATCTTTCAAACCACAGTGTACAGCAACGCTCTCAAAGCGACCATTCACGGCAGGCAGGGGCGGGACGATGCTCCGCTACGCCAGAGAACGGTGCCTGGAGGATGGGTTGGACGAGCAGCGGCGTGGGCGCAGGGAGTTTTTTCGGCATGGTTCAAAAAACGGGGACTTGCTCCGAGCCAATTAGCTTCTGCCGGTGAAAAACATGGTTCGGCGAGGTGCCTGTCCCCGTTTTTTGAACCTGTTTCTTCGACAAGGGGATTATTCTCCGAATGAAGCAGCGCGTCTGATTGCAAACCCGTATTCGTCCGTCTATCGTAAATGCTGATGTCGGCCATACCATCTAGGCTCCGAGTTTGTCTCCGTACCCTTTCCCCCTGTCCGCTGTGACTATTGACCCCCAACAAACGGTGTATTATCGGCGCTGCCGCTTCCAGACACGGCTGCCAGTAGATCGGCTGTTCACGCCAGCCCATTACTGGCTGGCCGAGGTCGAATCGGGCCTGTGGCATATTGGACTGACCAAGTTCGCCACGCGAATGCTGGGCGACCTGGTCGAACATGACTTCAACGCCGCCGTGGGCGACTCGGTTGAAGCCGGCGAGCCGATAGGCTGGATCGAAGGGTTCAAAGCGATCTCAGACATCTATTGCAGCGCAAACGGCGTATTTGCCGGGGGTAATCCGGAGTTGGCCGATGACCTGACGTTGGTCGAGCGGGATCTCTACCACCGCGGCTGGTTATACGGCGTACGGGGCAACCCCGGTGAGGGGATTCTGGATGTCAACGGCTATATCAGCCTTCTCGATAGGACGATTGACAGAATGCTCAGACTGCAACGGCAAGCGTAGGGATACTCCGCATGTTCCATGCCCGCTACATCATGATCGGCGGCTTTCTCGGCGCCGGCAAGACGACGGCTATTCTGAAGATCGCCGAGCAACTGCACGAGCGCAAGATGCGAGTGGGACTGATTACCAATGACCAGAGCAGCGGGCTCGTCGACACGACGATGCTCGGCGCCCATGGTTTTGCCGTTGAAGAAATCACGGGCGGTTGTTTTTGCTGCAAGTTCAACTCGCTGGTGGAAGCCTCGGAGAAACTGCGGGCCGAGGCCCGGCCGGACGTTTTTCTTGCGGAGCCGGTGGGTAGCTGTACGGACCTGAAGGCTACCGTGAGTTATCCGCTGCGTCAGATGTATGGCGAGAAGGTTTCCATTGCCCCTTTGAGTGTGATGATTGATCCGCTGCGGGCACTGCGTGTGCTGGGGATCGAGCCGGGCAAGAGCTTCTCGCCCAAGGTTCGCTACATCTATAACAAGCAGTTGGAGGAGGCCGACATCATCGTCATCAACAAGTGTGACGTGCTGGACGACGATCGCCTCGACAACTTGCAGCAGGCCTTGAAAGCCAAGTTTCCCGGAGCTTCCGTGGTACGAACGGTGGCTCGTCGGAACAAGGGGATCTCGGAGTGGATTGATCTAATTGACGCGACGGATCTGGGAGTTGCGGCTTCGATGGAGATGGATTACGACGAATACGCCCAGGGTGAGGCGCTGTTGGGGTGGCTGAACGCGTCGTTTAAGATCGAGGCCACCGAGGACTTCGACGGCAATTCCTTGCTTGAGCACCTTGGCAGCCAAATCCAGATTCAGGCAGAAACCGCGGCCGGCGAAATCGCGCACCTGAAAATGACCCTGGTTCCCGAGACGGGAAATGACCTGGCGGTCGCCAACCTGGTAGGTGGCGATGCCGCTACGGAACTCTCGTACCGCCTCGTTGAGCCCCTGCAATGCGGGCGTTTGATTTTGAATCTGCGAGCCGAATGCGATCCTCGAAACTTGCAGGCGATTGTGGAGCAGGTGCTGCAGGCGGCATGTCGCTCGCATAGGCTAAGCGTCACACACCAGCAGTGCGATGCTTTTCGCCCGGGCAGGCCTACCCCAACCCATCGCGTCACCACAACCTCGTCGCTTGAGTAAACAAGCCATGACCAAGCCACAACCGATTGTTTATTGTCATTGCGCTTACGGGAAAGTCGTCCCTGAGGACGTGAAGCGAGGCGTGCTTGAGCGTCTGAGCGCGTCGGGCGTGGAATTCGATGCCGTGGCGGACCTGTGCGAGATGTCGGCCCAATGCGACCCGGCTCTGGAGCGTATTGCCCAACAGGGGGGTCTTCGGATTGCCGCCTGCTATCCCCGCGCGGTCAAATGGCTTTTCGCGGCAGCGAAGGCGGCACTTCCCGAAGCAGGGGTCAAGGTGCGGAACATGCGCACGGAGAGCGTGCAGGAAGTGGCTGATTCACTCTTGGAGGCGTCGCCCGAGGGGGTCGCAGAAGAACGATGCATGATTGCCGCCATTGCCGGTTCGTTACGCGTCGTCCTCTACGAAGGCGACGGCAGCCAAGTGCTCCCCGACAGGCAACGCTTCGAACTCATGCAAATGTTGCTGGACCTTGGCTACTCGGTAAGCAGTGTGCGCGGGGGTGTGCAGTTCGCGAAGTTGGGCGACGCTCGGATCGTCGTGCTGGGGCGTCTCAACGAAGAAGGACCAGCGTTCTGCGACGACGCCGATGACCAAGCAGCATTACGGTTCGTCGACATCAATGGACTCGACAACGAGCAAGTCGTCTCTCGGTTGAAAGCCGCCTGCGCCGAGATCGGCGTTTCCGAGCCGGGGGGATGGAAGCCGTGGTTTCCGGTGATCGACTACTCGCGCTGCGCTAATTGCATGCAGTGCTTGGGTTTCTGCCTGTTCGACGTGTACGGCGTGACGGCCGACGGGCAGATTGCCGTTCAACGCCAGGCCAACTGTAAGACCGACTGCCCCGCTTGCGCGCGAGTCTGTCCCGAAGCTGCGATTATTTTCCCAAAGTATATGGCGGGGCCGATCAACGGCGACGAGATCCGCGAAGAGGATGTCCGCCGCGAGGCGATGAAGGTTGACGTCTCTTCGATGCTGGGGGGCGATCTGTACTCCGCATTGCGAGACCGCAGCGCGAAGGCCACGTCGCGTTTCTCCAAAGAGCGTGACGACGACCGAGCGCTGCAAGAGCGGCAACGATGCATGAAGACGTTGCAGCAAGACATGAACTCCTTGGGCATCCCGGACGGCGTCATGGCCAGCCTGCCTATTCTTGACCAACTTCAGGTCAGGGCCGAAGAGGCCAAACGCCGTGCGCAAGCCGCGTTGGAACAACATCGTTCGGCCGAGAGGTAGTGGTTTGCCGCAAGGTGTTTTGACCTTGCGACTTCTTCACTCGCGTCGGCCCCAGCCTGCCATGAAGGTTCGCCATGCTTCCGCAACTTGCCAAGAGAATGCTCACCGAGACCGATAAGCGGCTTCTGTGGAAGTTCGCTTACCATTTCGGCTATAAAAGCATGCGTTCGGTGCAGCGGTACAAGAAGCGACTGCGCCGCGGCGTGCATTTCCCGCCGTTTCTTTTCATCTCTCTGATCAACAGTTGCCAGCTTCGCTGCCAGGGATGCTGGGTCGACGTGTCCTCGCCACGCGAGATGATCGACCTGGACACCATGAACCGCATCATCGGCGATGCCAAGAAGCACGGCAACAGCTATTTCGGACTGCTGGGCGGCGAGCCGTTCATGCACCCGCAACTGCTGCAGATTCTGGAAGCCCACCCCGATTGTTACTTTCAGATCTTCACGAACGGCCAAATGATCACGGATGAAGTGGCCCGGGAGCTGCGCCGCATCGGCAACGTCACCCCGCTGATCAGCATTGAAGGCACGGAAGTCGTCAGCGACCAGCGCCGCGGTCAGCGCGGCGTTTTGAATAAGACGATGGCCGGATTGGCAAACTGCGTCAAGAACCGCTTGATCGTCGGCGTCACGACAAGTGTCTGCCAGACCAACATCGATCTGGTCAGCGAAGCCTGGCTGCGACGGTTGATCGATCTGGGCGTGCATTACGCCTGGTTCACCACGTATCGCGTCGTCGGACCGAATCCGGCGCCGGAATTGGCTCTGACCCCCGAACAGGTGCTTCAGGTGCGAAAGTTCGTCGTGCGGATGCGGGCCGAGCTGCCGATTGCCATCGTCGACGCCTATTGGGATGACGAAGGCTACGCGATCTGTCCGATGGCCACAGGGGTGAGCCACCATATCAGCCCCTCGGGCGCGATCGAGCCCTGCCCGATTCTGCAGTTCGCCACCGACACCATTTATGACGCACCGAGCGTCTGTGAGACTATTGCGAAGTCGGAATTTCTCAAGGACTTCCGAGAAACTGCAGCCGAGGCGACGCGAGGATGCATCCTTCTGGAACGTCCGGATCTGGTGAAGCACCTGGTGAAAAAGCACTCCGCGCGCGATACCACGCAGCGTGGAACCGCAGTGGCCGAGTTGGATCGACTCGAGCCTCGCGGGAGCCAGCATAATCCCGGCCGTGAGATTCCCGAAGAACAGTGGGCCTACCGCTTTGCCAAGAAGCACTGGTTTTTTGGTTTTGGCGCGTATACCTGAGGTGAACTCCTGATGGACGACGAGGCGTTATGATGCGGCTTTCCGTAATGAATCTTCCCAAGGCAACGCCGGTACGGCGCGGGCGGCAGCCGCAAGAGGGAATTCCGCAAACCCGGGGCGAGCGCGAGCGGATTCGCGCTCGTTTGCGCGAATACATTGCCGAGAAATCCCCGGTCCCGCCGTTGCGAATGGCCGAACTCCGCGGTCTGGCGGAAGCATTTGCGGAATCGCAGCAGATTGACCCTAAGTACGTCGACTACGTGGCCGTGCTGCTGAACAACGAGGTCTGGCGCGATTCAATGGCCTCGGTGCCTTACGACCGGCGTCTGCTGCTCCTGCCGAAATGCTTGCGAATCGAAAGCCAGTGCCCGGCCTCGTTCGATGAGTTTGGATTGCTGTGCCGGCAGTGTGGACTGTGTTCGATTCAAGCCCTGCAGGAAGCCGCCGAGCGGCTAGGCTACGCGGTGTTGGTGGCGGAAGGCTCGGCGCTGGTCACGGCCATCGTGCAGGCGGGAAGAGTCGACGCGATTGTCGGGGTCAGTTGCTTGACGAGCCTGGCGAAAGCATTTCCCTACATGGAATCGGCCGCGATTCCGGGTGTGGCCATCCCGTTGTTGCAGGATGGCTGCAAGGACGTGACCGTCGATCTGGACTGGATATGGGAAGCCATCTACCTGACCAGCGACGACGCGACACACCGTTTGAATCTGGATGCGCTGCGCGGCGAGGTGCAAACCTGGTTCGAGCCGGCCACATTGGATGAAATCTGCGGCCCGGCGCAGGGCAAGACCGAAGAAATCGCCCGCGGGTGGCTGGCGAAGGAGGGCAAGCGCTGGCGTCCGTTCTTGTCCGTGTGTGCGTGGAAGGCTCTGCAATCCGACCCCGAGGCCGAATTGCCCGGCTCGTTGCGTAAGATTGCCGTTGCCGTGGAATGCTTTCACAAGGCGTCGCTGGTGCATGACGATATCGAAGACGGCGATGCCTTGCGATACGGAGAACCGACGCTCCATGAGGCGCACGGTCCGGCGGTTGCGTTGAATGTCGGCGATCTCCTGCTGGGCGAAGGTTATCGCCTGATTGCCGAGTGCGACGTCTCCTCGGAAAGCCATGCCTCCATGCTCCGCGCCGCTGCGGCCGGGCACCGCACATTATGCCTGGGGCAAGGGGCCGAACTGTGCTGGGCTTGCGATCCTCAGCCGTTGACGACGTTGGAAGTGCTCGACATCTTCCGCCAGAAAACCGCCCCGGCTTTTGAAGTTGCCTTAAGGCTGGGAACTGCGTGTGCCGGCGGACATGAATCGATCGGTGAAGTGCTCGCCAACTACAGCAACGCTTTGGGCATCGCCTATCAAATTCGCGATGATTTAGCGGATTTGGGCGGAGCAGACCGTCCGGATGACCTGACCGCGATGCGGCCGTCGCTTCCATTAGCCTTGGCCTATGAACGCAGCGAGGCGACGCACGCCGGGCGAGACCTGGTCGCCAAGGCCTGGCAGCGGCAGTGTTCGCTCGAAGAGTTGGAGCAGGTCCGCAGCTTGATGAAAGAACTGGGGGTGGAAGACCGCTGTCGTCAACTGCTGGAGTCCTATAAAGAGGAAGCAGTGCGACCTCTCGCGGATTTGGCGAACGCGAGTTTGAAGGGGCTGCTGAGGCGGGTGATTGGTAAGATGTTTACAGGCGAAATCGAGGACTGGTGCAGTGAGTTTGAGACTCGAAATGCTGCAGGTCGCGAGACGATCACCAAAAGTGTTGGGTGAGTCGGGCGAGCTTGTGGCCGACTTTCTGCGCAGCCAACTCAACGACGACGGGGGCTTTCAGGATCGCGATGGAAAGAGTGATCTTTACTACACCGTCTTCGGCATCGAAGGCTTGATGGCGTTGCAAGCGGATGTGCCGGCTCCAAGGATTGCCCGTTATTTGCGGTCCTTTGACGACGGCCACGACCTCGACCTGGTTCACCTGGCCTGCCTCGCCCGCAGTTGGGCAGCGCTGCCTGAAGAACTGCAAGATTTTCCCCGGGCACGAATGGCCCGGGGTCTGGAAGGCTATCGCACAGCCGACGGTGGTTACAACGCGCATACCGGCGCCGAGCGGGGCACGGTTTATGGTTGCTTCCTGGCAGTCGGTGCGATGCAAGACCTGGGCTGTGAAATCAAGGATACGCGGCGCCTGCTGCAAAGCATCGCCAGCTTGGAAGTACCGGATGGCAGCTACGCCAATCAGCACGAGTTGCCTCTGGGAATGACGCCGCCGACGGCCGCCGCCGCCGCGTTGTTTCGCCAGCTCGGGGCGACACCCAATCCGGGGCTGGGCCGATGGTTGCTATCGCGGTGTCACAAGCAAGGCGGCTTTCTTGCGACTGAGGTTGCACCGGTTCCCGACCTGCTCTCCACGGCCACAGCCCTGCACGCCTTGGCGGGATTGCAGGTAGACTTTGCACCGATGGTGGAACCATGCCTGGACTTCATCGACACGCTCTGGACTAATCGCGGCGGATTCTTTGGCAGTTGGGAAGACGACCAATTGGACTGCGAATATACCTACTATGGTCTGTTGGCACTAGGACATTTGAGTTCATGCTCGCCGGCGTAGAGGACGTGATCATGTCAAAGAAGCAGCAGCCTCAATGACGAGTATGCATTCAAGCGATCTACAAGAGGCTTTCACCGCAGCCCGCCGCGCGCTGTTGGCATCACGAGGCGCGCACGGGCATTGGGAGGGCGCTCTTTCGGCCAGCGCGCTTTCGACAGCGATTGCTGTTTCGGCGTTGTCCTCGTACAGCCGAGCCGCGCCAAAGCATGGCGAGGCGCACTGGCGAGAAGATTGCCGGCGACTGAGCGAAGACGGCCTGGCCTGGCTCGCGAAAACCCAGAACGCGGACGGCGGTTGGGGCGATACGGTCCTCAGCTTCAGTAACATCAGTACCACGGCGATTTGCTGGGCCGCGTTTGCGATCGCCGCCGGAGAGCAGCGCTATCGCGAAAACGTCGCCGGCGCCGAGCGCTGGCTCACGGCGGCCGCCGGCAGCCTGGAACCGTGCCGCCTGGCGACGGCCATTGCCGGTCGGTACGGGAAAGACCGCACGTTTTCCGTGCCCATTCTGACGACTCTGGCCATTGCCGGTCGACTCGGAGAAGGGCCAAACGCGTGGCGGCGCGTTCCCCAACTTCCCTTTGAATTGGCTGTTTGTCCGCACCGGTGGTTTCAGTGGCTGCGCCTTCCCGTCGTCAGCTACGCGTTGCCGGCACTGATCGCCATCGGCCAGGTCAGGCAT
Organism: Rhodopirellula sp.; assembly: GCA_012728855.1. Taxonomy (GTDB): domain Bacteria; phylum Planctomycetota; class Planctomycetia; order Pirellulales; family Thermoguttaceae; genus JABWBD01. The sequence continues at coordinate 26,506 of JAAYEH010000156.1, read as the reverse complement.
CACCGCTGTCCCACACGCAACCCAATCACGAGGATCGTTCGCGATCTCGCTCGCCGGCGCACTTTGAGAGTTCTACGGTCGATCCAGCCCACCAGCGGTGGATTCCTGGAAGCAACGCCGCTGACGGGATTCGTTGTGCTGAGCCTGGTCGGCGCGGGCGAGGCCGACTGTCCGGTAACGCGCGACGGCGTCCGGTTCCTCGTCCGGAGTGTGCGTCCCGATGGAAGCTGGCCGATCGACACCAATCTTGCCACTTGGGTGACGACGCTCAGTGTCAATGCGTTGGCCGGTGCCGGCGAATTGGATCAGCACCTCGACGAATCGGCGCGTACGGAGATCACGCGTTGGCTGCTGGGCCAGCAGTATTGTCGCGAGCACCCCTATACGCACGCGCCGCCCGGAGCCTGGGCATGGACCGATCTCAGCGGCGGCGTTCCCGACGCGGACGATACCCCGGGAGCGCTGCTGGCGCTGCATCGATTGGGCCCCAGCAACCCGCAGTGCCGTCAGGCAGCCGAAGCGGGCATCGGCTGGCTGCTCGATTTGCAGAACCGCGACGGAGGCATCCCTACCTTTTGTCGCGGCTGGGGACATTTCCCCTTCGACCGCAGCAGCGCCGATCTCACCGCCCACGCGATCCGCGCCTGGTCGATATGGCACGCGCAGATGCCGGAGGCTCTCCAGACGCGATTGGATGTCGCAGTCGATCGGGCAATTGGTTTCTTGACTCGGCAGCAGCGCGAAGACGGGGCTTGGGTGCCCCTTTGGTTTGGAAATCAGTTCAGTGTTGGCGAAGAAAACCCGACTTACGGCACCTCGCGCGTGTTGCTGGCGGCCGACGCCATGCTGCAACGCAACTTTCGCCATCGCACGCCGCCCATCGATTGGGAGAAGGCGATCAGCCGGCTGTTGAACGCACAGAATCCTGACGGCGGATGGGGCGGTGATTTCGGTACGCCTTCCTCCGTCGAAGAAACGGCATTTGCCGTGGAAGCCCTGGCAAGTCTGCTTGGGAGCGTCGAGGACGCAGGCGTTCGGCGCGACCAAGGTCTGGCGGCGGGCGGCGGGGCGGCGGGCGACCCTTCGTCCCACTGCAACCCGGAGGCTTGTTTTGCCGAGTCGAGCGTGGTCCTAATGCGCGTAGCCCTTGCCCGGGGTGTCGACTGGATTGTCCAAGCAACTGCCAGGGGGACGACTTTTGTACCGGCCCCGATCGGCTTCTATTTTGCCAAGCTGTGGTACTACGAAGAGCTGTACCCGCTGATTTTCACCGTCGCCGCTTTAGGCAAAGTCGCCGCACGATCTCCCCCGGACCTGGAAGCCTCTGCGCCACGGCCTTCAACGGACTGATAATCCTGTCGTGGATACCTCCCTCGCAGGTATTGCGCCAGCGTGTCGGCATATGCGAATCCTGGTGGCGGTCGCGCCGGTGGATTTCCGTCGTGGAATCGATGGCTTGGCCGCCATCGGTCGCCAGCAACTCCAGCAAGCCCCCATGAACGGCTGGGCCTTCGTGTTCCGCAACCGGCGGGCGACCGCGGTGAAGTCCCGCAACAATCCGATCGGGGCCGTCGAGATCGGCCACCGTACGGCGAGCCTCTGCCACCTGGGCAACATCGTCATGCTGCTGAAGCGAAAACTCCAATGGAACCCGCGGGCGGAGCGTTTCGTCAACGACGCCGAGGCCAATCAAATGCTCAACCGGCCCATGAGGACACCATGGCAGCTGTGAACACCAACGTACGCCTACTTCGGCGAGATGCGAGGGCACGCATCCTCATTACTGCGGGCCATCGACTTGTTGATTCGTTCGCGGTGAAGCATTAGCCACCGACTATCCAAAACGTGCCCTCGCTTGCCTGGAAACGAAGGCGCCATTATCCTGAACCATGCTCGGTGAAATGGATCATTGTGCTCTTACTCCGGCCCGGAAACCCCGCGACGAAACAAACGATTTCTGATGGAAACGCACGAAATTGAAAAACTCGCCAGGCGACTGCTGGACGGAGATGTTTCCGTCGCAGACTTCGCACAACTGATCCGCTCCGCCGGGATCGCCGACGTGGGCGAGGCCCAGGTGGACTTGGACCGCGGGCGGCGTTGCGGATTCCCCGAAGTTGTTTTCGCCCAAGGCAAGACGGTGGCCGCCATGGCCAAGATCTTCTCGGCACTGCTGGACAGCGGCGTCGACGTGCTGGCCACGCGGATGACGCCGCAGCAGGCAGCCGAACTGGCGACGCAGTTTCCCGGCGGGGTTTTCAACCCGGTGGGCCGCACCTTCCGCATTCCGTTGTCCGGCCAGCCCCCGGCCGCTCGCAAGGGGCCCGCGGGCCGGGTGGTGATCGTCACCGCCGGCACCAGCGATCTGCCCGTCGCCGAAGAGGCTCGGGAAACCGCCTTGTGGACCGGCGCCGAGGTGACGCTGGTTCAGGACATCGGTGTTGCGGGGCCGCATCGGCTGGCGGCGAACCTGCCGCGGATCCAGTCGGCCGACGCCGTGGTGGTTGTCGCGGGCATGGAAGGCGCGTTGCCGAGCGTCGTCGGAGGTCATGTCGCTTGCCCGGTGGTCGCCGTGCCGACGAGCGTGGGCTACGGCGCCAGTTTCGGCGGCCTGGCGGCACTGTTGGGGATGCTCAATAGCTGCGCTTCCAACGTCACCGTCGTCAACATCGACGCCGGCTTCAAAGGCGGCTATGTCGCCGGCCTGATCGCCAGAAACGTCGCGCGCAACCGCGCCCAGTGAGCACCACGATGCAGATCGAAGAAACCACCTTGCGCAACCTGCCGTTGCTCGCCGAGCGGGAACCCGAGAGCCATAAGGGAACCTTTGGCACCGCCTTGATTCTCGGTGGATCCCGGGGGATGACCGGCGCCGTGACCTTGGCGGGCATGGCCGCCTTGCGGGGCGGGGCCGGATTGGTGCGACTCGCCGTGGCCGACGTCTGCCTGGATACCGTTGCCGGCGGCGAGCCCTCGTATATGACCACGCCTCTTCCCTGCGATCGCAGGGGCCGCATCGCTTTTTCGGCAAAGGCGGCGATCCTCCGCGCGGCTGCCCCGGCGACCGCGGTCGCCGTCGGCCCCGGCCTGGGCCGTTCTCTGGGACTCGATGCGTTGGTCGCAAAACTGTACACGACTCTGGACCAGCCCGTAGTCATCGACGCCGACGGACTCAACGCGTTGGCGACTCGTCCCGAGATCCTGTCACGCCCGGGCGGTCCGAGAATCCTCACACCGCATCCCGGCGAATTCGCCCGGCTCATCGGCGCCGAGCGGGCGCCGCCGCTGGAGGAGCGCGAGCGATTGGCGATCGAACTGGCGGCCCGCTGTGGAGTGGTTGTCGTTCTCAAAAGCCACCGCACGCTGGTAACCGACGGCCGCCTCGCCGCCAGAAACACGACGGGCAACGCTGGCATGGCCAGCGGCGGCAGCGGCGATGTGCTGACCGGTCTGATCGTATCCTTGCTGTGCCAGAAGCTCGCCCCGATCGACGCTGCGCGACTGGGCGTTTTTCTTCACGGGCTGGCTGGCGATCTGGCGGCGGCCCAGCGGGGTCAGGAGGCCTTGGTTGCCGGCGATCTGGTGTCGTACCTCCCACAGGCGTTTGCGTCGGTGGGCAAAGCCCGACACGACCGGGAATAATTCTCGGCCCCGAACCATCATACCGGTTGATGAACACCTACCGTCTACTCGCCGATGCCGTGGTTGTGGTGCATGCCGCCTACATCGCGTTTGTCGTGCTGGGCCTCGTGGCGGTTCTGTTGGGGATGGCGCTGGGCTGGCGATGGACCCGCAATCTCTGGTTTCGAGCCGTCCATCTCGTCATGATCGGTGTGGTCGTTGCCCAGAGCCTCTTGGGAATTGTCTGTCCACTGACCGTGTGGGAGAACGATTTACGGCGGCTGGGTGGTGGGGAGCCCCGGCCGGACGCGTTCATTGCCTACTGGGCCCACGAGTTGATCTTCTTCCGAGCCCCGCCTTGGGTCTTCACGCTGGGCTACTGCCTGTTTGGTGCGGCGGTGCTGGCCACCTGGTTTTTCTCGCCACCCATCAGAAAGGGTGCTTGGACGGCTTGCAGGAGGGGTGGTTGATTTTCCGCGTTTACTTTCGGTTTTCCTTCGTCTTTACTTCTTTCGCCGCTCAATCCACTGCTGATCCTCTGCGCTCAGCTTTTCCAGTTCAATGCTGATCACGTCGCCGTTGCGCTGGCGGAGGTTGACTGCACCGCCGGCGGCGCCTGCGAACTCGGCTTCCATCTTGTATCGACCGCCACGATCGGTCCAGGTGCGAAACTCTGCTGCCGTTTGGCGATTCGTAGACGGGCTATCCTCCTTCGCTTCCGATCTCTCCTCCGACGCCTTGCTCAGCCGACGTGGCGCGGAGTCGCGAGGCAACAACGGAACAACACCCTGCGCGACAAGATCGCCGAACGAACCGAGCAAATCGTACTTCTTGCGCCACGTCGTGTACATGATCCCCAAGGCCCCGGGTGTACGGCTGATCGAATCGAGCCAACCGTAAGTGCTCTTTAGAGTGTCGGCGTCGTAATAGGCGGCGGCCAAGGTCCGAAAGCCGAGACGGGAGAAGTGCGCAAGGCTCTGCTCTCGCGCCTTGTGATTCCAACAGGCGATCCGCAGATCTTTCGGCACGTATTGCCAGGAACCGGTCAAGTCTCCATCGACCATGTAGTAGTCGCGGTGGGCATTGTGATGCGGATCGAGCATGTCCGACCAGATGAACACTTCCGCGTCCGGGTTCAATTCACGAATGCGTTGGACCTGGCGAGTGATGTAGTCGCCGAGTATCTCCGCCATCGACTTTTTACGGGCCTTGCACGCGGCGCAGGAACCGCCCTGGCGGATCTCGTCCATTCCCAAAAACCACACGCGCGGGGCAAGGTGCTTCTGCACAAGTTCCGCCTGCTTACGCCGGATCTCATCGAGCCCCGGCTCGGACATGCAGAGACTCACCTGGCGTGGGGTGACGGACGTGCCGTGATAGTAGCTGACCCGGAGTGTCTGGCCCTGGCGGATCCGCGACTCGGGCCGCAGCTTGATCGTGGGGCAATCGTGATCGAAGTGGAAATTCAGTTTTGGATCGGTGATCGGCTCGAAGTCCCGCCCCTCTTCGTGGATTGCGTTCGGTCGCTCGCCCCGGACGGTGATCGGCGTGCCCGGCCGTCGCAGGACGTTGAGCAGCCCAACCTCCTCGACGCGCAAATCGTCCAGCCAGAAAACGCCGCTCCGCCCGCCCCAGATGCCCGCGTAGACCCGCACCGCGGGCAGTCCCATGCTGTTGAATCCCAGGCGGATCTGCGACCACTCGCCGGAACCATCCGACTCGTAGTCGGTGGTGGTTATCGCTCCGCGCGGACCATAGATCTGGAGCTTGAGTCTGCCGACTGGAGAGCTTGCGATTTGACCCAGCAACTCGCGACATAGCAGCGAAAAGGTCGGACGGGAACCTCGAACATGACCCGTCCGTGGCCTTGGTTACGGCCGAAATTCTCAAAGCGGAGTGAAACCCGACCGTCTTTGACGCCCTGCGGGTCGATGAAGCTCACGCTGCCCGGTTTGTCCTGCAGCTTGCAGCGTTGTACCCGATTGCCGGCAAAGACCTCGAAGCTGCCGTTGACAACGCCAACCGGGGTGTCGCTGGCAAACTTCGCCTCGTCGCTGTCCACGATGAAACGGGCGTCGCAAACCGGCAAACCCGCTGCGAAGTCCTTGCGAAGATGTGCGGAACCGTAGCCTATACTGCACAGCAGGGGAATGATCTCGAGCTGTTGTTCTTCGCAAACTTGCTTGACGAATTGGAGGTTCTCGAAATATCTCGGCGGGCAGACTTCGATCGTGTCGAACCTCGCGCTGAGGACCATGCCGTTGAAGCCGTGCTGGGAAGCGGTGCGGGCGACCTGGGCCACCTGCTCGGCCTCGTCGCGCTGCCGCAAGTCGGGCGAAACGAAGACCCAACGGTAAGGGATCGCCTCTGTCTTCGGCGCCGCGGAAACGCCGCGGATCAGCAAAAGGGTGATCAGAAGCAGCAGCATACTGAGTGCGTTGCCGCCGGGAAGCGCTACGGCTTTCATGGTTTTGTCTCCTCCGGCCGCTCGGAAAGGTTGACTTTACTCGGGTCGTTCTTCCAGCCATACTTCGCGGCAAACTCCTCGGGCGTCAACGTGAGTTGCTCGCCGGCGTCGGTCAGTACCACATAGACCAACTGCTTTTCCACTCCCGCCGGTCCGCGATAGTGACCTTCCGGGGAGATTGCTACACAGATCCGATCGCCGACCACTGCAACGGCTCCCAGCGGCGATCCGTCATCCAACTGACGAAACCAGCACGTGCCGCTTTCAGTCGATACGATTCTGCGGAGGTCCGTGTCAAGCGGAATTCCGAAAGTGGAAAGCGTTTGCAGCGGTTCGTGAGAAGTCGCATCCCAGATTTGTAACTGCCACTCCGTTTCCGCCATCAGCTTCGCTCCGTCCTCAAGCCACCAGATTCTTCGGAATGGCCAAACTCTGTGGAATGACCTTTTCTGGCTCTGATAGGTATGCAGAGGCACTCCCGTCCTGGCATCGAACGTGTGAACAGCCATGCCCGCCGAGACGGCCAGCCGCCGGCCGTCAGGCGACCAAGCCGCATGGGAGACGGCTGCCGGCAGCTTTAGGTTCTTCACCGAAGTTCCGCTATCCGAGTCACAGAGATGCAGTTCCTCGGCTGAAGCAACCGCTAATACGAGCCCATCTGCCGACCAACCGGCCGCCTTGCCGCCGACCGGAAACTTCCGCACAAGCGATCCTGGAACGGCGTTCCAGATTTCGACCGCGGCGTCTGGATAGCTGACCGCAACGACATTTCCGTTTGGGCTCCAGAGGAGGCTCTCCGGTGTTTGGCGTAGAACGTTCCGACTGATTTCCTTTGCCAGCTCTGTATCCCACACGGTCAGATGGTTTTCTTTACACTTAGCAAAACGAGCCAAGTCGGGAGAAAAAGCCGTGAAGTTTGATGCTGTGTTTCCCGGTCTGACACTCCCCGCGAACAGTCCGTTTCTCCCATCGATGAACCGAAGCTCAGGGGAGTACCCGAGTATGGCTAATCGATTACCGCCGGCTCCGAAGGCGATGTCATTCGAATTGAGGGCGATCTCTCCCGAGATGGTTCTGTCGGGGTTTCGCAAAGGCAACATTGATCGCCCGGCATCGAAATCCCAGATGAATAAGCATCCATAGGTACTGACAAGGCTCAATATAGAGCCATCTGTGGCAGCTTGGACGATGGCGAGGCCACTTAACGGCGACAATTTGCGGCTGAAAACTTCTTTCCAGGTAGCGACATCCAGAATGGTAATAACCCGAACAAGATCGCCCTTGGCCAATACAATGTGCTTGCCATCGGCCAGCCATGCCAGGGAGTCAGGCGCCACGCCCCCGGATGTGATTTCGCTCCTAACCACATTGCCTAAGCGGTCCAAGAAATCGACGACACCCGCTCCGTCTTTTCCCCTTCTTGCCACAGCGAGGATCGCGCCGTCGGGCGCCCACGCAAGATCGCGGATAGGCCCCGTAACAGTTGTCGGCCGGTACGTATGGAGTAGCTGGCCTTCTGATGGGCTCCATAGGCGAATTGAACCGTCGGTGTCGGTCGATGCCAGGACTTGTGCGTCCGGTGACCAGGCGATGCGGATTTCCCGATTCGCGCCTGCTGGGATCGGAAGGCTCCGCGGCTTTGCGGCGTTATCCATCTGCCATAGTACAATCGTGCCATTCGACGCGGCAGCGGCCAGCCATCGTGCGTCCGAAGACCAGGCAAGCGCCTGTGGCGGACTGTAGGCGGTCCGCTGAAACACGCGGACGAGCGCTCCGGTTTGCACGTTCCAGAAACAGATTCTTCTATCGTTGCCACTCGACGCCAGAAGCTTTGCATCCGGGGACCACGCGAGCCCCGACACAGAATTCCACCTTGCGATATCATCGTGGCCGACCAGCACGCGGTGCAGTTCGCCCGTCCGCGTATTCCATACCCGAATGCACCCGAACCTGTCGCCTAGCGCGGCAAGATGGCCATCGGCGCTAAGAGCGAAGCTCGCCAAGGCGTGTCGGGGGTCACGCGTTTCGATCGTCCAAGAACGGAGACCAGGGATCGAAATCGGCTTGGTAACCAGCGCGGTGCAGTTCATGGGTGAACCCGGCTCAAGATCGACGCGTTCGGATTTCGAGTCACTTTGCGCCCGATCCGATACCGTATTCGAACCATTCTCCGGCGCGCTTTTCGATCCCGCCGTTGCCTTGCCGGGCTCATCGTCACTGGACTTCGCATTCCCGAGGTTCATCCCTATTTCCACTTGCCCGTCCGCGGTGACGTTCATCTCCGCGCCTGCCGGGACATGGAACACCGTTTCCCGCCCTTGCTTGTCGCGGATACGTACGACAATCTGGAAGGCTGCCAGCGACGCAACGAACAACACAACGAGCCCGATGGCGACTTTCCAGCGCTTGCGTTGGCCCAACCACCGGGCGAGGCCGGCTTGGAGCGGTTCCGCCGCATGCGGAACCGTGCCGGTGAGAGCGGAGGAGACAACGGGCTCGGTGGCTACCGTCCCGGGAGCCGGCAGCGATGTCTCTGCCGACCCTTCCGATGTTGCGAGAAGCCTTCCCAAATCGCTGCTCGTCGTCGCTCCCGTCTTCCAGAGGGAAAGGCTGCCGATCGCCTCCGCCACTTCTCCCGGCGTCGCAATCCGCTCGGCGACATTCTTGGCGATCATGCGGTTGATCACCGCGGCCAGATCGTCCGGCACGTCGGTTCGCAGGATCTGAATCGGCCGCGCCGCATCGCGGACGTGGCCCATCAGTTTCTCCAGCGGCGTCTTGTATTGCGGGCCGCTGAAGGGAGCATGGCCGGTGAGCAGTTTGTAGAGCGTGCAACCGAGCGAGTAGATGTCGGCGCGGATGTCGACGGAGTGGCTGTCGCTGACCTGCTCCGGGGCCATGTAGTCGGCCGTGCCCATCGCCTGACCGGCACTGGTCAACTCGCCGCCGTCGGCTGCCGGAGATTCGCCGCTCTGGAGCAGGGCCAAGCCCATGTCGAGGATCTTGAGCTGGCCGTCGCGCGAGAGCATCAGGTTCGAAGGCTTGATGTCGCGATGCACCAACCCGCTCTCGTGCGCGTACTGCAGTCCCAACGCTGCCTGGCGGATCAACTCGCAAGCGTCGGAGAGCTTGAGCGGGCCATGACGCTTGACGATGTGGCTCAGGTCCGCGCCGTCTACGTGCTCCATGACGAGTACGGTCGTGCCGGCGATATCGCGGGCGTCGTAGGCTTGCACGATGTTCGGGTGGTTGAGCCGGCCCACCGCTTTCATTTCTCGTTCGAAACGTGCGACGGCACGTTCGTCGGTCGTCTTTTCTTTGGGGAGGACTTTCACGGCAACGATCCGGTCCAGCCGGGTGTGGCGGGCCTTGTAGACCGCGCCCATCCCCCCCTGGCCGAGCTTGGCCAGCAGTTCGTACTCGCCCAGTTCTCGCGGGAAGGGTGCCTCGGCCGGTGAACGCCCTGGTCGCTGTCCGGCCGAGGCGCCGCGGGAAATATTCATGGCTCTGGCACGAGCGAAAAACTCTTCGCGTTGGAGTTCCCCCGCGTAAGGGTCTTGCTCGATCGGGCGGCGGAGTCGCGCGATCAACGTATCCCCCACTTCGTCGAACGTCTGGAGTAGGGCTTGGCAGGAAACACAGCGGCTGATGTGCTCAATCAGCGGTGCGGCGGCCTCCTCCTCCAGTTCGCCGTAGTGGTAAGCGGCCAGTTCCTCGTGTGTCGGGCAGTTGGGATCGGTCATCGCCGGGTTCCTCGTCGGATCGGTAGTTGTTCCGCTACAAGAACAACGTAGGAATCTCGCACGACTTCGCGTAACCACTCCGCAAGAGGGGTGGACTAGCCGAGCAGGTCGCCAAACTGTTGGCGGATCTTGCGGCGGACGCGGTACTTGGCGTCGTAGACCGCTTGGATGCTCATGCCGAGCTGGTCCGCCACTTCGGCCGCCGGTCGGCCCTCGACGGCCGCCACCCAGAATGCCTGCCAGGTTCGTTCTTCCACCTCCGCCCGAACCTGTTCCACCGCGCGGTTCTCCAGGGAATCGTGGTAGGCGGGCCGCGCATCGGCCGCCATCGGCTCGGGAGCATCGGCAGGAAGTTGGGCCAACCACGCTTGGCCATCCGTGCCGCCACGGGCCTGCGCTTCGCCGCGGAGGCGGCGGAAGTGGTCGCGGATCTTGTTGCGGGCGATCGTCCAGAGCCAACCGCGGAAACTGCCGCCAGGCCGCTCGCGATGGAAGCCCTCAATGCTCGCCGCCACGGCGCCAAAAACTTCCTGACCGACATCGGCCACATCCTCCGCCTGCAACCCACAGTCACGACACCAGCGGTAGACCATAGGGCCATACAGTTGTACGAGCGTGTTCCAAGCATCGGCGTCGTGGGCCTTCAACCGCTGCAGGAGACTGGAGGACGTCGAACCCGAAGCCTCGACCGATCCGCGGTGGCCGGAACCTGCCATCGTCTCGATTCCCTCCAACGGTCATACTGGCATCTCTCTGGAACCGTATTTAAGGTTAGCACCCAGCAACGGTGACGTCCAGAACGCTGCCTCGTCGAATTCCCGATTCATCTTCAGGCTACGGCCCAGCGGAGGCCAGCCACTGCAGTACGGATATGGAGCCAGAACCGGGATTGGGGATTAGCAAGACGCCTTTCCACCCTTTGAACCATTCGCGGTCAAACATCGTTGGGGTTCTACAGCGCTTGCCCGCAACGGCACGTCGCAATCGTGACTTCTGCCGCAGAATTGACCGCCCCCCCACCTGGACGCCCGCATCTTCGATCTCACCACAAAAGCGTTCCGATCGGTGGCGTGCCCCCTAACATCCGATCTCTCCACAATCTCCTCTATACTCCAAAACCATCGCTTGTCCCGGCATCCTGAAGCGGGTAGGATACATCGCGGCCAGGGATTTTATGGGACCGCCATGCGGTCCATATGGAATTCAGGGTCACGGTCCTCTACCATGCTCGTGCTGCCGATGCCAAACATTTGGGGAGCCGATAAGTTGCCCGTTGGACGCCTGATTATCTGAAACCGGCCGCGTGTATAGCCGCCCACCGATTCGCCTCGCGCGGGTCGGAGCGGATCACACAACCCGGGTTCCAGGCGCCCCCTTAGACAATGACGGGCTCTCAAGTACGCATCGCCACGGCATTGCGGTGGAGGGCCTTTTTTATTGGCTGGCCGACATCACGAGGAGTCGTATGGGGATTGCGAGCGAACTCACGGGGGAGTTGGTGGAAAAGCGCGATCGGCTCCTGGCGCTGCTGCAAAGCTTCGGCAGTTGCGCGGTCGCCTTTTCCGGCGGACTCGACAGCACGGTGCTCGCCAAGGCCGCGCAACTGGCGCTGGGCGATCGCTCGGTGGCGGTGACCGGTGTCAGTGCGAGTCTGGCTGCCGGGGAACTGGACGAGTGCCGCGAAGTGGCCCGCGAAATCGGCATCCGCCACGAGATGATCCAGACCGGGGAACTCGCCATCCCCGCGTATCAGCGCAACGCCTCCGACCGCTGTTATCACTGCAAGAACGAATTGTTTCTGCAGGTCGAGACACTGGCCGATCGGCTCGATGTGGCCGTGGTTGCCGACGGCTCCAACCGGGACGACCACGGCGAACACCGGCCGGGCTTGCAGGCCGCCCGCGACCGCCGCGTTCGCAGCCCGCTGGCCGAGTGCGGTTTCAGCAAAACGGAGATCCGGCAACTGGCCGGCCATTGGAACCTGCCTACCCAAGACAAGCCGGCGATGCCTTGCCTGAGCAGTCGCATCGCCTATGGCGAAGAGGTCACGGCGGAGCGGTTGGCGATGATCGACCGCGCCGAACGATTTCTCCGCGAGCGGGGCTTTCAGCCGTTGCGAGTGCGGTATCACAAGGGAAACATGGCTCGTATCGAAGTGGCGCCCGAGACAATCGCCCGCTTCGTCGATCCGGAGTTCCGTCGCGAAGTGGTAGAGCAGTTCACGGCCGCGGGCTTCCAGTACGTTTCGCTCGACCTGGCGGGATTTCGTTCGGGGAGCCTCAACGAAGTGCTGCCCGCGGAGAGTTTGCAGATCCTCTCACGATAAGCCTGGCGGTTGTTGTGCCGATGGAATTTCGCGTCGATTTGAACATCTTTCGAGGACCGCTCGATCTGTTGCTCTATTTGGTTCGCAAACACGAGGTTGAGATCGTCGATATCCCGATTTCGTTGATCACGGACCAGTACCTCGAATACCTTGAGGTGATCGAGCAGTTGGACGTCGACGCCGTGGGTGATTTCCTCGCCGTGGCGAGCATGTTGATCGAGATCAAGTCGCAGCAGGTGCTGCCGCGGTGCGACGAAGTGGAAGAGGCGGTCGAGGATCCTCGCGAAGAGTTGGTGCGGCGGCTCTTGGAATACAAGGCCTATCGCGACGCCGCCAGCGTTCTCGACGAACAAAGCCGCCAGTGGCAGCAGCGCTATCCCCGCATCGGCAGCGATCTTCCGCCACGCCAAAGGGATTTGGCGGAAGAACCGATTCGAGAGGTGGAACTCTGGGATCTGGTCAGCGCGTTCGGCCGGATCATCCGCGAGTCACAGTTGTCCCGGCCTTCGAACATCGTCTACGATGACACGCCGATTCACGTTTACATGTCGCGGATCGTCGAGCGACTCGATCAACGCGGACAGCTTGCTTTCAGCGACCTGTTCACGCGCGGGATGCATAAGTCGTCGATGGTGGGGGTTTTTCTCTCCGTGCTGGAACTGGTGCGGCATTGCCAGGTTCGGGTTGAGCAGAATCAGTTGTTCGGCGAGATTTGGGTTTTGCCGCGCGGGGATATTGCCGGCCCCCTGGACGTGTCGAGCGTCGACAACTACGATCACGGCAAGCCAGCCGAATAACTTCCGCCGAGACGGAGCCGCCCTTGTCATCCGAAATGCTCACGGATCAACCTTTTCGGACCCTCGCCTACAAGGATCTCACCATCGAGGGATTTTCGCGCGCCGCGGTGCAGACCTATTGGCGAATTCCCGAACTGAAGATCGGCTTCGACCTGGGCGCGCAACCCTGGTCTTTCATGGGCACCCCCAACTGGTGTGTTTCCCACGCCCATATCGACCACTTGGCGGCCTTGCCCGCCTATGTGGCCCGGCGGCGGATGATGAAAATGGAGCCGCCGACGATTTATCTTCCGGAAGTGGCGATCGATCCAATTCAGAAAATCCTGCGGCAGATCAGCCGGCTCGATCGGGGCCGTCTGCCCTGCACCCTCGTGCCCGTTCAGCCGGGGGGCGAGATCGAGCTTTCCCGAGAGCTGGTGGTTACCGTCTCGGCCACCCGCCACACGGTCCCGTCGCTGGGGTTCGTCGTCTGGGAGCGACGGCGGAAGTTGAAGCCCGAATACCTCGATCTGCCCGGGGAAAAGATCCGCGACCTGCGTCTTAGCGGAGTCGAGATCGCCAGGGAAGTGCGCATTCCACGGCTGGCCTACCTGGGCGACAGCTCGCCCGAGGGGATCGACGAATGTCCGGTGATGTATGAGGCGGAGGTAGTGATACTGGAGATGACCTTCGTCGCCCCCAGTCACCGCAAAGACAAGATTCACAAATTCGGCCACATCCATCTCGACGATATTGTCCAACGGCGAGACCGCTTCAAGAACGACCTGATCATCGCCTCGCACTTCAGCACCCGCTACCACGATCGCCAGATCCGCCGCCACGTGCAGAAGGCCCTGCCCGATATGCTCGAGGGGCGTTTGCACCTCTGGCTGTGAGAGGCTGTCCGGAAATGGGGACAGGCACCCTACATCTCGCGTAACCGTGAGGCCGAAAACACAACATCCGGGAGCCAGTCCCCATTTCCGGACAGCCTCTGTGAAAACCTAGGGAACGAAGTGTCTCATGTCTGGTGAGTATCTCGATCTCTCCAGTGAGCCGAACCGGGCCGGTCCGCCGCCTGCGGAAGGAGGCGGCCGTTCCTTCTTAGGGATACAATTTGCCTGTTGTGGCGTCTACGCAAGGGTTTACATCAATCGGCAAGGCACGGCTTATGAAGGCCACTGCCCCCGCTGCGTGCGGCCGATTCGGATAGAAATCGGTCCGGGCGGCACCAGCAAACGTTTTTTCACTGCGTATTGAGTCAATTGGCCTTTTCGGGTACTCTTCCGCCGCCGCACTGCCGGATGGCGTGCTACCACTCGCGGCCCGCCAGCGTGTTCAGCCCAGCGCAGGCTTGGTTCGTTTAACCGCAACGGCCAACGGCCTGCGCGCGGGGCGGCAACACAACCTGCCACGGCAAAACCCGCGCAGGCCGTTGGCCGTTGCGGTTAAACGAGTTGGGTTGCGGCCCAAGGCCGCGTTCGGCAAGAGTTGAGCTTGGCGGGGGTGGTTACGGGAGGACGATGGACTACGAAGTCAAGCGATTCACACGGCAGTGTGCGGCAACCGGCAGGGATCTTGTCGCGGGCGAAGTCTTCTATTCGGTTCTGACGGCGGCGGGGGCCGAACTGGAGCGTAAGGATTACTCGGCGGAAGCATGGCAGGGGCCGCCGGAGGCTGCGGTCGGCTGGTGGAAGTCGCAGGTGCCGTCCGCGGAAGCGAAGCGAATGACGTGGGCGCCGAACGACGTGATGCTCCAGTTCTTTGAAGAACTCGAGCAGCAGGCGGACAAGCAGGATATGCGCTACGTGCTGGCGTTGCTGTTGGTCCGGCGTCGGGTGATGCGGTTGGAGGAACCGGAAGAGGACGAATCCGGACGCGAGGTGATGGTTCTATATTGCCCGCGCCGAGATGCAACGTACCGAACGCCTGCCATGATTCCGGACGAATCGCGGATCGAGACGATTCAGGACGAACTGGCGGGGCTGCTGTTTGGCAATGCAGTCTGACGAAAGGCTGTGATCGGGCAACCCAAGGACGGACGCACCGGCAGGAGGCCGTGAAAGCAGATGAAGAACCCAGCAGCCCGGCGGCTACGCATCGGTTTCGAGCGGCGCCAACGCTTCGGTTCTTGGCAGCAGCCGTACTGCTCCGTATTTGGGCGGCTTCAGCGCCGCTGCGGGTGGTTGCTGGTCGTGCTGTCGCTCCTGGCGGGGCTGGGCGCCCCGGGCTGCCGGTCGGCGGCGCCGTTCTACGCCTCGCCGCCGGCGCCCGTCCTGCCGCCGACTCCCACCCTCGAGCAGATCATCCAGACGGTCAACGCCAACAGTTCCCAGATCCAATCGCTCTCGACCAGCGATGCTACGCTCTCCGGTCCCCAGTTTCCCACGTTGCGGGCGAGTGTAGCCTTTGAGCGGCCCCGCCGTCTTCGGCTGCGGGCGGAAACGGCGTTGACCGGCCCGGAGTTGGATCTCGGCAGCAACGACGAGGTGTTCTGGTTTTGGATTCGCCGCAGCCATCCCCCGGTCGTCTATTACTGCCGGCACGAGCAGTTCGATATCAGTCCGGCGCGGAGCATGTTCCCGGTCCGTCCGGAGTGGCTGATCGAGTCGCTGGGAATCGACGCGCTCGACCCGAACCAGCCACACCAGGGCCCGATCCCCGTGGCGGAAGGGCGGTTCGAGGTCCGCACCCTCCGGCCGACGGTCGATGGGGAGACAACGAAGGTAACCGTGATCGACGGCATGCGGGGCCTGGTGATCGAGCAGCACCTCTACGACGTGCAAGGAAGGCTTCTGGCAAGTTCGGTCGTTACGCAACATCGCCGCGATCCACTGACCGGAGTGTATGTCCCCCAGACGCTCGACATCCGTTCCCCCTCGGCCCAGTTTTCCATGCGTCTCGACTTGGGCAAGGTCGTGGTCAACCGGTTGGCGGGCGATCCGTCGCTTCTTTGGACGATCCCTTCCTACGGCGGCCTGCAGGCGGTCGATCTTTGCAGCCCAAACCAGCAGGTGGCCCCGGGGCTGGGCTTGTCCGCGGGAGCGGGCGACGCGACTTCGCAACGCCCCGTGCCCAATCGGGCCAGAAACCGGCTCATGCGGTAAGCATCGGCGCAAGAATTCTTGATTGGATGGCTCATGCGCGCTGGATGCACCCCGTTTTCGCTTGGTGTATACTGCTTGTAGGTTAGCGGCCGGGCTGCCCAACGGCGGTTCGATTTCCACCCGTCGCCCTACGACATCCTTGAGGAGACACAAACCATGCGTTTCAGAGTGTTCGCCATCGCACTCTTGCTGGGGCTTTCCTGCGTCCTGCCGTCCTCGGCAGCCGATTCGTCTTGGAACAAGGAGACCGATTCCCAGCGCGACGCGCGAATGCAGTGGTGGCGCGACGCCCGCTTCGGCATGTTCATCCACTGGGGCCTCTACGCCATTCCGGCGGGAACTTGGGACGGCAAGCAGGTGCCGGGCATCGGCGAGTGGATTATGGACCGGGCCAACATCCCGGTCGACAAGTACGAGAAACTGGCCGCCCAGTTCAACCCGGCGAAATACGATCCGGCCGCCTGGGCGCAGATTGCCGCCGACGCGGGCATGAAGTACCTGGTAATCACCTCGAAGCATCACGACGGCTTCTGCCTGTTCGCCACCGATACCACCGACTACGACGTCGTCAACGCCACTGCGTACGGCAAGGATCTTCTCAAGCCGCTCGCCGAGGAATGCCGCAAGCGGGGAATCCAATTCTGCACCTACTACTCGATCATGGATTGGCATCATCCTGCGCAGATGCGAGGCAGCGAGCAACGTCACAATCCGACCAAGATCCGCGACGGCCGCAAGCAAGAATACATGGACTACATGAAGGCGCAATTCAAGGATCTGCTGGCGAGTTGCGATCCCGCGGTGCTGTGGTTCGACGGTGAGTGGCCCGACTGGTATACCGAAGAGGATGGCCGCGAGATCTACGCTTACCTCCGCGGGCTGAAGCCGGAGATCATCGTCAATAACCGCGTCGGTAAGGGCCGCAAGGGGATGGAAGGCATCAACAAGGCCAACCAGGACTACGTCGGCGACTTCGGCACGCCCGAGCAGCAAATACCCGCCACCGGGTTGGACGGCGTCGATTGGGAATCATGCATGACGATGAACGAAACATGGGGCTTCCGAAGCGACGACGAGAACTGGAAGAGCGCTGAAACGTTGATTCGCAATCTGATCGACATCGTCTCCAAAGGCGGCAACTATCTGCTCAACATCGGGCCGACTGCGGCCGGCGAAATCCCGGCGGCGTCGGTCGGGCGACTGGCGGCCATCGGCCGCTGGATGCAGGCCAACGGCCAGTCGATCTACGGCGCCCAGGCGAGTCCGTTCGAGAAAACCCCGTGGGGCCGCTGCACCCGGAAGCCGATGGACGGCAAGACACGCCTCTACCTGCACGTCTTCCAGTGGCCGGAAGGCGGCAATCTGGTTGTCCCCAAAGTCCCCGGCGCGGTGGTTGCCGCCAAGATGCTCGCCGGCGGCGAGAAACTCTCGTTTGCCGAGAAGGACGGCGATGTCCGTATCGCGCTGCCTTCCGAAGCACCCGATAAGACGGCGACCGTTGTGGTGCTGGATGTGAAGCAGCAGTAGACCGCGGCGAAAAAGGTCGTCAGGCTTTCCAGCCTGACATTGCCGCATTGGGCCACAGTCAGGCTGAAAAGCCTGACAAACAGCGGACCGTCGTGAACTTCTTTCCTGGCGGGGCAATAGGAGTCTGCCATGATGCATTTTGCCGACATCCATCGGGTGCTTTCCCTACTGCTGACCGCGACATTCCTCCTGTCGGCGGTGTTGTTGCCCGATTCGCTCCAGGCCGACACGCGGACGTTCTTCGCCTTCGACGATCAGAGCATTCCCAAGCAGCACAACCTGCAACTCACGCTCGTTCAGCCCACGAAGCACCCCGATAACCCAGTTGTACGGCGGGGCGGCAAGGGGGCTTGCGATGAATGGGCCGTGCAGTTTTACGGCTCCGTGTTGCGCCACGAGGGGAAATTCAAGTTGTGGTACGTGGCGGCGGACAATGAGTCGCTGGAGTTGATCAAGCGGGGGCTCGGTTTTTCCGGATTGCGTCCGGCCTATGCCGAAAGCGAGGACGGCATCCATTGGCAGAAGCCCAACCTGGGCCTCGTCGAGCACCGCGGCAGCAAGCAGAACAACCTCGTCCTCATCGATCCGCCCGAAGCCGGCGGGATTCACCTCATCGTTCTTCACGAAGCCGACGAAGCGGATCCTGCTCGCCGCTTCAAGATGCTGTTGACCGTGGCCGCCACCTTGGGAAAAAGCAAAGGGTCGACCTCGATCACCCTCTTCAGTCCCGACGGGCTGCGGTGGAAAAGCGCCACGCCGGTTCGTTTCGAGAAAGGCTTCCTGGTCGAAGAGGATTTGATTCTGCCTCCGGAAAACTTCGAACAGGGCGGCCTCTATCGTTGGAACGGGATGTACCACCTACCCGGTCAGCAGTTCTCGCCCTGGGTTTGGCAACCGGACGGCAAGCCGGTCGGCCGCGTCATGACCGTGCTCCGATCGCGCGACCTGATCCAGTGGGAGCCGACCAAGACCCTCGGCTTCATCCGCGGCGGAGCAATCGGGCAGGAGATTCCGGTCGGTCAGGCCGAGGAAGCCCACCTGGCCGCCTCGGTGTGGCATCGCAACAACGTCTTGCTCGGCGTCTACGGCCTCTGGCACGGCGCGGAGAACTGGCAAGATCGCACGATCGACCTGGGCTTCTTGATCAGCAACGACGGCCTCCATTTCCGCGAGCCGATCCGGGATTTCGTCCTCATTCCCAGGGGTGAAGAAGGGCAATGGGATCAAGGAGGCCTTCTGCAAGGACAAGGCTTCGCCAACGTGGGCGATCAGACCTATCACTGGTACGGCAGTTGGGACTTGCAGAAGCCGAGCTATCCGCCGCGCGGCGGCGTGGGGTTGGTCACCCTTCCTCGCGACCGATTCGGTTATTTGTCGAGCCACCGCGAGAATGCCTCCGCCGAGTTCGTGACCGAGTTGGTCGCACCGGAGCGGGCATGGCTGTTCGTCAATGTCGAGGGCGTCAGCGATGCGCGACCCCTGAGGGTGGAACTGCTCGACGCGCGCGAGCAGCCGCTTCCCGGCTACTCGGGCGAGAATGCCGCCAAAGTAACGACCTGCGGAACGCATGTCGCCGTTGCTTGGCCGACGGGTGCGTCCGGCGCCGTCGATGCGGGCGGTCCGTTCTTCATTCGAGCGGTATTGCCCAAGGACGGTGATGTCCGCGTTTACGCCGTTTACGTGGAACAGGCGTCCTGAAAAGCAAGGGGTCGGGAGTCTTTTTTCGTATCGGCCGGAGACAGTTCTCCCCCTACACGGAAGCGTTGCCCGGCCGACACGAAAAAAGACTCCCGACCCCCTTGAACTCGGAGGCTGGTGATCGGCGATCGTGATGAGCGAGTCGGTACGGACGAGACCATCGCGCTGGCCCGGCAAGTCACCCGATCCGATTGCCCGACGAGACGACGCAGTGTGCGGCGGTGATCCTCGACGAAAGCGATCCCGCTCATCGCTACAAGATGCTCTACACCACGTTGACCCACACGTGGGTCTTCCGGCCGGCAACCAGCTCCGACGGGATCATTGGACGGCGGCGGAGAACTACCCGACGGAGCGTTTTCTGGAGATGGGCAGTTTCTTCAAGTTCGGCAACCGCTACATCGTTCATGGCCAGGGGGTAGGCACGGACAACCGTGGCAAGCCGGAAGGTCGTCAAGGGTATGCTAGTACGTCCACCGATTTCGTTCAGTGGGACCGGGAGTATCATGCGGCGTTTCGCCTGCCCGAGCCCGACGACGTGGCGTTGCGAGGGCTGGTGGGAGACTACCCGCAAGTCCACCTCGGCGTCGGCGCGGCGAGTCTCGGCAATGTTGCCGTGGGCCTCTACGGCATCTGGCACAACCCACCCCAAGCCGAGCGAAGGAAGCAGGGCTGGTACGGCGCGGGCCTCATCACCTGCGATTTGGGCCTCGTGGTCAGCAACGACGGGGTAGCCTTCCGCGAGCCCGTCAAAGACCATGTGTTCATTTCCGGCAAGCAGTCGCCGGTCACGCCCGTTCCCGGTGTCGACGATCCCACCATCCTCTGCCAAGCCAACGGCATCTTGAACGTGGGAGAGAAGACGCTCATCTATCATGGCCGCTGGCGCAACGCGACCGTTACCGGCCAGGACTACTACGCGGAGGTGGCATTGGCGACCCTGCCTCGCGATCGCTGGGGGAGCCTGCACCTGGCGAAGGGCTCCTCGCGGGGCACGATCTGGTCCGCTCCGATCACTTTGCCGGAAGACGGTTGTGATATCCTGCTTAATGCTGACGGCGGCGAGGATGTCACCGTGGAATTGGCCGACGAAAAAGGCCGACTGCTGCCCGCCTACAGCGGTGAAAGGCGGGGTGTCGTCTCCGCCGCGGAAGGCACCGTCGGCGCGGTCCGTGCGGTGCGATGGGCGGATGAATCACTCGCGGGCCTGCGGGGAAAGACGGTGCGGCTGAAAATCGCAATTGCCGGTGACAAAACCAAGCTCTACGCGGTCTACTTGGATCCCGATCAACTCATGGGGGATGATAATGGCTCTTGATCCAGTTCTTTCCGAAGTTCGGCGTATTCGCGAAGAATACGCTCAAGAATTCAACGGCGACATGCGGGCGATGATGAATGATCTGCGTCGGCGGCATGCCGAATCGGACCGGCAATCGGTTTCCCGTGAACCGAAGATTCGCCGCAAAAGACCCGTGACGTCAACCAATGACGGCGGATAGCTCGTGCCGCGTTGGTTCGTTGGTCCAGGTCTGCCGGTCATTGGGCCCCGCTGCCGTCTCGCCGACTCAACGGTTTGCCCACCGTCGGCGCAAACACGGGCGCGGGAATATTTTGTGGCTTGCGGGTATCCAACCGTTGGAGCAAGTCGCCGCTACCGCTCGGTTCCGTCCGATCCTGACATCGAGGTGCGATCATGAGATTCTCTTTCAGCATGTTGCTGGCGTTGCTGCTGGTCGGAGGCTGCGGTGGCGCGGAGCAGCCCGGTTACGAACGAGCTGAACCTGCGCAAGCGATTACGCCTGATGAGGCATCACCCGATGAAGCGGCCGACCTCGGCGGTCCGGCGGTTCCGCCGGGATTTGTCGACCGCAAGATCGTCTACACCGCCACGGTCGATCTTGTGGTCGAGGATTTCGATCCGGTGCCGGCCGAGATCGACGCCCTGCTAAAACGGTTCGACGCCTACGTCGCCCATTCGGAAATCCTGGGTTCCCCGGGCCGGCCCCGTCACGGCGAGTGGGTCATTCGGGTGCCCGTGGACCGGTACAGCGAGCTGCTGGCCGCCGCGCGGGAGCTGGGCGAGCCGCGCTCCGTTCGGTCCGACTCTCGCGATGTGACGGAAGAATACTACGACGTGGAGGCTCGCATCCGAAACAAGCGGCAGGAAGAACAGCGGTTGCTGAAACTGCTCGAGACCGCCACCGGCGAATTGAAAGACGTGCTGGAAATCGAGCGCGAGCTGTCCCGCGTCCGCGAGGAAACCGAACGCATGGAAGGGCGCCTCCGCGTGTTGCAGGATACAACCTCGCTGACGACGGTAACGCTTCGCATCGAAGAGATCGAGAATTACGTGCCGCCGGAGGTTGCCGGCTACGGCACTCGTGCCCGCCGCGCCTGGGAGCAGTCGCTCAGCGCGTTGTTGGCAACCGTGCAGACCGCCTCGCTGGTCGCGGTGGCGCTGCTGCCCTGGGCGGCCGTGGTCTTCGTGTTGGGGCTGCCGGTGTTTCTCCTGCGACGGCTGTTCCGCTCCGGCAGGAAGTCGCCTTTCAGTGTTCCGGCTGCCGTCATCACCTCGGACGAGGACCGCACGACTTCCGCCGGGGACGAGAAACGATGATTCGCTTCGGCCTTTGCTGCATGTTTCGCGAGCAACCGATCACGTTCCGAACAACGACGGCTACAGCCATCGCTCGGATGAAGCGAGCCGACGGCCTGGCGAAACTCGCCGGGCTCTGTCTGGCAAACGCCGACGCGCTGTTGGCCTCGCTTCAATTCTGTGCCGAGCAAGGGATTGGTTGCTTTCGGATCAATAGCCAGGTTCTTCCGCTGAAGACCCATCCCGACTGCGGCTATGCGGTGGACGACCTGCCCGAAGGCGATGAGATCATCCGCCGCTTCAAGAAGTGCAAGCGACTGGCCAAGAGGCACTCGCTGCGAACCTCTTTCCATCCTGATCAGTTCGTGGTGCTGAACTCTCCTCGGCCGGACGTGGTGGAGAAATCGATCGCGGAACTGGAGTACCAGGCGGAGGTGGCCGAATGGGTCGGGGCCGACGTGGTGAACCTTCACGGCGGCGGGGGATACGGCGACAAGCAGAAGGCTCTCGGCGAGTTCGCTCGCAACCTGCGGCGATTGTCTCGGCGCGCCCGATCCCGGCTTACGGTCGAAAACGACGACCGCACCTACACGCCCGCCGATCTTTTGCCATACTGCCGAGCCGAGGGAATCCCCTTGGTTTACGACGTCCATCACCACCGTTGCCATCGCGACGGATTGACGGAAGACGAGACGACGGCGCAGGCCGTTGCCACTTGGAATCGCGAGCCTTTGTTCCACATTTCCAGCCCGATCGAAGGATGGAAAGGGCGGGCGCCTCAGCGGCATCACGACTTTATTGACGTACGCGACTTTCCCGACTGCTGGCGAGATCTCGATCTCACCGTGGAGGTCGAGGCTAAAGCAAAAGAGGTGGCCGTGCTCAAGCTGAAGCGGGAGTTGGACGAGGCCCGCCGAGACGCTCGGGCGCGGATGTGGTTCGTCTACATGCTGCGCTGTGCCGACGGTTCGCTGTACACGGGCATCGCCAAGGATGTGAACCGAAGGTGCCAGCGGCACAACGCCGGCACGGCTTCCCGCTACACCCGCAGTCGCCTGCCGGTCCGGGTGGCGTATCAGGAAGTCCAGGCCACGCACGGCCTGGCGTTGAAACGGGAAGCGGCGATCAAAGCCATGTCGCGGCAGCAGAAGGAATTGCTGATTGGTCAAACGCCGGCGGACTAGCACGGATGGCAAAGCCGGGGCACGGATAAAGGACGGGCGAGCAAGGGGGTCGGGAATCTTTTTCCGTATCGACATCAGAGAGCGGAGCGTCAAAAGCCAACCAGATTGCCTGGCTCTTGACTCTCGACTCTTTACCCTCAGTCGCCCACCTGCTAACTTCAAGGTGGTGATGATGCGCTTCCAATGTTCTTTAGGAGCTTCCGAGATGCGATTCGCGATACGATGTCTGGCGCTCGTTGTGGTGCTGTTGGGAACCGTTTCCGCACGCGCCGAAGTGGAGGTTCAAATCACTCCCGACGTGGTCTACGGCCACAAGGACGGCATGGCGCTCACCTTCGACCGGTTCCGTCCGAAGGAGGCCAACGGCGCCGGGGTGCTCTTCATGGTCAGCGGCGGATGGTACTCGCGCTGGTCGCCGCCGGAGAAGTTCCAGGGCGTGATCCAGACGCTGCTGGACCGGGGGTTCACCGTTTTCGCCGTCCGCCACGGCAGCAGCCCGAAGTACCTTGTCCCGGAGGCGGTCGCCGACGTCCGCCGCGCCGTTCGCTACATCCGCTGCCATGCGGCGGAACTCGGCATCGACCCCGAGCGGTTGGGGGTGACCGGGGCCAGCGCCGGCGGCCATCTTTCTTTGATGCTCGGCACCACCGGCGATGACGGCGAAACCAAGAAAGACGACCCGCTGGCGGCCGTCAGCGACCGCGTGAAGGCGGTCGCCCCTTGGTGCCCGCCGACCGACATCCGCCCCTGGGTCGACGAGAAATCGTCCTATTACCAGAATTATCCGGCCCTGCGGTTCAATCCCGAAGAGGCGGACGATTGTTCCCCCTTGCTGCAGGTTTCCGCGGACGACGCGGCAACGCTGCTGATCCACGGCGATAAGGACGAACTCGTTCCCATCGACCACAGTCGCAAAATCCTCGCCGAACTGGAAAAGCACGGCGTGCCGGCCGAATTGCTCACCCTGGAAGGCGCGGGCCACGGGTTTCGCGGCGACGATGTGCAGCGCGCCCGCGACGCCACGGCGGCGTGGTTCGAAAAGCACTTGGGGAAATAGCGCGGCTTTGCTGTTGCACTCTTTGCGGCTGGTTGTCGTAAAATAAACAACCACCCGCCACGATGCTGGAATCGAGTCGTGGGGCAGGTTGGCAACCTGCCGACTTTTCACGTCGCACAAGGCAGGTTGCAAACCTGCCCCACGGTTTCTGCTATTCTGGCGGGCGGTTGAAAATAAAACTTCTCACGTCTCCGGCGGCACACTCAGCTCGGAGTTGGTTTGGATGCCGGCAGCCATCTCGGGCAGGATTCCCATTCTGACGTAGATCGGGCGGACGTCGCGGCGGAGTCTACTGGGCAGAAAACCGTTGGGGACGGGCTCATTTTGCGGAGTCTTCGGAGCAAAATGTGCCTGTCCCCCAGCCTTCCAGTCCCTCGACACCGACTCCCAAAAAAACTAACACAATTAGCGGCGCTCAATGTAGGCGCCCATCTGAATTTCCCAATTCCCACCTGACAGTGCTTTTCCCCACCTCGTGAACGGTCACTCCCCGTTTTTTGAACCATCCCTTCCCTCGAGCCACGGCAGACCAACTCCGGGCTTCTCCCTCAACAGAATTATGTACGTGCGTCACGTTAGATTCGATCCGACCCCGGCTTTCGCTATTCTTTGACCAACGCCATTCAGCAAGCAGACTTGACCGGGGGGGGTGGCTATAGTTTGCGCAATCCTCCGACTCGACAACAGTCGGGGCTGTCAATAATCAGTTCCTGAAAAAAAGGGGCTGGAAGGTGGGGTCACCTACTTGCAATAGTGGGGCCGCGGAGTATGTTCGGGTTATCGCTCGACAGTACACGAATCGCATGAGGATTTAGTATTAGAACCGGATGTTGAAGCTCACGGCTCGCCCGGATCCTGAAATACCCTGAGTACGTCAAAGGTGAAAAAATGGCAAAGCTGGAAGACTTATCGCGCGGTGCTACCGTACGGGGTATCCTTCCGGGCCAGTTGGTCACCGTCATCGACGTTAAGTGGATCGGCAACACGGCGGTAGACCTTACCTACAAAGACGCGACAGGCCGGCCCGCGAACGAACTTCTCTATCGCGACCGTGAGTCGACTATCGAAATCGTCGCCGAGGGCAGTCCTTGGAGTTTCGACGGCGACGGACCCCTCTTTAGACTGGTATCCGAGGCCAAGCGTATCCAACTGGCCTATCTGTTCGATCCGTTGTTGGCCGTCCACACGTCGATGGTCGAGCCGCTGCCTCATCAGATTACCGCCGTTTATGGCGAGATGCTGCCCCGACAGCCGCTCCGTTATTTGCTGGCCGACGACCCCGGCTCGGGCAAGACCATCATGACCGGACTGCTGGTCAAAGAGGAGATCGTCCGCGGGGATCTGCAACGCTGCATGATTGTCTGTCCGGGAAATCTCGCTGAGCAATGGCAGGACGAACTCGACCGCCGATTCCATTTGCCGTTTGACATCATGACCAACGACAAACTGGAATCTGCCCGTACTGGCAACTGGTTTCAAGAGAACAACCTGGTGATCTGCCGCCTCGACAAGCTCAGCCGCGACGAGGCTCTCCACCCCAAGCTGGAGCAGTGCGATTGGGATCTCATTGTCTGCGATGAAGCCCACAAGATGTCGGCGTCTTTCTTCTCAGGCGAAGTGAAGCCGACCAAGCGATACAAACTGGGGCAGCTTCTCTCCAGCCGTACTCGCAACTTCCTACTGCTGACAGCCACCCCGCATAACGGCAAGGAGGAGGACTTCCAACTCTTCATGGCCCTGCTCGACGGCGACCGCTTCGAGGGCAAGTTCCGCGATGGCACTCACACAGTAGATACTTCCGACCTTATGCGCCGGCTGGTCAAAGAGCAGTTGCTCAAGTTTGACGGCCGGCCCCTCTTCCCGGAACGCCGGGCCTACACGGTCAAATACGACCTGTCCGATCCCGAGGCGAAACTCTACGAACGGGTCACGGAATATGTCCGCGAGGAATTCAACCGTGCCGCGGCGCTGGAGAACGAAGGCCGCAAGGGCACGGTGGGCTTCGCCTTGACCGTTCTGCAGCGCCGCTTGGCATCCTCGCCCGAAGCCATTTACCAATCGCTCCGCCGTCGCAAGGAACGCCTGGAGAAGCGTCTTCGCGAAGAGCAGATGCTTAAGCGCGGGGCCGATGTTCGCGTGGACATGGTTGAGAGCCTGCCGAAGTACACCGAGGACGATCTGGACGACCTGGACGACGCCCCCGACGCCGAAATTGAAGAGGCGGAAGAGAAAGTTGTCGACCAGGCTTCAGCAGCCCAGACCATCAAGGAATTGCAGATCGAAATCGAGATGCTCAAGGAACTGGAAGAACTGGCCTACAGGGTCCGCCAGTCCGGCACCGACCGCAAATGGGACGAACTGTCCCGCTTGCTCCAGAATAATTCTGAGATGTTCGATGCCCACG
>JAAYEH010000155.1 GCA_012728855.1 Rhodopirellula sp. | reverse complement strand
TGCCGCAACCCGATTCGCCCACCAGCGCCAGCGTGCGCCCCTTCGCGACCGAGAAGGACACCCCCGCCACGGCCGGCACAGCACCCGCCGGTGTGAGGAAGTGCGTCCGCAAATCGGCGACGTCGAGCAACATCGGGTTCCATTTTACAGCGCGCGAGCTGCGAAGTGGGGCAGGGCTACCGCCAGAGCCGAGTTCTTTCTGAACGTGCAGGCGGTCGTGAACTCGCGAAAGCGTTCACTATGCTGACCGCAGGAACTTCACAAATTCATCGAGGACTCTGCGTTCCTCGGACGACAATTTGGTGAACGACTCGGACTGGGCGGCGAAGCGCGAAGCCCGCTCGCGAACCTCGGCCGGAACTTCACGGACGGCGCCGGCGAGTTGCAGCATCCGTTCTGCAGGCACGTCATAAAATGTGCTCAGCTTGTGGATGGTCCTGGCGCGGGGCCTTGTGTGGGCCCCACGTTCCAAGGCGCGGAGTTCATCCGCATCGACATCAACGTGTCTCGCAAGTTCGTCAATTCGCAGGCCCTTCGCACGGCGCAGTCCGCGCAGAACGACGTGGAAGGCGTACCGTAAGGTTCCGGCTTCCGGGTCTGCGGCGGTCATAGTGACCGTCAGGCGGTGGTTCAACGCCTTGGCGATGCGATTCAACATCGTCAGCGAGTGGCCATTGTAATCTGCATCCTCCAATCGACTAATAACGGATTGCGTTGTTCCGATGGCATCAGCGAGTCCTTTTTGGCTCAGGCCTGCTTCGGTACGCAGGTCGTGAATGATTTGAGCCACTTCTGCGTTTGCCCTCTCCCGTTCAAGCGAGGCCTTCCGTTCTGGGTCATCCTTCACGTACCTGCGGTGAAGGATGTTGACGGCGTTTGTGATCTCCCTTTTGCCTGCCATATTCATTCTTCTTTATGTGTATGTTGCTGCGGCGCCTCGGTGAACGCGGCCTTTCGGCGGAGTGCCAAGTCTATGTCTGACTCCGGTACGCGGTCCTCTTTCATCAGCCCGTGTGTAACCACTGCGCGCCGCTCGTGAAAGAAATAGAGCATCCGGTAATGAACGCCCTGGTGGCGCACGCGCAATTCATGAATGCCGTCCCTAAGCAGGTCCGCTTCAGGCCGCCGCAGCTCGTGACCCAACTGCGCCAACCTCTCGATCCGGACGATACACTTGTCGCGGACCTTGGGTGGCAAGTCGTCCAACCAAGCCAGCAGCGGAGCGGAACCGTCCTCTTCGGCGAACAGCAGGACATCTGTTTCCGGCATCCGGCTCACCTGTCATTAGTATCGCATTATTGCGATCAGAAGTCAAGCCCCCCTTCATCGTAATTTTGCGATTATGCGCAACAGGCGTTCGGCAACGCGGACAGAATTGCCGCTCCGCCCCTACGCCGTCTGCCGCCGCACGGTCATGTCGAAGCCGCGCACCATATTCTTATAGATGCTGTAAGTCAGCGCCAGGTAGGCCGTGGCCGAGATCAGGGCGAAGATCGCGCACGTCGCCCGGGCCGTCTCCATCGTCACCTTCGAAGCGGAGCCCGCCGAATTGAATGCCTCCTGTGCGTCGAGCAGGGCCTGCATGGCAGGAAACGGCGTGAACGGCAGAACCACGGACGCCGCGATCGCCCCGGCCCCTTTCATCGCCACGCCGCATGCAAACAACAGCCCGGCCGCGCCCAGCACGACCGCCGTGCTGAGCATTACGGCCTGCACGGTTTTCTTGGAAATAAGTGAGAATTGCAGGCCAACCATGGCCGCCATGG
>JAAYEH010000154.1 GCA_012728855.1 Rhodopirellula sp. | reverse complement strand
ACAGAACCCACCCGATAGAGGTAATCTTGTTTCCCCACTTGCTTGCAACCGTTCCTGGTTCTTGTTAGGATCGGACCGTGACGTGAGATTCGATGTTTCACGCCATGCGATCTCTCAACCAACAAGTTTCGTGCGGAGCGACGGACTCCGAACGGGACAGGACAGAGGCGATGAATGCGGCATTTGCTCAGTTTGTCCTTGTGTAAGGGAGAGAACCATGAGATTTCCGAGTCGCCGTGGATTTACGCTCGTGGAGTTGCTGGTGGTGGTGGCCATCATCAGCATACTCGTCGCCATGCTCTTGCCGGCAGTTCAGCAGGCCCGTGAGGCGGCACGCAGGTCATCCTGTTCCAACAATCTCAAACAGATCGGCTTGGCGCTGCTGAACTACGAAGACACTCACAAGTGCTTCCCGCCGGCGATGATCTGGGGAAATGCCAATAGCCCCTATCCCCAGCGTCCTTACCATCACACCTGGCTGACGAAGATACTTCCCTATCTCGAACAGTCAACGATTTCTCAGCGGATGCGGACCGACCTGCCGGTCTGGGATCTGATGGACCTCGACGGCGACGGCAACTTCAACGAACCGATGTTTTTCGCCCAGCAGCAGGTGAAGACTCTGGTCTGCCCATCGGACGCCGGTTGGGAAAGCGGGAACGCGATGGTCGCCTCCCTCGGGGCGCCGCCCCAATTCCTGCTCGGATTGACCCACTACTCGGCCAACAACGGCTACTGGTGGTGGCCGCAGGCGGGACCGTGGGACAACACCTACGTGATCGTTCAACGATTTCCGGAGATCTTCGGCAAGGAACTCAGCGGCGTTTTTTCCGACGAACGCACCACCAAGATCAGCGAAATCACCGATGGCTCTTCCAACACGATCTTCGTCGCAGAAACCAACTCGACCGGATTCCAACGGGCCGTGGGATTCACCGAATCGCTTTGGACCTCTGCCACCGGCGTGCCGCGTTTGAACACTCGCGAGGCCGTCGTGCGTCCCGCGTTCCTGGCATTGGGCTTTCAGGGGACATGCTGTGAACCTTATGGCGGCGTCGTTCGTTACAGCCGGCCCGACGGCAGCACCGCGACACCGGGCTTCTGGGAAGAACTCGATCCGCGTTCCAATGGGCCCTCGGTCTTCCAGCCTGTCTACGAATCGATGTACGGCCCCAACTCCGAATGGCCTGGGGCGAGCAGTTTTCACCCCGGCGGGTTGAATGTCCTCTTCGGCGACGGTTCCGCGCGGTTTCAGTCGGAAACGATTCACTGGCCCATCTGGGCTTTTCTCAATGGCACACGCGACGGCGGCATGGTCACTGTGGAATGATCAACGGAGGAAATCCGATGCGAAGTCTCTTGGTTCTGGCATGCTCGATTGGGCTGACCCTGGCGATTGGCTGTGGCAAAGGCTATGAGAGTCGCAGTGCGCCCGCAGCCGGCACAGGCGACCCCGCCACGATTGTCCAGGAACTGGGGCAAACGCGAAGCAAGGGCGCGGCCGATGCGGCGGCGGAATTACCGCCCACGGGCGAAGAGAAGGCGAAAGAGGCCGAGTCGGCGCCGACCGCCGACGCCGCGACCACCGACGCCGCTGAAAAAGCGGCCGGCGAGACGCCGCCGAAAAAAGAATAACGTTCCTCCGAATCAAGCCTGCCGAGAGCCTGACTCCGTTTCTCCAGGCGGCTCGATGATATCGGCGCTGGCAAGCCATGAGGCTGGCCACGATCGATGCGTCGTTGATCGCGTCGTGCGATAGGACACGGTGCCCTCTACGGCGAATGGAGAGGGAGTGAGGGATTTTTGAACTTCGCAATTTCATTGACACGCAAAGATCGGTTCGATACCATAAGCGTTAATCTTGTCTGGCTGGCCGCCTTCCTCTACCAGGGAGGGCGGGTTTTTAATTCGCTGGGGGCGGGATGGGATTAGGTGTTGTGCGAGGCAAGTCTCTTACGGAATCCTGTATTTCTCCGATAGTTAGGGTTGCTTCGACTCGCCGCCAAGGCTTCCCCGGGTGTTTTTTGGGCGAGGCTTGCCTGCAAGTTGCGGCTGTTTTGTTCGGCTGGAAAAGCGACGAAGGACGGAATTGTTCAGTAATTCTTTTCTGGAAAGGGTGGTGTCATGACTCGACAGGTCAGGAACGGGCTTGGATGGGTAAGGCTGCTCATCAGACGCGGTTTTACCTTGGTGGAACTGTTGGTCGTTATTGCAATCATCGGGATCTTGATTGCGCTGTTGCTGCCGGCGGTACAGGCGGCGCGCGAAGCGGCGCGGCGAAGCCAGTGTACGAACAATATGAAGCAACTGGGCCTTGCACTTCACAACTATCTCGATGCCCATAAGGTGTTCCCTCCGGCCGGCATCAACTACGGTTGGGCGCGCAATGCCACCAACCCGCTCGGTCCCACCGAGTCGATCCTCAATCTCAACGGTTGGGTATTGGTGCTGCCGTATGTGGAACAGCAAGCACTCTACGACCAGTATGATTTCCGAATGCCCGCTTCCATTTTTACTTTGAACCCGCCGACGGGTACCCCCGTACCGACGCAATCCGTCAGCAATGCTCAGATTGTCGGAAAGCTTGTGAACGCGTTCCTTTGCCCGTCGGATAGCTACGATCCGATGATGAACGACGAAGATATCAACTACTACAATCCCAATCCCTACCGCGGTGCGAAGACGAGCTATGATTTCAGCGTTCGTGCCACCGACCCCGATTATCATAACGATTGGGGCAGGAATTCCATGACCCACACCCTTCGTTACATGTTCGGTGAGAACAGCAATACCAGTACGCAACATCTCGTGGACGGCACTTCCAACACGGTGGCAATCAACGAGCAAACGCACTGGGTGATTGACGGCGCTCCGAACGCGTGGGGTTACCGCGGCTGGGTCCAGTTCGGGATTGACCTGGCGTATTACGGCATCAATCGTTTCGATGTATTCCTGGGGTCGTGGTGGACGGGTGATCGCACGACGATACGAGGCAGATTGGCGGAGTTTGGCACTTCCGGCAGTCTCCATCCGGGAGGCGTGAACACAACCCTTGGCGACGCTTCGGTGCGATTCCTCTCCGAAACGACGGATATGAGTGTGCTTCGCGCCATTTCGACGATGGCCGCAGGAGAGGTGCAGTCAGTTCCCTAGACTGCATCGAGTGGCGAAGGGCCCGTTTTTTTGAACCGATGGTTTTGCTACCGAAAGGGATGGGGATGCGTTTTCCTGCTGTTGCAGTGTTGATTTGTTTGCTTTCGTTGCTCGCCGTCATGGGCTGCGGTGGCGGTCGCAGCGCCGACCAACCGGATCTCGTGCCGGTTAGCGGCACGGTGACCGTCAACGGTGAGCCGGGCGCCGGGGTGCAGGTGATGTTCTTCCCGGTGGAAGCGACTCGCGGCAATACGTGCTATGGCAACACCGACGCCACCGGTCGCTACGAGTTGGCGGCGGGAAGCGAGCAGAAAGGCGCGCCGGCCGGCAAGTACAAGGTGACCTGCAGCAAGTACGTCTTGCCCGATGGATCGGACTTCAAGAGCGACGGCTCGCAGTCGCCCGAAATGGCCGGAGCGAAAGAGCTGTTTCCGCCGCGCTACAGCGATCAGTCGCAGACGGAGCTGGAGGCGACAGTCCCGGCGGGCGGCGGCACGCTGGATTTCGATTTAAAAACCGAGCAATAGAGCTTCGCTGTCGCGCGCTTGGGCAATCACGGAAGGCACTGTCGGCGGAGGCTGGCAGTGCCTTCTTCGCCTTAGCGTTTCAAGTGGGTCTCAGATCGTGAGTATCTTTCCGGTCGTCATGACCAGATATCTGTCGGCATCGATGTGCATGATCGGCAGGGGCTCTTTCGATGTGGTTTTCGGCAAACGATGCGATGTTTTCTCGCGGTTGCCAACAAAGCAATTTGGTTGACACGAAGAAAGTCGTTCGATAGTATGGCGGTCAAGAACAATTCGCCAGGAGCCACCTCTTTGCGCGGTGGCGGTGGTACAACTTGATATTCGTACATGTCCGGATAGGGCATTGCGTCGTAACCTCGGCGTCCAAAATGAAAAGCGACAAGGGTCGGAATTGATCAGGGATTCTTTTCTGGAAAGGGTGGTATCATGACTCGACAGGTCAGGAACGGGCTTGGATGGGTAAAGCTGCTCGTCAGACGCGGTTTTACCCTGGTGGAGCTGTTGGTCGTTATTGCGATCATCGGGATCTTGATTGCGCTGTTGTTGCCGGCTGTGCAGGCGGCACGCGAAGCAGCGCGGCGAAGCCAATGCACGAACAATATGAAGCAACTGGGCCTTGCGCTTCATAACTATCTGGATGCTCACAAGGTGTTCCCACCGGCCGGCATTAACTACGGCTGGGCAGTCAACACCACCAATTCGCTCGGCCCCACGGAGAATATTCTCAATCTGAACGGCTGGGTGCTTACGCTGCCCTTCCTGGAGCAGCAGGCTTTGTACGATCAATACGATTTCCGGGTCGCCGCGTCGTCCTACACGAATAATGCGCCTGCAGGTGCGACAAGCCCTCCGCCCACATCCACGACAAATGCGGCGGTGGTGAGCAACGTTCTCGCCGCATTTTCGTGCCCGTCAGACAGCTACAACCCCAAAATGAATGACGGTAGCGACGACCAGGGTGCCGGCTATAATCCGGTCGGCGGCTACTTCGGCGCCAAGACCAACTACGACTTCAGCGTTAACCAACTTGATCGATATACGCATAACGATTGGGGCAGGAATTACATGACCCACACCGTTCGCTACATGTTTGGTGAGAACAGCAATACCGGCACGCAGCACCTGGTGGACGGAACCTCGAATACCGTGGCGGTGGCCGAGCAAACGCATTGGGTCATCGATGGTTGCGCGAATCCGTGGGGTTATCGCGGCTGGGTCCAGTTCGGCATCGACATGCCCTGGTACGGCATCAATCGTTTCGACGTTTTCCTCGGCTCTTGGTACGGCGGTGATCGCACGTTGATCCGAGGGCGGCTTGCCGAGTTCGGCACCCCGGGCAGCCTGCACCCGGGAGGGATCAACGTGACCGTGGGCGACGCGTCGGTTCGCTTTATCTCAGAGACGACGGACAACGCGGTTCTCCGCGCGATCTGTACTATGGCCAATGGTGAGACGACCGCGATGCCTTGATGCAACGAAGGAGTTGTTTTCGCCCCAGTATAGCGGCTAATCGCAGACGGAAATGGAAGCTGCCGTGGCCGCGGGGAGCGCGACCATCGATTTCGAGTCAAAGACGGAGCAAAAGACCAGTTTCCCGCGCGCTCGGCCGATGTTGCGCGGGGCACTGCCGGCGATGCCGTGCGCGTCAGACGCCGTTCCGTAATTGCCAGACAGCTCGGATTCAATCCGCCCCGGTCGAATTCAGCATGGGCCGAAGAATTCTCCGGTCTGCGTCAGCCGCGTCTTCTTGCCGCTTCAAGCTGTTCGTAGATCGCCAGCATCTTCTCGATTGCCTGGACCAGATAGTGGTCGCCGGAGGTCCGTGCGATCTCCAACGCTTCCCTCGATGCAGTGACGGCATCCGCAAGTCGTCCGCGGACGGCATAGGCTCCGGCCAGCGTTTTTAAAGCCATTGCGTCTTTCCGTTGCGTCGCCTCACAAGCCTTTTCCGCCAGTGTTACCGCTCTGTCAACGTCGTACAACTCGGCTTGGTCCTTCAAAATGCGGATCGAGGCAAGATCCAATAGCGCCGGAACGAAGGCGGGGTTCTTACTTAGCGCGCGCTCGTAATAGACAACGGCCTCCGCAGGCTTGCCGAGCCGATAGAGCACATGCGCGTACTGGAAGTTACTGAACTCGCTTTCCGGCTCCCTTCTCGCCGCCTCGGCAAGATGCGGAAGGGCCTCGTCGAGCTTGCCGGTTTCCAACAGGATCGCTCCCAGCAGGGCGTGCGCTTGCGCGAGGTTCGGATCGACCCGAAGCGCCTGCCGGCAATGCTCGGCCGCTTCCTCCGCCTTCAACTCCTTGAAGAGCAGAATGGCCAGGTACTGATGCGCCGAGGCGTTGTCGGGCTGAAGTTCCAGAAGCCGTGTGAAGTGGCGTTTCGCGTCACCGCTGTGGCCTTGCTCCCCAAGAATCTTCGCCAGTTGCAGGCGAGACTCGGTGTTCAACGGGTTGCACTCCAGCGACTTCTGGAGCATGGGAACGGCGTTTTTCGGATCATCTTGCTTGATAAACTCCACCGCGGCACGATAGTAGTTCACATCGTCGAGGAATGCCTGGGTGATCTGCCGAATCGCGTCCGGCGCGGTATTGACGAACTCGGGGATGTTGGCGGCACGCTCCGGCTCCGTGAAACGCGAGAGGACGACGGGCACGCTGCTTTTGCCATCCTGGTCAATGTGCGTAAGGAAGAGTTGTGTGTAGGCCGAATAGGCTTTCGACGAGAAGACCAGCCACTTGCCGTTGGGCGACCAGCTATGCCAGGAGTTCATCCGCGCAGTGTTGCACTCCAGCCGTCGGGCCTCGCCGCCTGCCACCGGGATAATGTGCAACTCGCTGTCGGGCTGCAAAAGCATGAAGCTATTCGCCTTGCAGAAGACAATCCACTTGCCGTCAGGCGAGAACTTGGCGAAGTAATTGCTCATGCCGTTGTGTGAGGCGCCTGCGATCGGTTCCGCTTTCCCCCCCTTTCCGTCGTTGAACGGGATGCGATATAGGTCGTAGCGAAAAGTCCTTTTTCCGTCAAGGAATTCCTTGGCCGCCTCCTGTGGAACGAGGACCGATTTAACGTCTTCCACACCTTCCGCCTCGTACACTTCGCTGCGGGCGAAAACGATCGACTTTCCGTCCGGGCTCCAAGTGGCATTGGTTTGGACGAACCGTGGGTCGTCCGCGCCCGGCAAGGCCTGAATACTCTTCGTCTGCCGATCGTAAATCGCCAGAATCCCTTTGACCAGAAAGAAGAGCTGCGAAAACATCAAATCATCGCGATAGACCGCCAAGGCGCGATCCTTGACGGTTCCGACCACATAACGGCCGTCGGGCGAGACCTGACAAAGCAAGCCGAACGTCGCTGCCCCGTCTTCTCGGCGGTAGTCGCTCCAGGTCACCACCTTGCTGTCGTCGAGCACAATCTCCGACTCGATCGGCGCGATCGCATAGGATCCCTTGTCGTTGCCGGAGTCGATCTCCAAAGCCAGTGTGGAACCGTTGGCGGAAAAGGAATGGCAATTGCCGCACACCGGCAGCTTCTCCAACACGATCGGCGGCGGCTCTTTCGACGAGATGGGACCGAACCGCCAACGGATGTAAGCCGCCGGATCCTTGACGGCCGTCAGGAAAGGCAGATTCACCTCCCGGAAGAAGAGCGGCGCTTCGACGGCATCGTCCGACGTGCTGAACGAGACGACGGCTTGGCGTCCATGACCGGCGACCTCCTGCGGATCATCGGCGACGATGGTTACCAAGGCGCGGCGCCGGCGAGAGCGATCCTTGATGGTTGCCCAGTCGGCGTCCGAGGGAGTCCACTGGCAGCCGTCACTGCGAAACTCCATCGGCTCACCCTCCTCGAAACGCAACTCGACCTGCCATGCGTTGCAGGCAGGGCTCCGGTCCTCCCAGCGAAAGGTGGGGGCCACGATGTCCGGCGGAAACAAGGCGCCGTCCGGGGGGTAAAGGATCGTCAGGTTTTCAGCCGTATCGGTCGTCGCGCGGGGCGCATCGTGGGATTGATGATCGGCAGTGTTTGTGCCAGGGGCCACCCGTGGGGTTTCCGGCTTGGAGCAGCCAATCCAGAGCATCGCGACCGCCCCGCAAACGCAAGTGTGAAAGCTCTTGCTCAAAACAAGTTTCTCCTTGAGCGGTTTCAGTGCGGTTACACCGCACGCCGACCGCTGCTAATTCGCCTCTGGCTCCGCTAGAACGCCGCTCTCGACTGCCTCGCGTAGTGCCTGCGGAGTGACGGCCCACCTTGCCTGGCCGGTCGACTCCAACGAGGCTGGGATGTGCAGTCGGTTGCTGAGGAATAGCGGCATGTCGGGCAATGCGTCGCCGACGGCGACCGGTTCGATGGTGGCGGCCCGCTCGTCGCTCGTCTCGTAGGAGACCAGGGCGCGAGCCCTTCCGGACGGCAGCTCGAACGAATCGTCCGTGATCTCGTTCCAAATCAACTTCGCGCGGCCGGGAACGTTCTTCGACGTGGGCCGCGATCCCGCGAGGCCAGTCGTGCAACGGCACGGCACAACCTCTCTCGATGGGGGAAAGTTCGGTTCCCGTCGCCGGATATCCCGATTATACCCCCATCGCGCCGATGCTTGGAGAGTGAAGAGTGAGTCCTGCGGTTCGGTTCAACGACGAAAGCACTAAGGTCTCTATACTTCTCGCTTTTCCCGGTCTTCTCGGATAAGATCGGAGAAGATTCGTGTCTTCGCGCTTTTCCGTGAGATGCTCACCGTAGAATGCCTCGCTGCTCACTCCTCACCCTCTTCCTGATCGGCAGTTTCGGCTGCGGCCCAAGCCGATCCGAGAGCGAGCCGCTGCGCGGGGCGGGCGTGTCGGCGGCGCCGTCGCGACCGCCGGCCGAAGGCGTGGATTGGCCGCGGTTTCTCGGCGCCGGTGGCGACAGCAAGTCGCCCGAAACGGGCATTCTGACGGAGTGGGACGAAGGAGGGCCAGCGGTTGTCTGGCATCGCCCCTTGGGTACGAGCTACGGCATCGGTTCGGTGGTCGGCGGGCGTTACTTTCAGTTCGATCGCCACGACGATCAGGCCCGCTTGACCTGCCTCGACAGCCGCACCGGGAATTTCCTCTGGAAGTACGAATACCCGACCGACTACGAGGACATGCTGGGCTACAATAACGGCCCGCGCTGTTCACCGGTCGTCGACGACGGGTTGGTCTATCTTTTCGGCGCCGAGGGGCAGCTCCACTGCGTGCGGGCGGACGACGGCTCGCACGTGTGGCATGTGGACACCGGGAAGGCGTTCGGAGTGGTGCAGAACTTTTTCGGCGTCGGCAGCTCGCCTGTCGTCGATGGGGAACTGCTCATCGTGTTGGTCGGCGGCAGTCCATCCGATTCGCAGGACGTGGGCCGCTTCGATCTCGACCGCGCGGTGGGCAATGGCACGGGGATCGTCGCCTTCGACAAGCGAACCGGAGAGGTGAAGTACGCCATCACTGACGAGTTGGCCAGCTACGCGACGCCGCAATTGGCAACGATCGACGGTCGCCGCTGGTGCTTCGTCTTCGCGCGGGCAGGGCTGGTCGGCTTCGATCCTCGCACGGGCGAAGTCGATTTCCATTACCCGTGGCGCGCCCGGCTCCGCGACAGCGTCAACGCCGCCACGCCCGTCGTCGTAGGCGACGAGGTGTTTATCTCGGAAACCTATGGGCCCGGCAGCTCCTTGCTCCGCGTACGTCCCGGCGGATACGAGGTGGTCTGGAAAGACCCGGCCGGGCGCAACAAGGCCATGCAGACCCACTGGAACACGCCGATCTACCACAAGGGGTATCTCTACGGATCGAGCGGGCGGCATTCCAGCGAGGCGGAACTCCGCTGTATCGAGTGGAACAGCGGAAGAATGATGTGGAGCGAACCGCGGCTGGGCCGCGCATCGCTAATGTATGTCGACGGGCACTTCGTCTGTCTCAGCGAGGATGGCGTGCTGCGCCTCGTTGAGGCGAACGAGAACCGCTATCTGGAGGTGGCGCGGTGCATCTTGCGCGAGCCTTCCGACGGGCAGCCTTTGATCAAGCCGCCCGCCTGGTCTGCGCCGATTCTGTCGCGAGGCTTATTGTACGTGCGGGGCGACGACAGGCTGGTTTGCCTGCGGCTTATCGACTAGCCCTGCAACGTGTCGAGGACCGACTCCTGCCCGGTCTCTTCCTCGTCTCGGATCGCTACGAAGACATTTTTTGGTT
>JAAYEH010000153.1 GCA_012728855.1 Rhodopirellula sp. | reverse complement strand
CCGTACAACTCCAAGCAGTGCCACACCGATCGCAGTCGAACGTGCTGGCGCAAGCAGTGCCACCCGCCACAACGCCAAGCGGTGTTTGTTCCCGGACCGGTTGATGGTTGATGCCGGAACCGCCGCAATTTCCGGACGCAGAATGGAAGTTGATTGAACCTCATCGTACAATGGTGTGAATTGCACCCGTTTCAACCAAACAGCCGCAGGCAGGGCCGGCCTTCATTGATGGTGGGTCGCTCGGGGCGTCCGCTGCGAAGATAGGTGAGTTTCATGTTGTCGAGGCCCAGCGCGTAGAGGATCGTCGCGTGCAGATCGCGAACGTGGAGGCGGTCTTCGACCGCGTGCAGTCCGACTTCATCGGTTGCGCCGATGACCTGTCCGCCGCGAACTCCGCCGCCGGCCATCCACATCGTGAAGCCGGTCGGGTTATGATCGCGGCCGTTGCCTTTTTCGCTCATCGGCGTCCGCCCGAACTCCCCGCCCCAGACGACCAACGTCTGATCGAGCAGCCCCAGACGTTTCAGATCTTGCAGCAGTCCGGCGACCGGCTTGTCGGACTCGCGGCACATCTTGGCATGATTGCCCTCGATGTCCTGATGGGCGTCCCACTGGCTGCCGGCGCCGTGGAAGAGGAGGACGAAGCGGACACCTCGCTCGACCAGCCGTCGGGCCAGCAGGCAGTTGCGCCCGAACACGGCGGTCTCTTTCTCGTCGAGCCCGTACAGCCGGCGTGTTTCCTCCGATTCCGCGGAGATCTCGACAGCTTCCGGCGCGGCCGCCTGCATCCGAAAGGCAAGTTCGTGGCTCTCGATGCGAGCCTCCAACTCGCTGTGCCCGAGATGCAGAGACGCATGCTCGCGATTGAGTTGCTCCAATAGGTCCAGCTTGGCCCGCTGACGTTGCTCGCCGATATCTGCGGGAACTTCCAGATTGGGGATGGGGATCGCGCCGCTCTGAAAGGCGACCCCCTGATACCGTGCCGGCATAAATCCCGTCCCCCAATTTCGCACGCCTCCGACCGTCTTGCCTCGATGATCTTCCAGGACCACGAATGCAGGCAGATCGTCGTTCTCCGTGCCCAGGCCGTAGTGGACCCACGTGCCCAGCGATGGTCGCCCGGCAAGCGTCGAGCAGGTATTCATGAGACTCATGCCGCCGGCGTGATTGATGCCGTCGCCCCAGCAGGATCGGATCACCGCCAGATCGTCGACGCAGGCCGCCACGTGCGGCAGCCAGTCGGAAACCCAAATGCCGCTCTCGCCGTGCTGCTTCCACTTCCGCTTGCTTGCCAAGACAGGCGACTCCATCTCGCCCATGGCAGTGATCACCCGCTTGAAACCGGCGGGCAACGGTTTACCGGCCAACTTCTCCAAGAGCGGCTTGGGATCGAACAGGTCGATGTGACTGGGGCCGCCCTCCATGAAGAGAAAGACAACGCTCTTGGCAGTTGCCTGGTGATGCGGACCGATGTGTGAACCAGCTACCTCGTCCGGCGCGTTTGCCAAAGCTGACCGATCGGAACGAAGCAATGCGGCCAACGCCAGGGCGCCGAATCCGTTGCCGCACTTCTGCAGCATTTCGCGGCGGCTGAGGGGTGGCTGGAAGTGCGGTTGCTGCGCCGCG
This sequence comes from Rhodopirellula sp., assembly GCA_012728855.1. Taxonomy (GTDB): domain Bacteria; phylum Planctomycetota; class Planctomycetia; order Pirellulales; family Thermoguttaceae; genus JABWBD01. The sequence goes on along the minus strand of JAAYEH010000153.1, from coordinate 3,063 downwards.
GTCGGCAATCCATTCTCGTTTTGTCTCATCGCTGACAACCGTCTTAAGATTCGCGTAGTTGAAAAGGGGACAGGCACCGAGCGGTCAAGGATTTCCCGGAGATTCCAGCCAAGGCCGCGCTCGGAGCCAGTCCCCTTTTCAACTACGTTTACCGTTTGAGTTAATCCACGTAAAGGAATTCGTTCGAGTTGAGCAGCACGTGGCAGAAATCAACCAGGGCTTCGGTCTCCGCCTCGGCCGACTTCTCCTTTCCACCGATCTTTGCGGCCTGCGAATCCAGCAGCGCAAGCGCCGCGGTCCGTTGCTGCGGCGTAGCCAGTCGTGCATAGGCGAGTTGATACGCCCGCTCCACGCGCTCGGCCGCTGTAGACTTCTCTCGTTCCAGTCGCGCGGCCAGTGCCCTGGCCCGCTTCAACGTCCACTCACCATTGATCAGCTCCAGTGCCTGCAGCGGCGTCGTCGTGACGTCGCGGACGGCAACGCCGGTCATTCCGTCGGGCGCGTCGAGGATGCCCAGCAGCGGATCCGGCTGGTTGCGCCGCAGCCTGGTGTAGATCGACCGCCGCGGCGCCGAGGTCTCGACGCTGGCGCCCCCCATCGTGTAGTCGATTTCGCCGCTGACGGCCAACATGGCGTCGCGGATCGGTTCGGCATCGAGCCGACGCGACGTCATCCGCCACAGCAGCCGGTTGTCCGGATCGGCGGCTTGCGCCGCGGGTGCGATGTGCAACGCCGATTGGCGGTAGACAGCCGAAGTGAGGATCAGGCGGTGAAGAGGCTTCAGCCGCCATCCTTGCTCAAGAAACCGCCGCGTCAGCCAGTCGAGCAGTTCCGGATGACTGGGACGTTCGCCGAGTCGGCCGAAATCGTTCGACGTGCTTACCAGGCCGCGACCAAAGTGGTACTGCCAGATGCGGTTGACGATCACGCGAGTGGAGAGGGGGTTCTCCGGGTCGGTGATCCAGCTTGCCAGCGCCGAACGCCGCCCGGTCGACTTCAATGCCGCATTCGGCGGCTCAATTCGCGCCGGCTCAGGTTCCAACAAGGACAACCGTCCGGGGGCGATCTCGCGCTGACGACGGTCGCCGGGGATACGGTTCGGCGGAGCTTCCGGCCCGACGTCGCTGACGGCGAAAGGCCGCGTCGGCAGCGGTTTCGGCTTCTCCGAATCGAACTCGGCCAGTTGCTCTCGCAGACGCTGCCACTTCCGCTTTTCTTCCTCGTCGAGTTGCTCCGGCAGCTTGTCCGGCTTCAACTCCAACTGACGAAGAGCCAGGTGCGCCAATTGTTGCTCCAGGGGCAGGCGATCTTCCGGCTGCTTGAGCACCATCGCCCGGATTTCCGGCGGAAACTTGCTGAAGCCTTGCCCTCCGGCGTGTTTCAACAGAACCGGCCACTCGATCTGTGCGAGTTCAGCCCGCGGTTCGGCCGTCTTCGCCTCCCAGGCGGCGAGTTGTTTCGCATGGCGGGCCCGCTCGTCGACCGTCGCAACAGGTTGCTCCTCCCGCCAAAGAAGCGGCGTGAAAAACGCGCGGAGCCGGTAATAGTCTTCTTGCAAAATGGGATCAAACTTGTGATCGTGGCACTTGGCGCACGTCACTGCCATGCCGAGGAAGACGTCGCCGACGTTGTCGGTGATCTCGTCGACAATGGAAGTCCACTGCGTGGCGACGTCGCGCTGGTTGTACTCGTACGTGCCGTGCCGAAGGTACCCGGTCGCCGTGATCGCGTCGGCGTCGCCGGGGGCGACCTCGTCGCCGGCGAGTTGTTCGGTCACAAACCGGTCGTAGGGCTTGTCGGCATTGAAGGCCGTCACGACGTAATCGCGGTAGGCGTGGGCGTTGGGACGAAACGCATCCTGACGCCAACCATCACTTTCCGCATAGCGAACCAGATCGAGCCAGTGCCGCGCCCAGCGTTCTCCATAACGAGGGCTTTCCAGCAGCCGATCCACGAGACGCTCGTACCGGTTCGCGGAAGGATCAGCCAAATAGCGGTCGACCTCCTCCGGCGCCGGCGGCAGACCCGTCAAGTCGAAGTAGACTCGCCGCAGCAGGGCCCTCGCTTCGGCCTCAGGAGCCGGCGTGATCCCGTTCTCTTGAAGACGGCGAAAAATGAAGCGATCGAGATCGGTCCGGCACCATCCGCCGTCGTCGACCGCGGGCAGGGGTGGATCGTCCACGGGCTGAAACGCCCACCAGGCTCGATCTTCCGCGGTGAACTTCTCCGACCGCCGGACCTTCGCCTGCGGGTCTCCACCCGCCTCGGGCCACGATGCGCCCGTTTCGATCCAGGCCGTCAGTGCGGCGATCTGGTCATCGTTGAGCTTTTCGTCGGGCGGCATCTGGAGGGAAGCGTAGTTGATCGCCTCAACGAGCAGGCTCTCCTTGGAACTGCCCCGAACGATCGCCGGGCCGCTATCGCCGCCCTCCAACATCGCGGCGAGCGAATCAAGGCGCAGTCCACTTTCCTGCGTTTCGCGACCGTGGCAGTCAAAACATCGTTGGGCCAGCAGCGGCCGGATCTTCGCCTCGAAGAATCTGGCCTGCGCCGACATGGGCGGCGGTTGCTCCTCGCTGTGTGCAGGGCGGACGACGATGAACGTGAGGACGACGGTGGCAAGTCGTGCGGCTTGAAAACAGCGGTAATGCATGGCGGGAAGACTGGTAGTGGCAGACCTGGGAGCCGGATGATCGAATGTTAGGCACGCTGGCCCAGCCGTCAACACCTGTACGGCGGTTACGTTCTCCCGGACCGGGGGGCGGCGAGGATGACCGGCCACTCAGGCGACGGATGGCCGGTCCACCACGGGTTGTTGGCGAGGTTCAGGGCAGGATCGCACCCGGTAGGTTCTGCTTGCCGAGCAGAACCTGTGTGGCAAGATCCCGCTCGGCAAGCGGGATCTACTAAGAGCCTATCCCAAAACCTTGCGAGGAGAGGGGGACAGGCACATTTTGCTCCGAAGACTCCGCAAAATGAGCCAGTCCCCGACGGTTCTGGGATAGGCTCTAAGAGTCTATCCGGAAAGTTGAGCCTTGTTTTCGGGTGCTTACGCCGGGGTGG
>JAAYEH010000152.1 GCA_012728855.1 Rhodopirellula sp. | reverse complement strand
CACCCTAAGCAGGCTAACGCTTCGGGTGGCGGTTTCGTTCAACTGGGTTTCTATCCCGCCCGCTCCAGGATCCTTCGGCGCTGCGGTACTCTGCCGGAGCGGGCGGGATAGAAACCAATTCGTTACGCCAAGAGGACAACCCGTGGGCAAGAATCCACAACATCGAGACTACCGACGCATCGGCGACACCGCCAAGTGCCCGGCGTGCGGTATTTCAATCGACGCAGAAGCCTATCGTTGCCCAAAGTGCCGCATCTATTTCTGCTTCAAGTGCCGAGTACGAGTCACGGAGAGGGAGCCGCAATTCCAGTGCGCCGACCAATCCTGTCAGTATTACGGCAAGTTGCTTTGTGCCGCCTGCACGGTAATGGTGCCACAGGACTTGCCCCAAACCTATCACACGGAGACGAAGCTTGAAGGGGAGCCGGGCAACTTCGGGAAACTGTTGGTCGGCGGCGCGGTCGTCGGCGGCGCCACGTTTTTCTTCGCCCCGTTCGTAGTCGCCGCCGGTGCCGCCGCAGCAACCGTGGTGGGCGGTGGCATTGTCTTAAATCGACTGGGTGTCCGCGTGTTCTCGAACCAGGAAGAAAAGGGTTACCAAGTCGCGGACCCCCCGGAACAGATCGAGCATAGATGTTGCGTGGGCTGCCGCCATCCGGTGAAGGAACTCGACTGACCCCGTTGAGCCCAAATACCGGGCGTGCTCGGCCGGAAACGCAGCGCCTCGGTGCTGGCTGCCCCAGCGAATTAAAATAGGAGGAACGTCGCTGATGTCGTCTGAACAGATTCGGGAAGGACTTGCACGAGTCATGACTCCCTTTTGGATCACCCTTGACTCGGGCGAGCAGATCGCTTGCCAATCCGTGCTCAGCTTCGACGGTTTCGCATTGTCCGTAATAGTCGGCACCGAGCCGCGGATGCTCTTCGCGCCGCATATTCGGGCGATCACCCAATCGGTCACTGTTCCTGAAGCCTAGCGGGCAACACGTATCTGGCGTAACAAACGATTGCAACCGAGCGGCGGATCGGGTCGGTCCTGATGGCGAGCCGTTTTGGCCGCCGCCGGTTGAATCGTGTCGTTCGGGCGTAAGTAAAAACAGCATCCAAGCAGATCGCACCTGGGCTTATGACCATGCCGACCTTCTTCCGCTCAGCTAAATGCCTCTGGTTCGAGATTCCTGCTTGCGCCGCCGCCTTTTTCATTGCCGCAGCGACAGTGGCCGGTTGCAACTCCTCGAAAGCGCCTCTGGCCACTGCCAAACAGTTGGACGACCTGGAAACTGCGCTCAAGGCAATCGAGGGCGAACTGAGAGACCTTCGGCAGAGAATCCCGCAAGAAATCGAACAGAGGGCCAAGGAGTTGGAAACCGTCCTAACAGACCGCAAGCAATGCCCACAAGATCCACAGGCCGCCGAGAAAATGCGCCAACCGCCGGACGACCTGGAAGTTGCCCTCAAGAGAATCGAGGGCGAACTGAGAGACCTTCGGCAAGGAATCCCGCAAGAAATCGAAGAGAGTGTCAAGGAGATGGAAGCCATCCTAACAGACCGCAATCAATGGCCGCAAGACTCACAGGCCGCCGACAAAATGCGCCAGAACCTGGACGAGATCGTTCAAACTCTCTCGCCGGTCGCCACCGAAAGGATCCTCCCCCAACTTGCTCGGCTCAACTGGGGCATCGAAGCCTTATGGAACCTTCGGACCCACGCCATAGCGGCACCCAACCAACTTGAGGAGGTGCAGGAGGTTATCACGGAAATGCTTGAAACACATCCGCGCGGACACTTCAACGAAATCCAGAGGGAACTGGAAACTCGATTGAAGGAAATTGACCCTCAACTTCGCGCGTTTCAGATGAAGCAGATACTGGAAAGGGCCAATCGCGCCCTAGAGGACAAGGAAGATGCGAGCGCGGCGTTCAGCAGTTTGGAGGAGTTTCGAGGAGAAAAGGAAGTCGCCGCGATCCTGCCGAAACTCCGCACGAAGGTTCTCGAAAAAACTGGCCTCGAACGAATCGAGAGCTTCGAAAAGAACCTGACAAAGACTCGTTCCTTTGCCGACGACCGTGCCCGCCAAGTATCCCTACTCACCATTCAAGAGGGCGTCCTACGACTAACCGTCGATTTGGAACTTGAAGAAACAGTGCCCAAGGAAGTTCTGAAAAAGGCCAAGAACCTGTTGGCTTCATGCGACAAGGAACTGCTCGCCCTTGCTGCCAAACAACAGGATGATCACGCGAAAAAGGTCCGCCGCTACCAAGCCTGGGCATTGGAACAGATTCGCAAATTCGACAGCCCGAATGGCTGGTATTACGACGTTAGCCTACCGTGGGCCGAGTCTCAGCTGCGAGAGTTCCAAAACGCCTCCGAAGACAAAGACTGGGTGGCGATTCAGACCTTTCCGTCGATGAAGCAACTCGTTCAGGAAAAAGTCGGGGTCGATCTGTCCGAGATGAAGGGAGCGATGTTGACGGCGGACAAGCGGAAAGAAATCTACAATGAGGCCTGGCGAACCGTCGGCTGGAAGAACAGCATCCATACTGAGATCGCCTACCGTGCGACTCGGGATGGCATGGTAAAGTTCTTGCTGCCGATTCAGCCGCACCTACTGGACCCGCCGGTCGCGCAGCTTTACCAGCAAGCGTTTTCCAAGGGTTGGCAAAAACTCGAAGGCCGCGAAGACCAGCTTTTCGTCGCCCAGCAGTCCGCCGTCGTGCAGAAGAAGACTCTGGAAGAAGTAGCCTCTTCCAATCCGTGAGCTAGAAAAGCGAGGCTCGTCGATGCCCCCTAGGAAAACACTTTTTGCCGTTCTGATGGTCGTAGGATTCAGCGCTGAACTTCATGCGCAAGCGCCCGTCGCGGCACCGCCGCTTGCCCGGTATCCCGGAATCCGCACGCAGTTCAACCAAAGCCTTTCCCAAGCACTGTCGAACGAACAACGTTTGGCTCTCTACCGGCAGACGGTCGCCCAGGGTGGTAATTCCGGCAGGCCCATGTTGATGCGAATGTTCGGGAACTTCCAGCCGGGGTCGTTCAACCTGTCGCCTACCACTCCAGGGCTCTCAACCACCGTGCGCGGTCTTGCTTCGGATAACGCGAATTATGTCAAGGGACACGCGCGGACGTTGCGGTATGCCATGAGCTTACAGGGAGACGCCCGGTTCAATGTGGCTGGTTTGAATCGCCCGCGTGTCAACTCGGCAGGAAGGACAGACGCCGATATCGTTTTCCGTCATCAATCGACGGGTTTGCAGGTGCGGATGGAAGTCAAGAACATGACCCCTGCTTCGCAGCGCGCGAACCTGCAGAACATTCAAAGGCAAATCCTCAAGATGGCCCAGGACGCCCGCATGACCGGGGAAATGCAGGTGTGGGCCAATCGTCAAAACGTTCTCCCGGAAGTCCGCGCCTTCGCCGAACGGCATGGAATAAGGGTCGAAGAACGGCTGCGGACGGGAAACACGAACGTGAGACCCGGTGACCGTAGTTTCCAAGACTTCGCAAGCGGTTTAGATAAGGAGCTGCGCTTACAGGCCAAACTCACGGCGATGGCGGGCAGCGTGAAGGCCGGCATGGGTGCCTACTTGGCTTACCAGGCTATTCGGCAACTCGAAGGCGACGTCTCCAGCTTTGCGGGCACTCACGGCGATTGGTTGCGAATAGGCGAGCACGGATCGACCTTGTTGGCGGGCGGTGGCTTCGGCAGCGCTGGTGCGGCTCAGCTCGCGCGGCAAATACCAGCGCTCGCGAACAGTGCCCGGCTCGTTTCCTTGAGGAAGTGGGGCGGCCGCCTGGGCGTGGCGGGGACGGTCTTGGCCGAAGGCTTTCTGGTGGGCCAATACCTGAGCGGCGATCTGACCGAGCGGCAATTCTGGCATGGCCAAGCCAGCTTGGGCGGTGGGTTAGCCGGGGGCGCGGCTGGGGGCTTCGTCGGTTTCAAGGCAGGCGCGCTGACCGGGGGCGCAATAGGTTCATGTTTTGGGCCGGCTGGCACTGCCATTGGGGCTGGTATCGGCGGAACCATCGGGGCCATTGGCGGCGGTGTTGGCGGCGGGTACGCCGGCGCGCATTTTGCCGGCCGCGGAGTAGAAAGTGTCTACCGATTGCAGGATGCGGAGCAACAGGAAAGCTACGCTCAGTTTTTGTTGAGCCACTATCAACAGCGTTGAGGCCGCAAGCTAGGGACGGATCCGGCCCGAACGGTGGCGTTCGCCTGAAAAGGAGAAAGGGAATGTCGAAGCCCACAGAAGCAGAGATAATAGAGTACGCGGGGGAATGCCGACGACAGTATCCCGATATTACAAAGGATGAGCTTAAGGCACTTCTGAAAGCCAGGTTCATTGATGGACGTGATCCTCTAGCAGCCGCTGCCCGTTATGGCGGACTCGGTGCCGTATTCACGTGCGGCGCAATCTCCAACCCTTTCGACTGGCTGATCGGATTGCCCTTGGTCATTTCAGGCCTCGTCAAGCTGTATGGGGCAGATCCGTCCGGCGTGCAAGACATGATCGACGGGGCAGTAGCCATCGTCATGGAGGGCGGTTGAAATCGGTTGACTGATTCGCAAAGCCAGGGGAATGCGGTTGTTCTGGACAACGGGGAATCCGAATGCGCTGTCAATTCTACGCGAAGTCGCAACGACACATTGGCGAGATCGGCGGCCCTGGCGTCGTTCAACAAACGGCGAATTGTGCCCTGAAATCTCGTGATCAACAGGCCAAGCTAGACATCTGCCAAGCCGTCGCTGACCAAGGGCTCGGCAATTCCCTTCACGACTTTTGTTCGTTCACGCAGGATCAAACAAGGTGCCCTCGCTATCAAGCGTCATCGGCGAACTAGCGGATGCAGCCGACGGGCGAATACGCTGCGACAAGATGGCTGGTTTGGTCATCGCCCGCGGCTGATCCCGGACGTTATGCCAGGAGGACCAAACGATGCCCGACCGGGTGTTGCGAGACAACCACAACAAGCACATCGGTACGATCAAGACGCTCTCCGATGGGAAACAAGAGATTCGCGATCCGCACAACAAGAAACTCGGGACCTACGATCCCAAACGAAACGAGACGCGTGATGCCTCGAACCGCCTCGTCGGCAAAGGCAACTTGCTGACAACCTTGCTGTAGGCCAAAGGACAACCGATGCCATTTTTCCTATACTCGGTTCAACACCACGCCGATTTCTCGGATTACGTTCAACTGAACGAAATCGGCTTGGCAGGCACTTCGGGGCCACTGTGCACGTTTGCGGTAAACGGCAACGTCGAGCGCAAATGCCCTTTCCGGTGGCATGCGACAGAGCGGGACTTGCTAGCCATCCTTGGCAAGGGAGACGATCATTCAATCCTGATTGACCTCCGCCCAAGCGACAAGGACCGCGTATCGCTTTATCGTCTTTGCGACGTGTGGGGCTTTTCCTACGAGGAGTGGACGCCCATCTCGTTACGACTGCAAAGCCTATTCGTGGAAACGCCGCAAAGCGCGCCCGCGCAGTTCAAGCTACGTTTCTCGGACCTTCGGCGCGAGCACGCTTACATCGCTGAGTTCCTTTACCTGTTGGGTGGGGTCTGCGGCGGAAAATGGACCTGGGGAATGACCGGGCGCGTAAATGGCGCCCTGCTTTGGAAAGACGCGTTCGAATACCTGACGGCCGAGTTGAGCCAACTTCTGGCATAACAAGGCGCTCAACCTGACTCGGTGCTGCCGGACCAGTTTCATGGTAGAATCAGTGTCGCGCCCGGCAGCACCGAGCAGGTTAGCTTGGTCGTTCGGCGAGCGGACGAGGAGTTGTACCATGCAGGCGAGTCGGTTGAATCGACGGGCGATGTTGTCCATGAGCGTTGGTGCATGGGCATGTTTTGCAACACGGTTGCTGTGCGCCGAAAAGAACCGCCCAACTGGTCGGATTGCGTTTGTTCGGGGGAATTTCGGAGACTCAGGAAGCAGGAAGATCTATCTGATGGATCCGGATGGATCGGATGTCCGACCATTAACCGAAACTGAAGGCGCACCCGGTGAAGATGGACCATCATGGTCACCGGATAGCACGTCAATTGCCTTTACGGCAAGAAGACGCATCTGCGTTTGCAGCCCGAACGGCAGCAATCTAAGAATTCTGACTCCTGCGGATATGCAGGCGGAAGCACCTACGTGGTCGCCAGACGCAACCCGCATTGCATTCCACGCATGGAATCATGACCGCTCGTCCTCGCAGATATACACTATGAAATCTGATGGAACGGACGTTCGGCAATTGACTACAATGGAATGTTACAACTGGCTTCCGTCCTGGTGTCCGGATAACAAGCGGATCATATTTGAATCGACGTTAACGGGGAACCGGGACATTTTCTCGATCTCAATTGATGGATCAAATCCGATCAACCTGACGAATGCGCCAGGCACTGACCATGCTCCGGCTTGTTCGCCCGATGGGAAGCGAATCGCGCTTGCAAGTGGTCGCGGTTATGGAAACCTTGACGTGTGCTTGATGGGTGTAGACGGTTCAGGGTTTGTCAACGTGACAAAGAGTGAATCCAGGGACTCTGAACCCAGCTGGGCACCCGATGGGAAGTGGCTGGCATTTGCGCGATCTGATGGTAAGTCTCCACCCATGGACATTTGCATCATGCAGGCAGACGGATCCAACGTTTCCACAATCACTGCCAACGATCGTGACACGGACAATTGGGGTCCGTCATGGGGCGCTCCTTGAGCGTAATCGTGGCCGAACCAGGCGTTGAACGCGAGCGGGCGATCAACCCGGTCGTGAAGTCATAGACCAACGCGTCCGCCGCGTTAACGCAGTCGTTCGGCACAGCAGGCTCATCCTCTACGTCCGGTCGTAAGGATTATTCCAATTTGCGCGACGGCCTTTTGTAGCGCAACATTCGGTACCGAACGTTTCCTTCCTTGCTCGAACTCGTAGGAGAACCGTGATGACCGAACTGCGCCAGCGCATGATCCAGGACATGAAAATCCGCAACTACTCGCCGAAGACCATCGAAGCCTACACGCGCCACGTGGCCTGTTTTGCCCGGCATTTCGGCCGATCGCCGGACCAACTCGGACCGGAGGAGATCCGCCAGTACCAGGTGTACCTGGTCGAGCAGAAGAAAGCGTCCT
>JAAYEH010000151.1 GCA_012728855.1 Rhodopirellula sp. | reverse complement strand
GCAAGTTCGTACCGGCCGAAAGTCGGGTGTCTAGAAAGTCGGCTCAAGCGGGGAGTATCGGATCCGATATGAAGAAGTTTCATAACCTTTTTGCTCACCGTCGGCTGGCGGAGCGGCCCGAAGAGTTGCAGGTCGTGGAGAGACTCTCGCGGAAAATGCGGACGTGAACAATGAAGTGCAAAGTGCCGGTCTGCGCCCGACTCGCGTTGTGGCTACCACCGTCTCTGGACGCCGTAAGCATCCAGCACTTCGTCATTGCTTACGATTGGGATATGCTCGAGCGTCGCCTGCGCCACGAGCAGCCGGTCGAACGGATCCCGATGATGGAACGGCATCGTGGTGAGCAGCGTCGTGTGTTTTGGCTCAATGGGCAGTACCGCAAAGTTGTTGCCGACGATTCCTCGGTGCATGAAGTCAGCATAGGAGGACCGCAGATCGAGCTTGCCGAGCCTGACCTTGATGGCGATCTCCCAGTAACTGGCGGGGCTGACGAGAACATCCGTTGTCGCGTCTTCAATCAGCGTCCTCGCCGGCACGCTCAACTGCGGATCGTCCAAGACGAACCACAAGAAGGCGTGCGTGTCGAGCAACACGGTCATGCCATGTACTCCGCAAAATCCTTCAAGTGCTCGTCGTCATCCGCTACAATCGTGAGCATCCCCTTACAGTTGCCCGCTCTGCGCGGCTTGCGCTTCCCGGCTCCTTCGGCCCGCAGGCGAGCGATCGGCTGCTGGTTTTGGGTGATGACCAATTCGTCGCCTGCCGCGAGATGCTCAATGAGTTCGGGCAACCGGGCTTGGGCTTCTTGAAGTGTTACCGTGGTCATGGAACCACTCCGTGCAAAGAACTTGTCGTACCTTGCTGAATTGTATCGACGCGGCCACGGCGCCACCACCCCCAGTAGGCTGTGTCAAGCGTATGCACTCTGAGCCAGACTGTCGGTAAACGTTAGGAGCCTATCCCAAAACCTTGGCGGAGAGGGGGACAGGCACATTTTGCTCCGAAGACTCCGCAAAATGAGCCAGTCCCCGGCGGTTTTGGGATAGGCTCTAGGCATGGAATCCACGGCCCGGCTATGGAAGACTCGTGCGGTTCAAACGCGAACCAGGGGGTTCTGACATTCAACCTTTCCGCCAAGAGTTGAATGTCGGGAGCTGACCCTATACCGGTCCTGGGCCGGCAGGGAGGCGGGACGAGGGAGTTCTTTGTTCGCCGATGCTGAGTTCTCGTCAACGTCAAGCCGACGATCGCGTCAAAGGCGTCCTCGCGCCGTGCAACAACTGTCTCTTATGCAACGCATCGCACTGGTGTTGCACGGGAGGTTGCCGTGTCGGAGTCGCGGCAGGCAAAAAGGCTGAGGAGGGTGAGAGGCGTGCAACGATCACGGCCATATTGAGGGGTGTGTTGCATGGTGCGGTGCGGCGTTCGCCCGGGAAGGATTTGTGGCGAGCGCGGTGAATCGTATGAGCCGCTGGCGGGCGATTTGGTGCGCGCACCGGGAAGCGGAAGGGGATAGCACGGATGGAAGAGAGAACTCCGGTTGGCGGGGAGCCAAGATACTGTACATGCGTCACGTTAGACGCGGTTTGCAGGTGGCCATTGCTATACTGGACCTCGCCCGCGGCCGGCGCCGATGCGCCAACGGCGAGAAGTCGGCGATCCTTCGTTGACCTGGGGTGGCCGGGGACTGGTCCATTTTTCGGCCGGTGGAGGCATTTCGGCGCCAAAGTCGTTGGCCGAAAACATGGACCTGTCCCCTTCCTCCCCGCCCGGCGACTCGCCGACACCACAGAGGGGCAAACCCCCTTGCAAATCATATTCATCTCCCTATCATGACGGGAATTGTTCGCGTCTCCCCAGCCAGAGGTGTCCCGATGGCGGAGCAATTGGCCCTGGTTCGGCAATGGCTGTTGCTGCGCACACTATCTGCGCGTCGCTATGGCTGTACGGTCAAGGAGTTGGCCGAGGAGGCTGCGGTCAGCGAAAAGACCGTTCGCCGCGACCTGATCACCTTCCAACAGGCCGGCTTTCCCTTGCAGGAAACCGTCTGTCCGCGTGGGCTGAAACGCTGGAAGCTCGACATCACCGCCGAGCCGGCCCTCACCTTCACCTTCGACGAAGCCGTAGCCCTCTACCTCGGGCGGCGGCTGATGGAACCGCTTGCCGGCACGCTTTTCTGGGAAGCGGCGCAGCGGGCGTTCCGCAAAGTCCGCGCCATGCTCGGCGGCGAGCGCCTCAAGTACGTCGACCGCTTTGCGGCGATGTTCCATCAGACCTCGCCGGGCGCCGGCGACTACTCGAACCACGGGGAGATCATCGACCAACTCGTCCTGGGCATCGAGGATCGCCGCGCCGTCTTTCTCACCTACCAGTCGCTGCGGGCGACCGAATCGGTCACTTACGATGCCTACCCCTATGGGCTGATTTACCACCGCGGCTCGCTCTACCTGGTCGGCTGGTCGCCGGACCACGGAGAGATCCGTCACTGGAAGGTCGACCGCATCGAAAACGCCGAAGTAACCGAATTCCCTTTCCAGCGGCCCGACGACTTCGACCTCGCCGCGCATCTCGAGAAATCCTTCGGCATCTATCACGGCGACGGGGAGATCGACGTGGCGATCCGCTTTTCCCCGCCGGTGGCGCGGTACGTGAAGGAGTCGCGCTGGCACGCGAGCCAAAAACTGACTCCCCGGCCCGACGGCAGCCTGCTGGCCGAATTCCGCCTCGGAAACACCGAGGAGATCAAGCACTGGATCCTCAGCTTCGGCCGGAACGCCGAGGTGCTCGAGCCGCCCACGCTCCGCGAAGAGGTGATCGGGGAATTGCACGCATTGCTGAGCACCTACCTGCACCAGCCAGTCCCTCATCGACAGGAAGAAAAGCCTTGAGCGCAATCGGTCGAAGTCCCAGCCGAACTCAGCCGTGTTGCCAGTCTCCTTCCGGCCTTGAAACGAGTCGGCACACTGCGCGGACAATTTCCTGGCACCGTTGGCTGTCTTGCGAGTTCTCCCTCTCGTTGCTAATCCCTGCTCCGGGGCTGGCACCGTGCCTTCCGCCCTTGGCAGGTATTTTCCACAAAATGTCCGTCTGCCAAAGGGGATTATGACAGTGGAGTTTTGGGCGAAGACGACTCCTGATGCGAACCCGGGAATCTCCGTTGCTGCGCACATGGCGAACGTGGGGTGCGTGGCGCGCTGCCTGACGGAGATTGCCCCGGATCTGCTACATCGCTTCCAAATCGGGGCGGCAGAAGCTGGTGCGTTGGCTGCTTTGCACGATCTCGGCAAGATTTCTCCGGGCTTTCAACAGAAGTGCGAGGCTTGGCTGGAACGCAATGGTCTCCGAGAAATCGCGCAACAGTGGAGATGGGACACGGCAGAAACTGATCACGGAAAAGTGACCCACGCTGCCGTGCAGGAGTTCCTCTTCAAGAACGGAACGAATCGCCGCACGGCCAAGTTCCTTTCCGCAGTATTGGGCGGCCATCACGGAAGACTCAATCCACCCAACGATCGAGGATTCAAACCCAGCAAACCGATTTCGGAGCAACACACCGGCATTGATTGGGATAGGGAACGCAGCGACGCCGCCCGTGCCGTTTGTGAGACGTTTGGCGCCGACGTGGCGGGACTGGCGGCGGATGATGAGTCCCCGGCTTTGTGGTGGTTGGCTGGCCTGACCTCCGCGGCCGACTGGATTGGCTCGGACGAGAACTTCTTCCCGGCTGAAAACCGAGTTGTGGAAACGGATGCGGCCACGATTGCGCGGCAGGCCGTCAACGCGATTGGTTTGATCGCTCCCGAGGTCACGGCGGGATTGTCCTTCCACGACCTGTTCCATGACGCGCAAAGACCGGATCGTGAATTCATCCCCAACGAAATGCAACTTGGGGCGATTTCCACGATTACCGCGCCCGGCGTTTATGTCATCGAAGCGCCGATGGGCACGGGAAAGACGGAAGCCGCGCTCGGCGCAGCGTATCAACTCCTGGCCGAGAAGAGAGCGCGGGGCATCTATTTTGCTCTGCCGACTCAGGCGACCAGTAATCGGATGCACCGTCGCATGGCGGAGTTCGTGCGGCGCATAGCGCCTGCGACCGTTGGGAGCCGGATCATCCACGGCAATTCCTGGCTGTTGGACAAGGAGCTTGGCTTTTCACCGGCTGCGAGTGGAAACCGAGACGCTGCCAGTGACGCGCGCATCGGACGCGACTGGTTTGCATCGGCGAAGCGCGCGTTGCTCGCCCCGTTCGGCGTGGGAACGGTCGATCAAGCGATCCTGGGCGTTGTCGCCGCGAAACACTTCTTTGTGCGTCACTTTGCCTTGGCTGGAAAGGTCGTGATTCTTGACGAGGTTCACTCCTACGACATTTATACCGGCACGCTTATCGACAAGCTGATTTCCACCCTCGAATGGCTCGGCTGCACGGTGATCGTCCTTTCCGCAACGCTCACAGGAAAGAGGCGAAGCCAAATCGTCTGCTCGGGCCACCAAGAAGACCCCGACGAGAACCTTCCTTATCCTCTCATCACGGGAAGAAGAGAGAACAAGTCTTTCCCGCCGGTTCCGGCGGCGCCGCCGCCGGCCCGGGAGGTTGAGGTCGTCTTTGCAGGGAGAGACGATGCGGTCAAGGAGGCAGTCGCGCTGGCCGAAAACGGCGGTTGTGTCCTCTGGATTTGCGACACGGTGGCTTCGGCGCAGGAGCAGTATCAGAGGTTTCGAGCCGTGGCAGGCGAGCGATTCCGTCTTGGGCTCCTGCATTCCCGCTTTCCCTTCTGGCGTCGTGCGGAACTTGAAGACGAGTGGATGGAACGACTTGGCAAGAACGGGGCAACGCGGTGCGCGTCGATCCTGGTCTCCACCCAGATTGTCGAGCAGAGCGTGGACCTTGACGCTGATTTGCTCGTCACGGAGTTGGCGCCCACGGATATGCTCTTGCAACGAGCGGGCCGGCTGTGGCGACACCAGCGCGGCCGCCCGGCTTCATCGCCCCGACTCGTTATCCTGGAAGACGACGCGAGCCTTGACGATTTCCGCCAGATGAATTCAAAGTCGATCGTCAAGACACTCGGCGGCAAGGCGTATGTGTATGCCCCTTATGCTTTGCTCCGCTCGCTGGAAGTCTGGAAAGGGCGAGAAAGAATTGCGATTCCCACTCAAATCCGAAGCTTGATCGAAGCTACGTATGAAGAGCGGGACAATGAACCTGAGTCGTGGCAAAGGCTTCTTGATGAATGGTTTGCCACCGATTCTTGCAAGAAAATGCTTGCAGCCCGCAATAGCAATCTCTGGACCGTTGCCTTGGAGGACGACGAAGGCGTGCAAACCCGCCTTAACGAAGTCCCCACGCTCTCGCTGGTCCTCTGCAGCCGCCTTTGGAAAACGGACGCCCAGTTCATCGACGGTTCTAGGGCGGTGCTCGGTGGCAACGAGTTCCGCCTGGCAACTGCGCAAGCGATCCATCGCAATTTGGTCAAAGTTCCAACCTGCCATTTTGCACCAACGAAAGAGCATCCTGGCATTGCGCGCTACCTTCGCGGCCCGCAAAGTGTCGGGGTGGTGGATGACGACGGGACGGTCAAGGTCGACGGGTTGCAGAGCGGTGTGCGCCTGTGTTGGTCGAACGATCTCGGTATAATCAGCGAAACCGCGTCCAATAAGGGGGAGCAATGAACGTAGCATTCGACGATTGGATACCGGTGGTGACGACTGCCGGCAAGCCGCAATTGGCCAGCCTTTGCGAGGTGCTGACCAACGGCGGGCACTTTGCCGATTTGGCGGTGCGTCCGCATGAACGGGTGGCGCTCATGCGGCTTTTCCTTTGTGTTGCCCACGCGGCCCTGGACGGGCCGAAGGATTATGGCCAGTGGTGCGAAGTTCCCTCGCGCCTTCCCGCTGCGACACGGCAATACCTGGAGAAGTGGAAGGACGCGTTCGAGTTGTTTCATCCGGAAAAGCCCTGGTTGCAGGTTGCGGGGCTGTCCAAGAGCGGAAGTCAACCAACGGTAACTGACGATACGTCTGGTTGGACTCCCACCTCAAAGCTCAACTTCTCGTGTGCAACCGGGAATAATACCACCCTATTCGATCACGGCGGTATGGTCGACGTGCGGGCAGTCACGACTGCCGATCTAGTGCTTTCCATGTTGACTTACCAGTGTTTCTCTCCGGGGGGACTGATATCGCAAGTCTACTGGAACGGAAAACAGACCACGAAGTCGTCGAAAGACTCGCCGTGCGTGCCGGCTTCGATGGTTCATGCTCTCTTGCGAGGGCGGGATGTTGTTGACTCGATGCATCTCAATCTCCCAACGAATGAAGATATTCGTTTCAGCTACGGAGACAGAGAAATCGGGAAACCTATCTGGGAGCGACCGCCCTGTTCTTTTCACGACACAGCGAATATCACGAACGCTACGGCAACGTATGTCGGGCGACTTGTGCCCATGAGCCGGTTTATCCGGTTGCATCCCGACGGGAAGTGGATGCTACTCGGAGATGGCTTGGTTTACCCGACGTTTGCCGATGGTTTTCCTCAGGAGCCCACGGCAACCGTAGTTCTCCGGAGAAGTGCCAAGAAGGAAGAACGGGCGCTTCTGTCGTACCGTCCCTCGAAAGCCCTCTGGCGCGAGCTTGGGGCGATCATCGTAAAGCGAAAGGCCGAAGGCACTGGCGGGCCACTGTCTCTTCGAGCGATTCAGGACGGCCACGGATGTGATCTGATTGTCGGCGCGTTGGCTCGCGATCAAGCCAACATTGTCGATACCACGCAATCGGTCTTCAGAATTCCGGCCCGCCTCTCCAGTCCTGAAGGAGCATCTGCGTACGAATCCGAAGTCAAGATCGCAGATGAGACGGCCAGCCGTCTCGGCTGGGCCGTC
The DNA here is from genome assembly GCA_012728855.1 of Rhodopirellula sp. GTDB lineage: Bacteria > Planctomycetota > Planctomycetia > Pirellulales > Thermoguttaceae > JABWBD01. The sequence goes on along the minus strand of JAAYEH010000151.1, from coordinate 4,773 downwards.
GAGGGTTATAGATCAGCGATTGACGGCGGATGGGAAGGTCGTTTGAAAGGAGCCGGTCCGAGCAAGGGAGAATTGAAAGCGAAACTCCACGGCATCGCTACCACCCATTATTGGACGACCGTCGAAAAGGGCCTCGCCCTGCTCATGGCGCACATCGAAGCTGTCGGCACCAAGGACAGTCTTCCGACCCGCGATGCCTGGCGGAAGATGCTCTTTGTCGCCGCCTGCGATGCCTATCGCACTGCCTGCGGGCAGGACACGCCTCGGCAAATCCGGGCATTCACTGAAGGCTGGAAACGATTTATTAAACGCAACGACGAAGCCAAAGCACCGGAAAAGGAGGACGAAGCATGAGTTTACTCTTGGACCAACTCCGCAGGCGCAAGGAAGATCGGGGGATGATGGCCGATCTTCGCTGTGCCCTGGTGGAGAGCAAGAAACAGCGCGCCTGGCCGGTCTTGCACCGGCTGGGTGTGGCTGTCACAAACCGAATGGCGGCGATTGTTGCCGCTCTGTACGCCACCCACCCGGACGAGACCGGGAACGGCAATTTCGGCGACACTTGCAGGGATATTCAAAGTCGTCGTGGCGACAATCGTAGCGACGACAGCAAGCTGACGCCGATCGAACGGCGTTTCCTGCATTTGCTTGCGGCGGAAAGAGGCGATGAGCTACATGAACGAGTGACCCGCATGGTGCTCATGGCAAAGTCCAATGGAGTGCCCGTCAACTACGAGCAGCTTGAAACCGACTTGGCGTTTTGGAATGACCGCACGAAGAGCGCATGGGCCGCTTCGTTCTGGGCACCCGGAACGGGGGCCGCTTCGCTGTCCCCGGCGGAAGGAGGAGGACAATCATGAGTTGGCTTGCGTGCATGCAGATCGACGCCGAGAGCGTCTTTGCCAGCGGCGTGCGGGACAGCTACGATTGGCATCAGCGGTTCTGGCAATGTTTTCCGGGAGAACCCGACCGGAATCGCGACTTCCTCACTCGCATCGACACGCTGGAAGGAGCATTTCGGCTGTGGATCTTGTCTCCTCGCCGGCCAACGCGCCCCAACTGGTGCCCGCCGGAGAGTTTTGCCGTCAGGGAAATTGCGCCGTCGTTTCTCTCCCATGGATGCTATGCCTTCGATTTGCTTGCCAACCCCGTTAAGTGCCTGGTGCAACGCGATGAGCAAGGGGAGCGCAAGCGCAACGGGAAACGTGTCCCCCTGATCCAACCCGACGAACTCCGCGACTGGATTGACCGGAAGGGACAGGCGGGCGGTTTTCGAATCGTCGCCGACAAGCCGCTGGAAATCGGCCCCATGGTGAAGAGCCATTTCCGCAAGCACGAACACGCAGCCTGCCATGGGGGCGTGCAGTTCCGGGGCGTACTGGAAGTGACCGACGCCAAGAGATTCACTGAAACCTATTACGCCGGTGTAGGCAGCGCCAAGGGCTTCGGCTTCGGCCTGCTTCTGCTGGCGCCTGTCAACCTGTAGAAAACCCGTTTGATAAGGAAAAGAACATGAGACATCTGGAACTTCACATCATTCAGTCCGTCCCCGTCGCTTGCCTCAATCGCGACGACCTGAATTCGCCGAAGACGGCCGTCTTCGGTGGCGTGCAACGAGCGCGGGTCTCCAGCCAGTCGTGGAAACGCGCGATCCGGGAGATGGCGAAGGAATTGTCGCCCGATCATTTCAAGGGAGAGCGGACTCGATTGCTGTACGAACCGCTTGTCGCGGCCCTGAAAAGTGCAGAACTCACGGAGGCGGAGGCCGATAAGGCAGCGAAGGAGATTATCGACGCCTTGGTGAAACTCGATGCCAAGTCTACCGACAAAGTGAAATCGACAACTCTTTATTTCATGTCTCCGCTTGAAATCCAAACGCTTGCGATGGCCTATTCCAAATCTAAGGATGTTAAGAAGGCCATCAAGGCGATTGACACGAAGAACGCCAAGGCCATCAAGGATGCCGCGGACATTTCCATCTTCGGTCGCATGGTCGCCAACGACCATTCTTTGACCGTGGAAGCTGCCGCGATGTTCTCCCATGCGCTTTCCACGCACAAGGCCGACAACGAGATCGACTTCTTTGCCGCCGTCGACGACCTTCAACCCAAGGAGGAATCTGGCGCCGGCATGACCAGCACTCTGGAGTTCAACTCTGCCACCTATTACCGCTTTGCCGCGCTGAACCTCGATATGCTGGCTGATGCCGGGCACCTTGCGTCCATGACACTGGAAGAGCGCCAGGCTGTGGTGCGCACCTTCGTGAAGGCCACGATCGAGGCGATTCCAGGTGCCCGCAAGTATACCATGAACGGCAATACCCGGCCCGTTTTTGTTCTCGGAGTGGTACGGGAAAAGGGGCATCCCGTCCAATTGATCAATGCCTTCGAGAATCCGCTCCGCTCCAATCATGGTTACGCCGAGGAATCGGTCAAACGCCTGAAGGCCGAGTATGAGAAGCTCAAGACGACGTGGGGAATCGAGGCTGTGCTCGAGAAACAGATTCCTGAGGTGAGCTTACCGGTATTCCTGGATGAGGTGGTGAACCATGTCATCTGAAAACAAGTGTCTTGCTCTCCGCTTGCAAGGGCCCCTCCAATCCTGGGGTTTTGACAGCCAGTATAATCGGCGGAACACGGGCCTCATGCCCACCAAGAGCGCCCTGGCCGGAATGTGCTGCGCTGCGCTTGGTTTTGGACGCGGCAGCGATGAAGAAGAGACGTTTCTTGCGAGGTTTGCGGCGTTGCGGATGATGGCAATCGCCATTCCTCGAGTAGTCGAGCATCATTACCCGCACGCCGCGAGAGAAACGACGTTAAGCGTCCGGCGACTTCAGGATTACCACACCGTGCAGAACACAAGGAAAGCCGATGGCGGGACGAAGGACTGCCATATCACGCATCGGCAATACCTGACCGATGCTTCTTTCGGCGTTATTATCGAAGGCAGCGCGGTCTTGCTCGAGCAAATCGCGAATGCCCTTGCCGATCCAAAATGGGGCCTTTGGTTGGGGCGCAAGACTTGCATTCCGTCGGCCCCGATCCTGGCCGGATTGCGAGACTCGCGCGGCGAGGCGTTGAAACTCCTCATCGGCGAGGAGCCGCTGAAGGCCTTCACTCGACAAGAGGATGCCGAGTCGTTTGCCGAAGGGCGGGACTCCCTGCCCGATCAGCCGGTATCCTTCGCCTCGGATCGACGCATGTTTACGCCCCGCAGAGTACGAATTTCTCAGGGAACATCATGAGACTCGAATCCAACCCCATCCCTATGAGAGAGCGGACGAGCATGGCCTGGCTTCAGCGTGGAAGCATTGAAGTCCAGGACGGCGCGCTGGTGCTGGTCGACAAGGACGGCATCCGCACTCACCTCCCGGTCGGCGGACTGGCCTGCATCTTCCTGGAACCCGGCACGAGCATCACCCACGCGGCCGTTGCTTTAGCGGCTGAGGTCGGATGCCTGATCCAATGGGTTGGAGAAGGGGGCGTCCGGCTTTATTCGGCTGGGCAGCCGGGCGGAGCACGCTCCGACCGCCTCTTATACCAAGCCAAACTCGCGCTGGACGACGACTTGCGCATCAAGGTCGTCCGCGCGATGTACCGCTTCCGCTTCAGGGAGGAGCCACCCGCGCGGCGGAGCATCGACCAGTTGCGCGGCATCGAAGGCGTCCGGGTTCGCACCATGTACCAGCTCTTGGCGCGGCAGTACGGCGTTCCTTGGGACAGCCGCAAGTACGATCCCAAGCACTTCGACTCCGCTAACGTGGTGAACCGCTGCCTCAGCGTGGCAAACCACTGCCTCTATGGACTGTGCGAGGCGGCCATTCTGGCGGCAGGCTATGCCCCGGCCATCGGCTTTCTCCACACCGGTAAGCCTTTGTCGTTCGTGTACGACATTGCCGACCTGTTCAAGTTCGAGACCGCCGTGCCCATCGCCTTTAAGGTGGTGGCAGCCAACAAAGGCGATCCCCAGCGCGAAACTCGATGGTATTGCCGCAACAGTTTCCGCAAACACAAGCTCTTGGATCGGATCATTCCCACCATCGAAGAGATCCTGGCGGCTGGCGGCATTCCCCTGCCCAAAGCCCATGAGGAAGCCATGCCCATCGCCATTCCCAACGAGGAGCAGACGGGAGATGCTGGTCATCGTACTTGAAAACGCCCCGCCGCGATTGCGCGGATACCTGACGCGGCTCTTCTTGGAAGTCCGCTCAGGGGTCTACGTCGGCGACTATTCGCGAAGAGTCCGCGAGCGGACATGGAAGGTCGTGAAGGATGAAATCGGAGAAGGAAACGCCGTGGTCGTCTGGTCCACGCCCGATGACCTGGGCTTGGATTTTGATACCTGTGGAGCCAATCGCCGCGTCCCCGTCGAACTGGATGGGCTGAAACTTTGCGCGTTCAATCCTCCTGGCCAAACACATAATGAAACGGTCGATGATAGTCGGTAGGATTTCTCACAAATCGCAAGGTATTGGTATTAGCAGAGATAGAGAGAAGAGAGTTCCCCGTACACGCGGGGATGAACCGGTACTTGCAGACATCAGATTCGGAATACCCCCGAGTTCCCCGTACACGCGGGGATGAACCGTTTACCGTTGAACTATCACTAGTTCAACGTAGGAGTTCCCCGTACACGCGGGGATGAACCGACACGGAGGGGCGTATTGTATGGAACGAAAAGGAGTTCCCCGTACACGCGGGGATGAACCGATCAAGGGGGCCGCCCGGCTCGTAAATCCGCTGAGTTCCCCGTACACGCGGGGATGAACCGCCT
>JAAYEH010000150.1 GCA_012728855.1 Rhodopirellula sp. | reverse complement strand
CGAGTAACGCGAGCACTCGAAACCAACCCCGTCACGCACTAGGCCAGCCAGGGGCCGAGGAGCCTTGCGACGAGAGCCCCTGGCACCCCGAAGCTGCTGCGAACAAACAACTTACAAAACATACACATAGACTGCATGTACGTTCCGCGGCGGACCACTGACGGACCCACTAACGGACCCACCAACGGACAAACCTAAAAACGTGAATTAAAATCCACCCGTAATGAGTAAAACCAATCCTTTTTTTCACAACCAGGGAAATGCTCTCCGACAGTCGAGTTAATGTCATGGGAAAGGAGAAGATGTGGTAGCTCCGGGAGGCGGGATTAGAATTGGCGGTTCGATCGTCTGACTACTGGTCGACGAGTGGTCTGTCGGCGAGGTCTTCGCCTTCCTGGGTGAAACACGTTGAGGGGTCGCGCGATATGGCTGACGGTCTGATTGTTCGCTCGTGGTGCGGAGATTGCGCGCAGCGCCGCGGACCGATAGGGGCAAACGCCCGCTTGATCGTCACCAAACGTGGTTGGATTGCGTACCTTGGCGTCGGATGAGAACGGCTGGGGGTGAGTTGCCCTTCGAGTGGACGTAACACGAATTCGACAACGGCCGATCGTAGCATTGCGGCGGCGCTGTCGCAGTTGTCATCGCGTTCTACGCAGCGGTCGTGGTACCGCAGTGGCATCAGGGCACGGCGCGCTCACCCGGTGGCACTTGGCATTGCGTGGCGCTCAAATGCCGTCGGCGAGCCGCGTTGGCCGACGCCGCTCGCTGTCGTTCCGCCTCTGCGATGTGCGGTGGCTCATCGCGCCGGCTTTGCGGAACCGTGCGACTGCCGAGCGTGGAATTCGGGGGCGAGCAATTGGGTCGATCGATTGGGAAATCGGCCATCGACGACCAGCGCGGCGTGAGATGCGCGCGAATCAACAGAAACAACGGACGACCATATCCTTAACTGTTGGTGGAACAGCGGTGTTCGCAGCGTCTACGGATGACCGGTGCGGTGAACCGATGCGTACACTCACGGGCAGGACGACGGCGCACAGGCCCCGGCGGATTGTCGTCAGGTTGATGGCGCGACTGGTTGGTGGTGCTCCCGACCTAGACTGCTGAGGTGGATGTGACCTGTGCGCGCAAGGCAACTCCGAACACAGATCCGTCTTGTCGCGTTGCGTCCCCGACATGGAGCGGTCTTTCTGCGGGGCCGAAGGAACGCCTCAAGCCTTTGCGTCATGGAGACCGAGCACGGACGATCTACCCGAACAGGCATGCGCGTGAGCTCGTCAGACTTGGCGTCGTCCGACTTCGAGCGTGCCCTGGCTGCAGGAGTGAATGGCGAGTAACACGCCTTGCTTCGAGACGTAGGATTTTAGGGGCAAGCGTCGTCGCCATGCGCCTGCACGGGTTCGTATCTTGTCGACGGCGAGATGACGCGTTGCCGGAGACGATCGTTCCATTTTCCCCGATACGGAACGTCGACGCCAGCACGATCGTCGGTCGTGTGTCGGGAAGAAGCCGTCGGCTAGTGCGAAAAACTCGAAATGTTTGGTATGTTGGGGGCAGTCACCACTGCCGTGTAGCGCGTCGACCTGGGCTGGCACGGGGCGACACCGCGGCGTGGTGCGTGTTAGAAAGGTCTCCCGAGATGGCAGCTTCAAAGCGATCGCGCCCCGACCCGTTTGAGCAGCCCCGCCGGCTCTCCCAGATCGCGGCCACGGAGTATTTTACCGATCGGACGCACTTCATTGAAGCGTTCCAGCGGTACTTGGAAATCGAAGATCCGGATGATCTTCGCGTCCTGGTCTTCTACGGCGTGGGCGGAGTGGGCAAGAGTGCCTTGCAGCGAAAGCTGGTTGCCGAATTGGACGAGATGCGGCCCCGTGTCCCTTACGCCCAATTCAATTTGGAGAATGTGCGGGACACGACGCAGGCCTACCGGGAGGTTCTGCTCCGATTGCGGACGGACCTGGAGAGGTTCTTTTCCATCCAGTTCCCGAATTTCGATTTGTGCCTGGCCGTGATTCTAGCCCAGGAAAGCGGCAGCGAGGTGCCGCTGTTGCACATCAGGCCGGGCTTGAAAGAACTTTTGGATTTCGCGGCCGGATGGCTGCCGGTCTCGGCAGATAGCGTCGAATCCATGCTGCGGCGAGAGTTGCCCCGATTTCCTGTCCTGGAGTCTTGGATTCGGCGTGCCGGGGGAACGAGTGACGCCGTCGAACTGCGGAGGCGGGCGCGGCAGAATGATCCCCTGCTGGGTGACGAACTGATCAAGCGGTTCATGCTGGATTTGCGGGACGGGCTGCCAGAGCGTGGCGAGAAGGCTTGCCGGGGCGTGCTGTTCCTGGACACGTACGAATCGTTGTGGGTGGACCGGGAAGCCGGGAAAGCGGCCCAATCGCGGCGGCTGGACCACTGGGTGCGGGAATTGGCCAAGTTCTGCCGGGCGGCGGGCGTGCTGCTGGTGGTCTGCGGTCGGGACCGGCTGGAATGGGCTGGCGAAGGCGAGGATGATCCGAATTGGCGGGACGAATTGGACCAGCACTTGATCGGTGGCCTGTCGGCCCACGATGCCCAAGCGTTTCTGGCGAAGTGCGGCATCGGCTCGCCTGCCGATCAGAGTCCGACGGCGCTACAGAGTGCGATCCTGGCATGCTGTGACGAGGATCCGCAGCCGGAGACGGTTCGCTGCCATCCGCTGTATTTGGCTCTCTGCGCGGAAATCGTCCTGGGCCATCGGCGGGCGCACGGCGGCGAAGATCCGGCTGCGGCGACATTTTCGGGTGTCCCGAATGACAACGTTGCGAATGAACTAGCGTTGCGGTTTCTCAAGTCGCTGCACCACCGCGGGTTGGAAATGTGGATTGAAGAGTTGAGCCTGACGCCGCGGTTCGACGAGCAGGCCGCGTTGTCGCTGGCGGCAGCGCGCCAGCACAACGTTGGCCGGGCCGACTGGGAACTCCTGACCGGTTTCTCTTTCGTCGAAAAGCCGGACGTGGAAGGCTTCTATCGCCTGCACAAGACCATGCGGCGGGTTCTCATGGAGCGTGTGGAGCACGGCTCGGATGGCAAACGCTGGGAAGCAGTGCACCGTTGGTATGCGACTTACTGGGGGACGCGGGAGGTGGCGTCGCTGAGTTGGTTTCATCGGTGGACAACCGAGGCGGAAGAAGCACTTCGCGATTGGACGCAGCAGCACGAAGCGGCGCTGAAAAGTCTGAACATTGCCAGAGCCCGGGAGTTACTGACGTGGTGGTTGGATACGGATTTGGACGAAACCGAGCGACGAAGGCTCGGTGACGAGTTGTGGGGTCGGGCACATGACGCCATTGCCTACGCATTCACGGAAACACCGATTGCACCACGTCACGAAGTGCTGCTCAAGGCCATCGAGCACTACCAGGCCGTGCTGAGAGTCAGGACTGAAGCCGACTTCCCACGGGAATGGGCTGCAATGCAGCACAATTTGGCCATCGCCCACTGGAAACTTCCGACAGGGGACCGTGGTGAGAACCTCCGGTGCGCGATCGACTGCTGCCAGGCGGCCCTGCAAGTCTACACCGAGGCGGATTTCCCGTACGAATGGGCTGATACGCAGAGCAACTTGAGCCTCGCCTACTCTTCTCTTCCGAGGGGAGACCGTACGGAGAACCTGCGGCGCGCGATCGACTGCTGCCAGGCGGCCCTGCAAGTCTACACCGAGGCGGATTTCCCGTACGAATGCGCTCATACGCAGAACAACTTAGGCTTGGCGTACTCGGATCTTCCCACGGGGGACCGAAGCCAGAACCTACGGCGCGCGATGGGCTACTACGAAGCCGCCCTGCAAGTCTACACCGAGACGGACTTCCCGCACGAACGGGCACGTACGCAGACCAACTTGGGCCTCGCCTACTCCTGTCTTCCGACGGGCGACCGGAGTGAGAACCTGCAGCGCGCGATCGACTGCTACCAAGCGGGCCTGGGAGCCTTCAGCGAAACCGATTTCGCGCACGAATGGGCCGCCATGCGAGTCAACTTGGCTGGCATCTACGCGAATCTTCCAACCGGGGATCGCAACGAGAACCTGCGCCGCGCGATCGAATATTATCAGGCCGCCGTGCGGGTGTTCACCAAAGTCGATTTCCCGCGAGAATGGGCTCACACGCAATGCTGCATGGGTGGCGCCCATGCGGACCTTCCCACGGGCGACCGAAGCGAGAACCTACGGCGCGCGATGGGCTACTACGAAGCCGCCCTGCAGGTCTACACCGAGGCGAACTTCCCGCACGAATGGGCGGCTACGCAGAACATGTTGGGCGTCGCCTACAAGAGTCTCCCGACGGGTGACCGTGGCGAGAACCTGCGGTGCGCAATCGAGTGCTACGAGGCCACCTTGCGGGTTCACACCGAAGCCGACTTCCCGCAGAGTTGGGCCGGTACGCTGAACAACTTGGGGAACGCCTACTGGTATCTTCCGACGGGGGACCGTGGCGAGAACTTGCGGCGAGCCATCGCCTGCTACCACGCGGCCTTACGAGTGTACACCGAAGCCGATTTCCCATCGCAATGGGCGATGACGCAGAACAACTTGGGCCTCGCCTACTCGGATCTTCCGGCGGGGGACCCGAGCCAGAACTTGCGGCACGCCATCGATTGCTATGATGCGGCCCTGCGAGTGTACACCGAAGCCGAGTTCCCGGCGGAATGGGCCGGTACACAGGCCAACTTGGGCAACGCCTATTGCTGTCTTCCGACGCGAGATCGCGGCGATAACCTGCGAAAGGCCATCGGCTGCTATCAGGCGGCGCTGCGGGTCTACACCGAAGCTGACTTCCCGCAGGATTGGGCGATGACGCAGAACAGCTTGGGCAGCGCCTACTCGTATCTTCCGACGGGAGATCGTGGCCAGAACCTGCGGCGGGCCATCGAGTTCTACCAGGCGGCGCAGCGGGTCCACACCGAATCCGACTTCCCGCGCGACTGGGCGATGACGCAGAACAACTTGAGCATCGCGTACCGGGATCTTCCTACGGGGGACCGAGGCGAGAACCTTCGGCGCGCGATCGCCTGCTGCGAAGACGCGCTGCGGGTCAAAACCGAAGCGGACTTTCCGCGGGACTGGGCACTGACGCAGAACAACTTGGGGATCGCCGTCCGTGATCTTCCGACGGGGGACCGCACCGAGAACTTGCGGCGAGCGTTTGCCTGCTTCCAGGGAGCCTTGCGGATTCTCACGGAAGCCGAGTCCCCTGAGGACTGGGCCGATACCCAGCACAACTTGGCCGTCGCCTACGCGGAACTTCGAACAGACGACCGTAATGACAACCTGCGGCGCGCCATCGACTGCGCCGAGTCGGCCCTGCGGGTTAGAACCGAAGCTGAGTTCCCGCGCGAATGGGCGACGACGCAGAACGTCTTGGGAATCGCTCACTCGAATCTTTCGATGCCGCCCGGCGGCGAGAACTTACGGCGAGCGATCGACTGCTACCACGCCGCCCTTCGGGTCTTCACCGAGGATGACTTCCCCTGGGACTGGGCTGCTACGCAGAAGAACTTGGGCATTGCCTACTCACGTCTCCCGGCGGGGGACCGGCACGAGAACGTGCAGCACGCAATTGACTGCTTCCAGAGGGCTCTGCGGGTCTACACCGAAGCGGGCTTCCCGCAGGACTGGGCTGCTACGCAGGACGGACTGGGCGCCGTCTACGCGGACCTTCCGACGGGCGACCGTAACGAGAACCTCCGGCGCTCGATCGACTGCTACCGAGCGGCCCTACGGATCTATACCGAAGTCGATTACCCGGATGACTGGGCCAGACTGACAAAGGCCGTGAATCAGTTGCGAACAAGTGTCGAACGTCAATAGGCATCCAGCGGCTGGGCCACAGCGTTATCCACGCGTGGCAAAGTCGATGAACGTGAGCGTTCAAGGCGTCGAGGGTGAGGTGCGCGGTACGTTGGCACGGTTACGGTGCCGAATCGTCCCCGTTTGGGATCGGCCGCCGGTCGTGTCCCAGCGCCTGCCACTCGACGGCCATCGCTGGCGGCCAGCGTTATCCAGGGCGCGACATGAACCGACATGGTCCACGCTGAAGGCGGCGCCGGAGCGTACGCCGTAGATGGACTCGGCGTCCGCAAAAGGCTTGGCCTTCGGCTCGCGATGACGTAGTGTCGGTCCTGGCCCGCGTTCACAGGGTGCGGCCATTACGGTTCCTGTTCGGCGAATTCTCCATCGACAATCAAATTCAAAGTGTGTTTCTCGAGCCCTGCGGTGTTGTGGAACATCTCAAGCACCTGCTCGACGTCATCGAGAACGCGTTGGACGGCATCGTCAGACCAGTACTTGCGAAGCCATCCCGGATCAAGATTTTCTTCGCGTGATGGACGCCCTTCAACATGCTTGTACTGCAAATCCTCCGAGTGCGTCTTTCCATGCACCAGTCTATCGCGGAATCTGAACAGTTCGATTATGGTCTGAACTGGCCGACGCGACTTGTCGATAGTCAGTTTGAGTTGCTGCGCAACATGCGCGAATTTGTCGCGCCAGCGAAGCGTCGGCTCGATGTTGAGCCAGTTTGGAATCACCGCTTCACCAACGTGATTGAGGTGCGCTTCCATCGTGAGCGCGGAAAGCAGAACCGCCGAAATCCGATGGTAGTTTGCCCCTTCGGAAACGGTCTTGGCGGTGTCAAATGCATTCCACGCCGCTTGACGAAGGTAAGCGAACGTGTAGAACGTCGCCGTGCCTTCCATCCTGAGGATTCGACTGTCCATTTGTTTCACTCGCCGAACGTCTGCGATCACGCGGGGAGGAGTGGACGATCTGCCTTGGAAGCCGTCTTAACGCGCGCGTGCATTGCGTTGGACGCTATCGCCCCGATGCCCCGCCCGAACGCTTCTGCAACACCGCCTCGATCAACTCCACGAGTTGCTTGTCGAAGGCGGCGATCTCGGAGTCGAACCTTTCGGACCGCTCGTCGTAGTTGCCCTCGTGCCAGCGTGGCGGGAACGGAAACGCCATAAACGGCTGGGCCTTGGCCATCACCTCTACCCTCTTGGCCAGGGAGGCGTCCGACTCGATTAGCCTAATCTGCAAAGACGCCCGAAGTAAGTCAAGGCGGAGTGTATGTCGTTTGTCCTCGATCTTCTTGGCTTCGGCATAGTCTCCGTCCTTGTCACCGAGAGCCATTGCGGAACGAACGGAGCGAGCACGCTCGAGATCGGCGGCGACTAGAGCGGCGAACTCTGAGTAGCGTTCGAGTAGCTTCTCGCGGAAGTACTTCGCACGCTCATTTCGACGCTGCAGATAGGCGATTAGCAACTGGCCCAACCACGCAAGTAGGGCAGTGCTGCCTGCCGTGCAGAGCGCGATAACAAGAGTCTGCGCAAACGACACGTTTCACCCTCCCCTCAGAGCCGCCGAACGATCTAATTCTACGGCCGGATCCCACGCCGAAGAAGCTTCTGCGGAAGCAGAATCGGCCGCATAAGACGCACAGCAATCGGCACGAAGTGTAGACGCCAAGTCGGGCCGGTACAAGACCCTAGGGCGATTTGTCCAGCGTCGCGGCCGGTGCCGATCGACACCGGCGGCCGGGAGCTGCAGCGCGTCGAGGGCGAGGCCCTGTCGGCGGCTTGGACTCAGTGACGATCACAAGCCGGCGACTGGGAACCGGCCCGAAACCAAACTTGCTCACCCTCCGAACTTGCTCGCCGGCTGAAACCCCCAGCGCATGGGAACAACGAACCACGGTCTCACGTCACGGCCGGTTGACGAGTTGTCGCACGTCGCGGTTCGTCCCGCCGATGGCCCCGGCGGTCAGGATTTAGCGACGATCGTCGGCGAGTCGGTGGTCCGCAACGTGGTTCGCGCTGAACACCAAGAATCTAACGGCCAGTACGAATAGCGCGAGGCTTCTGGTATGTTGGAGGTTACCTTTGCTGCGTCGCGGTGGCCCTGAACTGACACCCGGCGACACCGCGGCGTGGTGCGTGTTAGAAAGGTCTCCTGAGATGGCATCCTCAAAGCGGTCACGGCCTGATCCGTTCGAGCAAAAACCGCGACTCTCCCAGATCGCGGCCACGGAGTATTTTACCGATCGGACGCACTTCATTGAAGCCTTCCAACGGTACTTGGAAATCGAAGATGCGGACGAGCTTCGCGTCTTGGTCTTCTACGGCGTGGGCGGAGTCGGCAAGAGCGCGCTACAGCGCAAGCTGGCCGCCGAACTGGAGGAAACCAAGCCGCCCGTTCCATTCGCCCAATTCAATTTGGAAAATGTTCGGGAGACCACGCAGGCATATCGCGAAGTGCTGCTCCGACTGCGGACGGACCTGGAGGAATCCTTCTTCGTCCAGTTCCCGAATTTCGATTTGTGCCTGGCGGTGATTCTGGCCCAGGAAAGCGGGAGCGAGGTACCGCTGTTGCACATCAAGCCGGGTCTGAAAGACCTGTTGGATTTCGCCGTCGGATGGCTGCCGGTCTCGGCAGATAGCGTCGAATCCATGCTGCGCCGTGAACTGCACCGATTTCCTGTCCTGGAGTCATGGATTCGGCGTGCCGGGGGAACGAGCGACGCCATCGAACTGCGGCGACGTGCCCGGCAGAACGATCCGTTGCTGGGGGACGAACTAATTCGGCGTTTTGGGATGGATTTGCGGGAGGGCCTGCCGGAGCGTGGCGAGAAGGCTTGCCGGGGCGTGCTGTTCCTGGACACCTATGAATCGCTGTGGGTGGACCGGGAAGCCGGCAAGGCATCCCAATCGCGGCGACTGGACCACTGGGTGCGGGAGTTGGCCAAATTCTGTCTGCACGTGGGAGTGCTGTTGGTGATCTGCGGTCGTGACCGCCTGGAATGGGTTGGCGAGAGCGAGGGCGATCCGAATTGGCAGGAGGATCTGGACCAGCACTTGATCGGTGGCCTGTCGGCCCACGACGCCCAAGCGTTTCTGGCCAAGTGCGGCATCGGCCCGCCAGCCGATCAGCGTGCGTCACCGTTGCAGCAGGCCATCGTGGACTGCTGTGACGAGGATCCAGCCCCAGACACCACCCACTGCCATCCGCTGTACTTGGCCCTGTGCGCTGAAATCGTCCTGAACCACCGCCGGATGCACGCCGGGGAAGATCCCTCGGTAGCGACATTTTCGGGCGTCCCAGGTGATAGTGTTGCCAATGAACTGGCCCTGCGGTTTCTCAAATCTCTGCACCACCGCGGGTTGGAAATGTGGATTGAAGAGTTGAGCCTGACGCCGCGGTTCGACGAGCAGGCCGCGTTGTCGCTGGCGGCAGCGCGCCAGCACAACGTTGGCCGTGCGGACTGGGAACTTCTGACCGGCTTCTCGTTCGTCGAAGGGCCGGATGCGGAAGGGTTCTATCGCCTGCACAAGACGATGCGGCGGGTTCTCGCGGAACGGGTGGAACGGGGCTCGGATGGCAAACGCTGGGAAGCTGTACACCGATGGTATACGGATTACTGGGCGACGCGGGAGGTCGCCTCGCTGAGTTGGTTTCATCGGTGGACACTGCAAGCGGAAGAATCGCTTCGCGATTGGATCGAGCAGCACAAAGCGGCCCTGAAAAGTCTGAACACTGCCAGGGCCCGCCAGTTGCTCACCTGGTGGTCGGATACGGATTTGGACGAGACCGAGCGACGAAGGCACGGCGACCAGTTGTGGGCTTGGGCTCACCGAGCTATTGGGTGCGCCTCGGCGCAAACACCGACGGCATGGCGACGCGACGTACTACTGACGGCTATCGCGTACTGTGAGACCGCTTTGATAATCTACACTGAAGCAGACTTCCCAGACGACTGGGCTGAGACTCAGAACATCTTGGGCAACGTCTACTTCGATCTTCCGACCGGGGACCGTAACGAGAATCTTCGGCGTGCAATCGATTGCCACCAAGCTGCCCTTCGAGTCAGAACCGAGGCTGGATGCTCCTCAGAATGGGGCATGACACAGAATAACTTGGGCAATGTTTACTTGGCCATTCCGACGGGTGACCGTAGTGAGAACCTGCGCCGCGCAATCGACTGTTACCAGGCAGCGTTGCGGGTCTACACCGAAGCCGACTTCCCGCATTACTGGGCTGCTACGCAGCATAACTTGGGGGGTGCCTATTTGGATGTTCCGACGGGGGACCGTAACGAAAACCTGCTGCTCGCTATTAATTGCTACTACGCCGCCCTGAAAATCCACACCGAAGCCGACTTCCCGCAGGACTGGGCCCTGACGCAGAACAACTTGGGCATCGCTTACATGAATCTTCCGACCGGGGACCGTAACGCGAACCTTCGGCGCGCGATCGACTGCTACCAAGCCGCGCTGCGAGTCAGGACCGAAGCCGACTTCCCGCAGGACTGGGCGATGACGCAGCATAACCTCGGAAACGCCTACTCCCACCTGGGCACCTCCTTCCCATTTCTCCCGATTGGGGGCCGCACCGATAACCTGCTGCGCGCGATCGACTGCTACCAGGCTGCACTGCGAATCTTCACCCAAGCTGAGTTCCCTGAGAACTGGGCCTGTACGCAGAATAGCCTTGGCCTCGCGTACTCAGATCTTCCGACGGGGGACCGCAACGAAAACCTGCTGCGTGCTATTGAATACTGCCGGGCAGCTCAGCGGGTCTACACCGAAGCCGACTTTCCGCACGACTGGGCCAGGACGCAACAGCACTTGGGTTGCGTCTACTCGGATCTTCGAGACGGGGACCACGCGGAGAACTTGCACCGAGCCATCGGCTACTACCAGGCTGCACTGCGGGTCTACACCGAAGTTGACTTTCCGCGGGACTGGGCTGAAACGCAAGGCAGATTGGGCCTCGCGTACTCAGATCTTCCGACGGGGGACCGCAACGAAAACCTGCTGCGTGCTGTTGAATACTGCCGGGCAGCTCAGCGGGTCTATACCGAAGCCGACTTTCCGCACGACTGGGCCAGGACGCAACGGAGCTTGGGTTGCGTCTACTCGGATTTTCGAGACGGGGACCACGCGGAGAACTTGCACCGAGCCATCGGCTACTACCAGGCTGCACTGCGGGTCTACACCGAAGCCGACTTCCCACGGGACTGGGCCGCCACGCAGGTCATCTTGGGCATCGCCTTCGCAGAACTTCCGACGGGGGATCGTAACGAGAACTTGCGCGATGCGATCGACTGTTTCCAAGCCGCCTTGCGGGTCTACACCGAAGCCGACTTCCCACGGGACTGGGCCGCCACGCAGAACAACTTGGGCATCGCTTACCTCGATCTTCCCACGGGGGACCGGGGCCAGAATTTGCACCGTGCCATCGACTGCTGCCAAGCCGCCCTACGCGTCTACACTGAAGCTGATTTCCCGGAGTACTGGGCTCGTGCGCAGATGAATCTCGGCCAGGCCTACTCGGATCTTCCGACAGGGCATCGGAGCGAGAACTTGCGGCGTGTGGTGGACTGCTGCCAGGCCGCCCTGCGGGTCTACAACGAAGCTGCCTTCCCGCAAGAGTGGGGCAGGGTGACAGACCTTTTGAAGCGGCTCAGAACGAGCTTGGAGTCACAACAGCCACCGAGCGACTAGGGCACGACGGATTCCGCGCATGACCGAGTCGACGATCCGGTTACGGAACGTCGGAGAGGCCGTGAGGGCACCGCGAGGGTCGCGCCGCAACTGACGTGGCCGAACGCTCGCTAAGCAAAGGTGCGAATATCGGATGCGGATCGGCAACTCGAAGGCGGCGCCAGTCGTTGCGGGTCTGCGGAGGTTGAGGTATATTCGCCGGATCGCTTGCCCCTTCGATGGGGCTCGTAGTTCGCTTACGTGTGGAGGGCAACCAGTCATGTCGAGTCTGCAGGAAAAGAAGGTCAAGGGGGTCGCCGACATCGTGTTTGTCGTAGACGTGTCGGGGAGCATGGGGCCGGTGATTGAGGACTTGAAAAAGAACATCTCGATCTTCGTGGACAGCCTGACGACCGCGGACGCCAACAACGCCCGGCCGATCAAGGACTGGCGGGCCAGGGTCGTGGGGTATCGCGACGCCGAGGCGGACGGATCAAGCTGGCTTTTCGACCACGGATTTGTCCGCGACGCCGCACAGCTGAAGATGCAGTTAGCCTCGTTGACGGCCGAAGGGGGCGGCGACGAGCCCGAGTCGCTGCTGGACGCTTTGTACAAGGTGGCCACCATGAGCGCCTCGGAGAAAGGGGCGGAAGATCCCAATCAGTGGCGGCACCGCCGCGAAGCCACTCGGGTGGTGATTGTGTTCACCGATGCGTCGTTCAAATCGGCGATGGTGATCCCGGAGGCACGCGGTGGCAGCCTGGACGACCTGAAGCACGCGATCATGGCGAATCGGATCGTCCTGTCGATCTTCGCTCCGCAAATGCCCTGCTACGACCTCCTGACCGACATCGACAAGTCGGAGGTCGAGTTGATTCCGTACGATGCGAGCCGGCCGGAGGGGGCAGTCGAGGCACTCCGCGATTTCACGGCCAATACGGCCAACTTCAAGAACGTGCTGAAGGCGTTGGCTGCCAGTATCTCGAAGTCCGCCGATACGGAACTCCTGTAACGACCAACAGGTGCTCTGGCCGGCAGCCCGTTTTCGTTGTGGGGAGGTTCCCGAATGAGTACCAAAGGCGTTGCTGACGTCGTTTTCTGCATCGACGCTTCGGAGTCGATGGCACCGTGCCTGAACGCCGTGCGGAAACACTTGACGGATTTCTTGGCCGGGCTGAAGTCGCATACGCAGCAGACGTGGGACTTGCGGGTCGACTTTGTGGCCCATCGGGCCGGGCAGTCCTCAGGCGGCATCGTGTTTCAGATGCGTTCGTTGTACGAAAAAGACTTGCTGGGGGTGCAGTATCTGGACCGCAGCCGGCAGGGGCGGTTCTTCACGCAGGACATGGCGGAGTTCAGTCGCGGACTGCAGCAAGTGGAAGTCGGCGGCGACGAAGCGCCGTTGGTGGCGTTGGACTTCTGTTTGGACTTTCCCTGGCGCGAAGCCGTTTCTTGTCACCGCGTGGTGATCATGCTCACCGACGAGCCATTCGAAACGAGCGTGGGACGGGAATTCCAGCAGGCACAGCTGCAGAAGCTGATCGAGAAGATCCACGCCTTGCGAGTCATGCTGTTCCTCGTCGCCCCGGACTCGGCGGTGTTCAGCCAGTTGGCCGCCGCGGACCGAAGTGAATACGAGGTCGTCGACGTGACAGGGGACGGGCTGGCCCGCGTCAACTTTGCGCAGGTTCTGAACAACATTGGCAAGTCGATCTCGGTCTCGACCCAGCAGGCACCGCGGGGGCCATCGGTCGAACGCGGCCTGTACGAGCAAGCCACTTGGGGCCGCAGCGACGAGCGCGTGACCGGCCGTTAGCGGCCGCAACCGTACGGACGGTGCCCAGGTGCATGGATCTTGCGCGTCTGACACAATCAGGTTGGAAAGGCTGACGTACTTCCGAACCGCCCGAAAACAGCTGCGGCGATTCCTGCCGCGAGCCGGTGAAAGGAGCGAACGCATGGCAAAGATGATTCGGCCGGGCGAAAAGGTCCGGGGCTACGAGATCAGGCAACTGCTTAACAAAGGCGCCATGGCCATCGCCTACGAAGCCGTCTCGCCCAGCGGCGAAAGGGTCTTCTTCAAACAGTACAAGTCGCCCTCCGTGAGGGTGGAATGGTTCAAAGGCTACGTGGCTTATCAGGAAGAACTGAAACGCCGCCTGCAGAGCGCCCGCGTCAAGCACTACTGCTACCGCATGGTGGATTTCTTCGTCGAGAATTGGGGAACTCCCTGCTACTTCCAGGTGTTCGAGTTCGTGCAAAGAGGCCACGACCTCGAAACCATACTGGGGCAGATCCAGGAAGATCCCAACAGACACCCGTTTCCCAACCGCGTCACGTTGGCGAAGGTCTTCCTGGCGGGGCTGGGCGCCTTGCACGAGGCCAACATCATCCACAGTGACCTGAAGCCGCCAAATATCCAGCTGTACGAGGACAAGACGATCAAAACCGGATACCAGCTCAAGCTGATCGATATGGACTACTCGGTCCTCGCAGACCGGAAGGCGCCGTGGCACGATTTCCAGGGCTACATTGGCTCGCCGCACTACTTTTCGCCGGAGCATCTGGCGGGGAAGCCGCCCCTGAAGGCGTCGGACGTGTTCACGGCTGGCCTGATCCTCTACGAGCTTCTGGCTGATGGTCATCCCTACCCGTTCGAAGGCGACGAGTACGCGCAGGCCGTCCAGGCGTATCGCGTCAAGCCCCCGCGACTGGCTGGTGATACGGGCAACAACGAGGCGCTGGCGGAAGTGCTGCACCGTTGCCTGTCGCCCGATCCTGGGCGCCGGCCCGCCGCGATTGAGATGAACGAGCTATTGAAGCGTGCGGGGTCGAAACGTCTGTCGCGGACCACTCCCGGATCGTCGCCATCGATTCCGCTTACCAGCCCGCCGAAGCCCATCCCGACGCCGCCCGAGGCGAAGCCGGGACCGCCATCGCCTCCCGCCGCGAGAACACTCAGGCTGCGGAGCGAAAGCGGGACTGAAATGCGTCTCCGCATCCGCACGGTGGTCGGCAAGCATCTGGTGCAAACGTTCGGCGAAGACAGCCGGTTCTGGGACGGGGAGCAGTTCACTCTGGAACCCAAAGACCGCCAGTGGTGGGTTGTGCCAAGGACGGGTGCGCCGAACGAAACCATGCTCAACGGCAAGGCGATCACCGCCCCCACGGCGCTCAAGACCGGGGACGTGCTGGCCGTCGGCCGGGAGGCGAAGGGCGTGGTGAAATTGCCTTTGACCATCGTGTTGGACTGAGGTGCTGCCGTGTCGTGGAAATGCAAGAGTTGCGGTTTTGAAGCGAATACCGATGGCAAGGTCGCCTGCGAGGCCTGCGGGTATTATGACGGCCAGGTGCTGGTGCTGCAGTCCCAGGAGACGGGGAAAGCGATTCGGGTCCGCATCAGCACTACCGTGGGAAAGCACCTGCTGCGGACCTTCGCTGGCGAAGAGGCACGTTTCGCATCGGACAGCCAGTTCCGCGTGACTCGCGACAGCGACACCGGCGCGTGGATCATTGAGCACGCGCCGGATGCAAAGAACCCTACGTTCTTGAACGGGGGCAAGCTGGAAGCGTGTGTCCCGCTCGAATCCGGTGCCTGCATCTCGATCGGACCCGAGAAGATGCGTCTCGTCGTGGCCATCGAAGCCTAGCGGGCCAGCCTGAAGTGCCGGGCTGGTTTTGCTGCGTAACGCGGACGGGGATCGCGGGGCCCCTGCCCGCCAAGGAGCAAGAGCATGATGTTTGGACTATGGGGCGACCGACCCATCCAAGATTTCATCCAGTACTTTCTCCGGCCGGCGACCGCCGACGGACCGCTTCAAGACAAACGCGAGTTGATGGAAATCTTTCGCCTGGGCTACGGCCTGCCGCCGGAGTTGGCGACCGCACGTGACATTGTCCTCCCCGTCCTGATCCGCACACTCCGCAGGCACCCCGTGGTAGGGACCTTCTCCCGAAAGGAACTGCTCGCCGCCAAATGCCGATTCCAGAAAGGGGCAGGCCAGTTGTTGAGCAAGGAGGAGCTTGACCAAGCCGAGCAGTGGTTCGACGAGCTGGATCGAAAGTACTGTGCCACGCCCGTTGAGAAGGCGAACACCATGATCGACCAATGGATTCAGGTGGCCGAGAGCCCGCGCGACGCAGCAAATCAAGCGTCCCCCGAAGAACGTGGCGAGGCGGAGCGGAGCGGACTGTCGGCCTCGATCCCCGACGCGGAAGCCCACGACGTCGCGGCGGAATCCACGGACACTGCATGTGGCGAGCAACCAAGCGCCGCCGCGGATACGATTGCGGACCCTCAAGAGAGAAAGGCCGCAACCGTGAGCCCCAATCCTCTGGCACCGACCGCCTTACCGTCGGAGACCCTCACACCGGCGTGCGCACCAGATGCGGAGGTGGGAACGGCTGCCCCGAAGGTGCCCCCTACTGCGTCGCCCGTAGCGACTGACTCCGGCGAACCTCATCCAGAAACCGCTGCACCGGCAACGACGGCGAACCCTCCAACTGCACCGGCTCCGCGTTCCGAGGCCGGATCATCTCCCGCCGATCCGCCGGGCTCGCCGACAGCTTTCGCGGCGCTCACAGCCGGCATTTCGGCAAGATCGGAAGAGTTGGTCCTCGTTCCCACATCGCCAGCTCCGGAGTCGAGTCCGGCGCCGACGACTCCGGCCCCCGTGGTGGTCAGCGATGCCGAAGGCATGGAGGCAGCCTGGAAGGAGGTCGAAGACCGTTGTCAGGCCGCCATGGCGGCCTGGAACGACCAGACGTCGGCCCAAAGGACGGTGGAAGAGTTCGAGGCCCTGATGCGTCGCGGGAGACTGCCGGGCCTGCTCTACGATCAGTACCGCGACGATGACCCGGACCGCAAAACGGTAGTCGTCGACGATAACGACAATGCGTGCGAGACGTATTTCCTCGGCGACGTACACAGCGATCTGCTGGCCCTGGAGGCGGCGATTGTCTATCTCGAACGTCGCCAAAGAATGCACCAGGCCAATACCCAAATCGTATTCATGGGGGACTTGTTCGATGATGGCCCGTTGGGTTGCGAGACTCTGCTGCGTATGTTCCGACTGATCCTCGACAATCCGGGCCGAGTTTGCCTGCTTACCGGGAATCACGACGAATCGCTCGGTTACAATGGCGAGACAGGGTTGTTTACCGCCGCCGTCGAGCCCTGCGAGTTTTCGGAATGGCTTAACGCCGCGCCCCAACGCGATCATCCGCTCGCGCAGAAGATCGGGCGGTTGACGATCGACCTGTTCAGGCTGACGCCCCGGGCGCTCTTCTTTCAAGACGGGCTTCTGGCGGCTCACGGAGGCGTCCCGCTGCGTGACCTGTGGGAAAGCTGGCAGACCGCGGATAGCCTGAACGATCCGAAATGTTTGCAGGACTTTGTCTGGACACGGCCCCACCCGCGGGCTAAGAAGCGAATTCCCAACCGCGCCACGAAAGGGGCGGGGTTAGGTTATGAGGACTTCGAAGAGTTCTGTGAGCGGGCCGGCAAGCTGCTGGGCTTCGAAGTTCAGCAAATGGTTCGGGGCCACGACCACATCGAAGGACTCGAACGATATGAATCCTTCGAGGCCTACGCCCGTCGTGGTCGCCCCATGTTGACGATCAACACGCTGTGTTACCGGCTGGAACGTGAAATGTCCGGTCCACACGAACGCGTTCCGTGCTTGGCAAGACGGATCCCCGGTCAGTTGCCGGAAGTCTGCTGTCTGAGGATCCCGCCCGAACTAGTCGGGAAGATCTACCCTCGGGTGAACGCCGCAATTTAGGGCAGGAACTTGCGATGATCCGTTTTCCCTGCGTTCATTGCGGGTCTCGCCTGAAAGTCCCCGCGAACCGTGCTGGCCGGCTTTCGGTCTGTCCGAAGTGCGGTGCTTCCATCCATGTGCCTCAGCCGGGTGCCGAGTTCGTCCGGAAACGGTGCGGTGAGTGTGGTAGTGAAGCTGACCCCCATCACGCTGGTGCTTGTGAAGCCTGCGGTGCCGGAGCGGAAGAATTCCACTACTGGTGTACAGTTCATCGCAATGTGATCTCGAACGTGGTATGCCCGGATTGCCTACGGGCGTTCAACGAGCAGTCCGTCCCAGCGAGACCGGAGTCAGAACCCTCTGAGCCGGTCTTGGCTGACCTTGCGGCAGCATCCCCGGCCACTCTGGGCGAGCGTCCCTTGCCGGCGAAACCGATTCCTAGACCCTATGTGTCGTCCTTGCCAAAGATTGTGGAACGCCCTCGGACCGCTGCAGACAACAAAGCCATGCCCACCACGGCCATGGTCTGCGGCATCTTTGCTCTGGCAAGCAGCCTATTTTGTTCTTGCTTGGGAATCGTCGCCGGCGGCGTGGCTCTCAGACTGGCTGCAGTGGCCTACAACCAGATTCAGAGTGGTGCCTTGCCGCAATCGCGGATGACACATGTGCTGGTTGGCGCGATTTGCGCAGGCTTGGGCCTGTGCATCAACTTGTCGGTGGTCTTGATCGGAGTATTTCGGTATCTGTTGGGGACGTAGTGCCGACCGCAGCACCCTTCGGCGGAACCATCCCAGACCACCGAGAATCGGTTGAACACTGGCGATGGTGCGGGTCCTTCGGGAACCAGAATTGGAGTCGGCAAGAGGGCCGCTGGTCAGGAATTGAATCGCCATCGTCAGCCAAAATTAGCAGCCACTCGTCCTAGATGGTCCAACGCCTGCCCAGCAGAGGGATTGGTCGATGACGGCGTCGCCGGACTCGAGTTCCGGCTGGTCCCGGTACGGGGCATTCCGCGAACGACGGCGGGCCGACGAACGCACGACCGTGGCGCCCACCGAGCCAGTTTCTCCACTGGTTTTCGCATTTGATCGCCGGGCTCGTGATCAGGGCCTCGGAGCGCGCAGCAGGGCCGAGTCGACCTGCGGCCCGCGCTGGCGTTACCCTTCGACGAACCGGCTCATCCCTCGATTGGGCTCAGGGGTTGGCAACGGCTGGGGCGTCGTTCGGCGAGGTTGATGCCCCGTTCCCCTGCGTTGCTCTGACGAGCGGCCCCGCCTCGCCCTTACAGTTGTAGGTGATCGGCTCAAACAGAAACGCCTCCGGCTTCAGGTCGGTCTGCGAAATGAAAAGCCAGAGGTCAGCTCCTTTCATCTTGGAAATCGCCTTCGCCGCCGCATCGCGGCGATGCGGGTGCGTCGTGATGAAGAGCACCGAGAAGGCTG
>JAAYEH010000149.1 GCA_012728855.1 Rhodopirellula sp. | reverse complement strand
TGGAATTTCTGTAGGGTACTATCCAGGGTACAAGCAACGTTTCTGGCCCCAAAAAAGAAGGACCTACGTTGCCGTAAGTCCTTGTTGCATCATCACTAGCGGGGGCGCGATCGCTACCGCTTCACGCGATGAGGGAAGCCTTCTGGCAGAAGTTCCGGCCAGCGGCGTAAGGTCAACCGGACCGCGAGCGCCTAAGGTGCTCCAAGCCCTTCGGGGAAATCTCCCACAAGCCGCGACGCGAGTCGGACTTAAGGAGGCCGCTTCGGACCATGGAGTGCCTGGCAAACTGAGTGGTGTTCTCCCAGCGCGGAAGCCCTGTGCTCGGTAGCGGCTTTCGATCATCAGGCCCCAGGGTCTCGGCCATGATCTCGCCCACACGCCGAACCACGTCCCCGGCTCGGCCCGATCCCCGAAGTTCCTCCAGTGCTTGAAGAATCGGGAGGTAGAACGCTGTCTCCGGCGTCCTCAGGCCACGCTTCAGCTTGCGCTGGCGATCCCCAGCTTCGTCGGTTGCGGGCGCGGCCGTAGCTGGAGGCTGGGCTTCGTCCGGGACCGGCAAGCCGATCGTCTCAAACGCTGTCTTCGCGTGGCAGTAAGCAGCAGCGCGGTCGCCGCATTCACGGCCGTAGGCTCGGTACAGATCGCGCCAGAGGGTCCGAAGGTAGACCTCGTAGCCGGTAACCGCCTTGAACAGGTGGATCATTTCCTCAGGCACGTCCAAGGCACGGGCACCGCGGGCGTGTGCGTAGACGATGAACATGCCTTCCGGCTTGTTGCGGACATCGTGACGGAAGCCGAAGTGCGACTCGACGACGTAGCCGCCATCCGCCAGTTGCCGGACTGCAAGCTGTTCCTCCGGCAACTCGACCGCGCGGACAGAGCCGATATCGCCGTTGAGAAAGTCGGTGGGAAAAGCCTTTGGCCCATCGGGCAAGACCGACGCTACAACCGGATCGTCCACCTCGTCCGACTGGCCCGTCAGCGCTGCGCGAACGATCTGGAGCACCTTCTGCTTCGCGGCGATGGGCAGGTGACCCCAGGCGTCGGAAACAAACGCCAGTTCCGGGGGCAGCTTCTTTGGGTCGCTTTGCACCGTCTGGGGAACCGCCGCGTACATCCCATCGCCCAGCCGAACGAACCGCGCCAACTTGCCGCGGTGCATGATCTCTTGGTTGATGTCACGGTTGACGGTGTTCTCCGGCGTCTTGCCACTCGTCACCCACAGCCTGGATTGGACCACGCGACGGGCAATCTCCGCGTAGTGAAGAGGCTTCCCGGCTTCCAGCAAGACCTTATATGCCGCGTCAACGCTGTTCATTATGCGTTACCCCGTGGTTCACTCCAGCCAAGGCAATCCGTGTGTCTTGAAGACCTCTTTGGCCTGATGCTCGGCCATGGGTCTGTGACCGCTCTTGCGCTCATAGGCTTTCAGCAGCGCGTGCCGAATGTCTCGCAGGTAGTTCTCGTAAGCCTTGACCGACCGGAATATCTCGATCATCTCTGTTGGCACGGCAACCTTGCGATGGCCGCGGAGATAGGCGTAGAGGATGAAGTTCCCTTCGGTCGGGTTTCGCACATCGTGGCGGAAACCCAAGTCAGATTGCACCGCGTGCTTGCCGCCGGGCAATACCACTACGGAAACCGGCTCCGATGGCAGTTCTACCTTCGCCACCTTCTTCTTGCCGTTCACGAACTCACCGGGAAAGTCCTTGGGGCCTTCGGGTAGCAACTCCTGAAGGACAGCATCTCGACTGGGCCTCTGGTCCGTGCCGGCTTGCTCGGCCTGCTTGACCCAGCCAGGGCGAGCCTCAGGGAACAGGATGGCTTGCGCCTTCTCCGTACCGCCTAAGGAACGGGCCTGCGTTTGAAGGATGGTGATGAACTCGGGCAACTTGCCCCAAGGGAACCGCACGCCCTTTTTCGTAGGGCCGGTGTACGTCTCCGCATCCACGTACTCGCGAACGTCTACGCTCGGCAGCGCCTTGAGGTCGTCGGGCGGAATGACGGTGACAACGATGTCCGTATCGCCGCCTTTGTGAACCTTGGCGAACTGGCGTTCCTCGACGCCGGGCACCTCCGCGTTCAGGCGGGTCAAGGCTTCGATGACCGAAACGAGCACATCGCCGCCCATGGCCAGCCCTGCCTTGGTAGGGCCTTCGTACTTCGCACCAGAGACAAACTTGCGGACATGGGCGAGCATTCGCCCCTTCCAGGGGCGCACGGAGAACACCAGGCTCGTCGAGTGAGTCAGTTGGATCGTTCCGACTACGTTGTCCGCTTCACCGGGCATGGTTGTCGAGTCCTCGCTCCTCTTCGGGATTCACCGGGACCGCCGCCGGTTCCTCGGCCGGTCGGCTGTCCTTCCAGCCGCCGTGGTCAATGACATCGCGCCGCATCCGCTCCAACGTGCGAGACAGGTCTTCCATGTCCTGGAATCCGACATTGCGGAGATGCGCCACCTGGTTCCGAAGCCGCCTCACCTTGGCAACGCCTTCCTGCCAGTTCTCGCGGACGCGCTTTCTGGCAAGGTCGTCGGTCAAGCCAGGGAACACCTCTTCCATGAGGCCCAGGACAAGCCGGCCAAGCTGGTCAAACGTCAGGTAGTCGATGCACTGGATGTGCGGCGAACCGTTGCCGGCCACGTTGTCTTGCCGCATCATCTGGATGACCGTCTCCCAGACGGAGTTGGACTTCTTGAACCGATTGCGGTGCTCCAGCAGCAGGTCGCTGAGGCCCTTGGCGGCTTCAGGCGTGCAGTTCTGCTTGGCCCAGTCCAGAAGTGCGCGGTTCAGTTCCTTTTCGATAACCTCGCCCGGCTGCTGCATCCCTTCGAGCTTCTCACGCGCCGCGTCCAACCCGATCCGCCCGAAGACCGATGCGAGCACCTGCCGCAGCATCGTTTCGGTGTCCTGGAGCAGCGCCGCCGCCCGTTCGTTCGTGGCTCGGCGAAGGAGCAACTCGGGCTGAATCGACTCGTCGAGCAGGAAGCGGACCACCAAGTTGCGAAGCTGGTAGAAGCCGGGCAGCAGGTTCGGGATAACGAACCCGTCGAGGCAGAGTCGGCGCAGACCGTCGTCCACCTCCTCGATCAACTCCGCGCGAAGGCACTGGGGCTTGCCGCCGAACCGAATCAGCGCCAGCGTCGTCTCGCAGCCCTGCGGCAAGGCATTCAGACGGGCG
This sequence comes from Rhodopirellula sp., assembly GCA_012728855.1. Taxonomy (GTDB): domain Bacteria; phylum Planctomycetota; class Planctomycetia; order Pirellulales; family Thermoguttaceae; genus JABWBD01. The sequence goes on along the minus strand of JAAYEH010000149.1, from coordinate 8,771 downwards.
CGGTAGCCGTCTACGGTCTCATCGTCGGTGAGCCACTCCTGCACGCGGTCCCAGACGCTTTCGTCGTAGAGTCGGTCGCTCCAGTCGCCGGGCAGGTAGTCGGTGGCGCTCTTAACCAAGGCAAGGTCGGTCCCGCAAAGGTCGAGCATCAGGTACAGCATCGCGTCGCCCCATCGGCAGCCGCGCTCGGCGGCGATGGCCCTGTACGCAGCCAAAAGCTCGTCGCGGGTCAGGATTGGGAAGGACACATGGGCGCTGGGCACGGAGCAGAGCTTCACGCCAAGCTGCCGGTCGGCGCTTCGTGCATCGAGGTTGCCGCACCAGAGGCACAGGTCCCCGGACCTCGCGGTGCTGTCCGCCGTGGCCTTGACCAGCCGGCCGTAGTCGTCGGGGTGCAGCCGGCCAGCGTGGTCCAGCACGAAGACGTGTCGGCTGGCGCCCGCCGGGCGTTCCGCCGCCAGTTCACGGGCAAGCTCCGTTGCACCCTTGGCCAGCGCGTCCATGCGGGCGACGGTGAACCCGTTGCCGGCGATCTTGTCTGCCAAGCCGGCGGCGAACGTCGTCATGCCGCAGCCGGGGCTGCCCACCAGTCCGGTGTGATGGCCCTGTCGCAGATGGTCGATCACCCGTTCACCGATGCGGTCGAGGGATGAGATGTGCACCGGGCTTGCCATCATCCCTCCACGCTGGGCAGGTGGAAACGGTCGAGGGCCGACTGCGTGAGCCGGGCGGCCGTCCGGGTGTCCAGGGTCCGCCGGTAGTAGGCGTCGTAGAGCTGCTTGCGGAGTTCGCGCAGGTACTTCTCGTAGTTGGCGACGGTTCGCGTCACCTCGACCGTCTGGTCTGGAAGCTCGGCCGTGCGGTGGCCGCTTCGCTGGGCGTAGAGCAGGAACTTGCCTTCGGCCGGCGTCTTGACGTTGCGGCTGAAACTGCCGTCGGCGGTGTGGACGCCGGTAAACAACGGGCTGCTGTCGAAGATCAGCGGCGCTTCGGGCAGGTCCACGGCCGTCTTGCTCCCGCCGGCCGCGGCGCCTGAGAAGAACTCTTCGGGGAACCGCCGGGGACCTTCGGGTAACACTTCGTCGAGCACCTCTTCGACGGCTTTCTTCTCGGCCTTTGTGCCGCGAGCCTTGGTCTTGCGGGCCTTGCCGCGCATCTGCCCCAACTCGATCCGCTCGCGGACCAGTTCGCAGAGCCCTTCGTAGATCGGCTTGAGGTACTTCTTCGGATCCAGGCCGACGGCCTTGAGGATGGCGGCGTCGAAGGCCTGCCGGTCCGCCTTTTTCAATTCAACAGGCACCGCCTCGATCGCGCGCTCAAGCAGAGGCTCCAAGAGACGCTCTACCCGTCCCCGCACTGCTTTCGTGGATACTCGCACATCGGGGACTGGGAGGTACTCTCGTGCATCCTCAACTCGCAGTTCGCAGACACCATCGCCAGCCGTTAACGGCACAGTCAACTCCACACCGAGAGCAGTAATCGAAGCATTCAGAACGGCCGCAAGGAGGGAAGGCGACATACCCTCGGCTGGATTCAGATAGTAGAGTCGTTGGTCAGCGATGAGGCTTTCCGGGCTGAACCGGTGAATATGGCGTTGATCCGCCCCCTTTGACAGAAAGACCTGCGCCAAGTGCGTCTCGGACGGCGGCAAAGCCCACCAGCCGGGCTTGCGATCTTTGACCCACACCCCGTCCTTCCAAAGGCTTCCGTCCTTCCACGTCTGGTCTTCGCCCCACTCGATGTACCTGAGAGCGCCTCGATGGCCAAGCCGTTTCAGTTCGGCCTTGCTCCGGCGGCATACGAACACCCGCAGGTCAAGTTCCGACAAGTCCACCCTGATCGTTGCGGTATCCTTTGGGCTCTTGATAAGTGGGAGCAGGTACTCGTCCTCGATGCCGTGTTCCCTTACCGTGTCAGGGGTAACGTAGAAGAACTCGTTGATCCGCGTCATTCCGCCGCGAAGAGGCACAGCCATATCCCCGAGCCGGCACATCTTGCCGTGCTCCAGCACGTCGAAGTATACCTGTGGTGCCCGCAGATAGCGGCCCCACTTGACGGTCTTTTCTTCTCGCTCGACCTCGGCCAGCATCTCGCTCTGGCGCAGGATGCGGATACGGAAGTTGTCGTCCTCTTCCGTGACCATGCCGAGCGGATGGGTCTTGCCGTACTTTCGTCCGGCCTGCTCGACCTGGGCAACCAGGTCGCGCAGGCGAGTGAGGCGAGGCACGGCATCGACGACAGGATCGCCGGGGATCAACTCGGCCAGCGGCTTCTTGACCTTGACGAACTTGGCGAGGTGGTTGTCCCGCTCCTTCGGGTCATCGCACCGCTCGATGATGGTGACGATGGTGTTGACGGACGCCTCAGTGAACCACGGCTCGCAGCGGCTTTCGAGGATGGCCACGATCTTGAAGTGCTTGAGGAAGAACTTCTGGAGTTCGTAGCCGTAGTTCACGTCCAGCCAGGCGTTGGAGGTGACGATGCCCATGCGCCCGCCGGGCCGGAGGAACCGCGCGGTGTGGAAGAACAGGTGGACGTAAAGGTCCGCGTAGGTGGAGATGCGGTGCTGGACGTTCTTGCGGTCGCAGCCTCTATGCTGGCCTTTGGCAATGAACTTCTCGAACTCGGTCTGCTCCTTCTTCGTCGGGTAGTAGAAGACCTCGGGGTATTCGTCGAACCAGTCGGCGATGAGGCGTTTGCGAAGGAACTCCAGGTAGCCGGCTTCGTGCTTTTCGATCTGATCGGCGCTGACGTAGGGGAAGTTGCCGACGATGGCGTCGAACTGGGGGATAGGCTCTTCCATTTCCTCCGGCCGCTCCAGGTCCATCTTGGGCGGCGGGAAGCGGAACTTGTCGCCGGGGTCGATCCGCAGGAAATCGTGGCACAGGATGCGCGGGAAGTTGCCGTATTCGGCGATCTTCTGGCGGAAGAGATTGATCGTCGCCAGTTCCGCCGGGAACGGGGCGATGTCCACGCCCCAAAGCTGAGACAGCAGCGTCACGTGGTCGTGCTGGCCGAGCCAGCGGAGCCGGTCGTAGGCGCGGATAAGGAACGTGCCCGTGCCACAGGTCGGGTCAAGCACCTTGTCTGTCGGGGCGGTGATGCAGAAGGCGTTGAGCAGGTCGCAGAGGTTCTCACTGGTGAAGTATTGGCCCAGGCCGTGGCGCTCCTCGGGCGGGATAAGCCGCTCGAAGACCGTGCCCACCACGTCTTGGGGCAAGGCGGCGAAGTCGCGGGTGTGGAAGTCGTGAATCAGATCGGCCAGGGCGCGGGATGCCTCGGCCGGCCACTGGATGCGGTCGGGCAGGGCTTCGTCGAAGACGGCGTGGTAGTCGATCTTGCGGGCTTCGGCGAAGGCAATACGGAGCTTGGGCAGGACTTGGGCGGTATCGACGCCATCGAAGTCGAGCTTGGGCAGGTGCCGGGCCGAGCGGCGCAGGCTCTGGTAGAAGAGCATCTTGCCCAGCAGGCGGTAGATGATCTGCCGGGCGATGGACTCGGCGAATTCCGGGTCGGCTGGGTCACCGGCGATGGCCTGCTTGACGGCCCAAGCGGTGAGTTCGTCGCGGAAAGCGATGTCGCCACCGAGCCGGTCGTGGATCGAGTGCGAAACCATCGGCAGCAAGTGCTGTACGGCGTCGAGCAGTCGGTTGACGAAGTAGGTCGCGTCGATCTGGACCAGTTCGAGGGCTTCGTCCTTAAGCAGGCATTCGAGATCGTGAAGGATTTCGCCGCCGCGGTCGAGGACCTTCAGTTTCGTCCGTTCGTCAAGGGGGCCTTGATCGGCTTGGCCGATCTCGTAGAGGTCCGGGTAGTCCTTGAGCTTCTCCATCGCATCGCGGGCGGCGGGCGTGCCGGCTTTCGGCGTGCGCCAGAGGATGGCGTCGCGCAGCGTCCACGTGACGAAGTACGGGGCCTTGTGCGCCCGGGCGCGACGAACGACGAACTCCAGGAGGGCGTTATCGTCGGCCGCGCGGGACGGGACCGTCACCAGGACAACCGCGAGCGGCGCGTCCGACCCATCGTGCCTGCCGTGAATCAAGACCGTGTGCCAAGGTGTGGCCGAGGTTTCATCGGCGATCTGGACCTTCTCGGCGCGGAGTGTCGCGTCCGGGCCGGCCGGCAGCTTCTCGACGAACCTCTGGAAGAGCTTGGCGACGGTTTCCTGCACGGCTATACCCCCGGTGCGGCTTTGAGGAACTTGACGTAGGCCATCGCGCCCATGCGGTCCACCGTGAAGCGGACGAAATCCGGGTCCTTCTTCTGGAGGGCTTTGAGCATGTCGAGTGTGCGGCTCTGTTCGAGAATGCGATGCTGCTCGGTGAGCAGACGGGTGCCGGCCAGCAGGCCGACATCGGTGATGGGCGTGTAGCCGAGAGTGCTCTTAAGCGCTTCGCCGGCTCGGGCTAGAGCTTCGGTCGCCTCGCTGTCGCCGGCGGGCTGGGCCTCGATGCCGCGGCAAGCGGCGAACGCGGCGAAGAAGCCTTCCTGGAGGAACTTGTCGATATCCGAAGCCCTGCCGTAATGGTCCACAAGAACCCGTGCGGCTTTAGTCACCTGATAGTCGTACTTCTCACGAATCGGCTTGGAGAGCAGGCCGAGGTCACACCACGGCTCCAGACGGACGCGGATGGCTTCCTCACGCGCCCCGCTGCCGGTGTAGGGCTTGCCCTTCCACTTGGCGACGTTCACCGCGATCTTGCCGAGCATGGACAGCCGCTCCCGCTCTGCCGCCGGCAAGCTGCGCTTGCTGTGTGCCGCGACAACTTCGCGAAGGATATCGGGAAGGAAGTCGCCTGCGATCCGCTCGTCGAAGACTTCCTCGCCTTGCTCGACTAGCAATCGCAGAAGAGGCAAGGATACGTGGGCGTCGTTGTCCATCAGGCAGTAGAGGAACACGGCGGCTTGACTGTCGCTGATCCGCATGGGGTTCTGCTGGCGATCCAATTCACTGAAGGCTGCAATCTCTGCCTTCGGCGTGACGGCCAACAGCACCAAGCTTCGGGTGAGGGCTGAGTACGTGCCCTTCTTGACGAGTTCCAGCGACGTGCCGAGATAGGGATAGCGTCGCCAGTTGGCCTCAACGAGCTTGCCAGTGCTGGACGGCAGCGACCGGTCGGCGAGGTAGATGTCTTGGAGTTCTACGCCCGCGGGGGCGGCGTTGTCGATGATGGTCTTTCGCAGTTCCTTGTACGCCCCGTCGGTAAGGCGAGTCTTGGCGTATTCCTGTAGGTCCTGATCGAAAGGTGGCGACAGGCGGACGCGCTTCGTAATCCGCGCGATCAACCGCTTTCCGAGGGTTTCGAGATTGCTGGTTTCATTCTCGTTCACGAGCGCGGCCAGAGCCTTCAGGTAGCCCAAGCGCTGCATCGTGCGGTTTGCGGAATCCAGAACTCTGATTCGGCCGGCCATCAGAAACCTCCATGCACGCTGATCCGCGGCCTGACATCCATGATGAAGGCCCGGTCGGTTTCCGTGTTGGACACAAGTGCCTGCCCCACGTCGAGGCTGCGGATCAGTTCGTCGAACCCCAGCGTCGAGTTGCCGTACTTGACCTCATCGGGGAGATTCGACTTGATGTTCTTTCGGATGTAGTCGATGTCGCCCTGCACCGTGAGCTTGTGAACTAGCAGCGTATCAACCTGTGCGAGGATGCGCGGGTCGATGGCCGTGGGCTGTTGCGTGGCGACCACGAAGGACAGGCCGTAGTTGCGGCCTTCGCGAACGTACTTGACGATGACATCCGTGGCGGATGTCCGGCGCTCCGACGGCAGGATGTTCTGGGCTTCGTCGATGGCGACCCACGTCTGGGGCGCTGCCGTGGCCGACACCTGCTCCAAGGCTTGCCGCTCTTGCGGGGAGAGCTTCTCGATGATCTTCAGGTGCTTCTCGGCTTCGGAAGCCTGGACTCGGGACGCGATCAGCCGTCGCATCAGTGCGGAGACGACGATGAGCCGGAGTTCGTCGGACATCTTGTTCATCACGATGACGCTCATCCGGCCGGGCTTGAGGAAGTCCCGAAGAGCGGTGCCCTGATCCTCGAACAGGGGATTGCGGTGGTAGGTAGTTAGCTGCTGGAGAACGGCGCGTCGGGTCTCGTCGTGGTAGGTATCCAGTAGTTCCCGGTCGGTCTTGACGCACGCGATCAGGTCGTTGACCGAGTACTGGGGATTCGGCTGATGCCGCCTCTGGCTGTCGTTCCACCCTTCCTGCGTGACCTTGATGTAGGCGTCGTTGAGAAGCTGGCCCATCCGGTCCTGGTAGATGTCCAGACCGAACAGATAGCCCCAGTCTTCGGCGGCGAAGTCGGAGCAGTTGATCGTGAACTCGTGATGGTCCGCCGGGGTCCCCGGCGATCGGGTTCCCTTGGGAATCCAGACGGCCACGTCGAGCGGCTCGGCCTTGATCGGCCAGCCGCGGCGCACCGCGAATTGCTCTTTGAGAAGCGCCTTTTGCGAATCCTCGTGGAGCAGGATGCTCATCCACTGAAAGACGCCAAGTGTGTCGAAAAGAAGGATTGCCGAGTTGCCGGGGTTTGCGGCGATGCTGGACTGGGCCTCCGACGTGCATAGCCCTTCCAGTAGCGTGCCCAGCGTGTAGGACTTGCCCGATCCCCGCTTACCGAAGAGCGCCACCACGTGAGCCATGTCGGTATCGAATCGCACGTCCATGAGCGGGCCAGCCTCGCCCAGCCGGCCGAGGTAGACCCACCCCTTGCTCTCGTAGTTGTGCGTGCCTGCGTATCCGGGGTTAGACCGGAAGACCCGTGGCTTGGTGGTGAACTTCTTCATGGTCGCTCTCCATGCTCTAGCCGAAGATGATCGGCGCAATCTCGTTCACGATGTCTTCGTCAACCACCTTCTTCTGAGAATCCCAAGCCGCAATCGCACACTCGTTGATCGTGCGGATGATGTTGCGTGGGGTGGACTTGATAACGTCCTGGCACGCATAGTCGCACATCAGATCGAACGCCGTCGCCGTGAAGGGGTAGGTGTCCTTCGTGGAGGGCAGCGTATCCGCCTGAATGCGCTTCTCGGCCTCGTCCTGATCCACCAGGTGGTTCAACATCTCGCGGACGAACTGCTGAACGTTCGCGGGAGCAGCCAACGTCTCAAGCTCGATGTAGTTGTTCGGGCTGACGCGAGAGGATACGTCGCCTCGGACAAGCATCTCCGGGGCGTCGTCTCGCGTATCGGCCTTGAACCCAATCACGAAGCCGACGTAGGAGTTCGCGTTGTCGGCAAGCTTGCGGATGTACTGATGCCAGGACTCCGCGGCGTCGCCAGTGCGCACGTTCTGGAGTTCTTCCATCTCGTCAATGAAGAACACCAGGCGATGCCCGACGGAAGCAGCGAGCGCGCCGCAAGCCTGAAGCGCGGCAACAAGGTCGCCGACGCCGACCGAGCCAAGGTTCCGGGTGACCTTGATCTCTTGGAGTTCCTTGGAACTGAGATTCTGGCCCGTGATCCAACGCCAAGCACCGAAGCCCAAGTCGCCGCCGCCGCGCAGATGGCTGAACGCTTGGACGATGTTCGGGTCAGTCGTGAGCTTCGCCAGTTCCTTCTCGAAATCGGCCGACTTGGAGAACAGGTCCTTCAGCCAGCCTTGAACAGCGGCCATGCCAAGGGCCTCCATGTTCTGGAGATGCCACTCGGCAGCGGTGGACTTGCTGCGAACCTCGATCTCCAGATGTACGGTGTGCGGGTTGCCCTTGCACGACGGAGGCTTCTGGTTCTCCATCCAGTAGGCCAGGTAGTAGAGCGTCTGAGTCTTGCCGCAGCCGTAAGGCCCCCAGACCATCATCTTCGGTACCTGCGGGTCGATGAACGCTCGCTTGATCTGGTTCTTCATGCGATCATCAAGCTGGGCGCGGCCGAAGTAGAACCTCGCGTCCGGCGGGTTGATCTTCGGGTCAATCGTGAAGCTCTCACGATCCTTCAAACAGAACCAGTTCTTGAACTCCATGGCGGTTTCCTTTCTGCTGTTATGCGTTGGACCAATGCGCTTTCCTGTAACGTCCGAAGCTGCCCGTTCGCCCAGTAGTGAAGCTCATGCAGGAGGGTGCGGCCGATGCCTTCGCCATGAAGCATCATGGCGACTTCGATGTTGGCCTGGAACGACGCCGCTGTGAGGTTGCCTGAGCCGAACAGGGCGAATGAATCGGCTTCCCGGCTGGCCATCGCAACGTAGACCTTCGCGTGGACGGATGGGTTATACCGGACTTCGATCCACGGTGAGCCAAGAAGAACGGTCATGGCCTCTTCCTGGTAGTCCTCCGTCGGTTGCCGCGTCGTGACGTAGGTGCAGATTCGTTCGTGTTCGACCTTGCGACGTAAGTCCGCCAGGGTGAAGCGGCAGCCCTCCATGGACGAAATGAACGGCGACACGATGGACAGTGACCGAAGATCGGCGTCACGGAGGAAGAGGCGCAGCAAGAACTGCTCGACCGGACGGTCGGTTACCAGGCGGATGTGCCGCGTGTTTTCCCGGTGGATGGTCACTGGTCCTTCATGCCTCGTTCGCTATCTGACAACGGACTCACCGATTCGGCTCGGCCTTATGTTTCAGCCACTCGTCCACTGCCTCGCGGTGGAATCGCCAGTGTCGGCCGACCTTCTGCGCAGGCAGCTTGCCTTCCTGGGCCAGCTTGTAGAGCGTGGACCGGGAAATCTTCAGGTACTTCGACAGTTCCTCAATCGTCATCACCGCATCGGACTTTGCCATGGCGGCTTCCTTTCGTCAGGGACCTGCGGACGCCCCCAACGTCCTCC
>JAAYEH010000148.1 GCA_012728855.1 Rhodopirellula sp. | reverse complement strand
TTTGGCCGCCGAACTCCGGTGGCTGGAAGAACACTGGCTCGCGCCGGTTCGTTGACCCCTCATTCAGCGGCGTCAATTCGTGATGGGAGAGCATCCCGACGGCCAGTTCAATCAACGCTTCCGTGACATGAAGGCGCCCACGCCGCGGAAGATCCTGGAGCGTTGTTTGTGCGACTTCGCCCGCAACTCGCCCAGCACGGAAGGCACGCACGATGAGACCGATAGACCCGACTACGGGAATAGCAAGCCGCATGCAGGCCTAGCCCCAAAACAAGCGAATAGTCTCGAATAACGCAGTCGTTGTTTGGGCGCGTAGTCGTCTCACACCCCCAGCGGCCGATGCCGTGCGGCTCGGAGGGAAGCTTTGGATTGTATCGTGTTTCATTTCGGGCTCGTTGTTTGCACTCAGTGCGGTTGAGGGTGAATGCGGACCGGAGCGTCCGGACTCCGGCTTCGGGTGGGCGCCGTCAGCAACGCAAGGGCCGGCGGAGTTGGTCAATCAGACGGAAGAACACATGCTGCCAGGGATTCCACGCCAGAAGCCGATAGACAATTTTCCCGCTCGTCAAGACGATCTGGGCCGGCATCCGCATCATCGCGTTCTGAAACGTTGCGAACTCCATTCGCACCAGCTTCCATTTCTCCTCCCGGTGCCGCTCCAGCCAGCGGCCCTCCTCCGGCAGCATCAGACCGGCCCACGCCTTCAGGCTCCACGCCAACGACCCCATCACCATGTAGGCCCAGTTGCTCAGCAAGTTGTCCACCGGCGCCGTGAGCGAGCGGGTACCGCTTTTCAGTTGGGCGAGCAGGTTCTCTTGGTTGCAGCGGCCATTGGCCTCGAAGACGATCTCCTCGGCAGACTTTTCCCAGTCGTTGGTGATGTAGAAGAAACACCGGGCGTCGTCGAACAGCTTCTTCTGCCCACGATGGTGCTCAAGGTCCTTCCATACGACCACCACCCGATAGTCCTTCTTGCAGTGCACCGGCCGGTAGCGGAACTCGGCCACGTGTTCTTTGACCAGACGGATGTCCTCGAACTCGCGGGCCTCGACCACCCCCTGCTTGATGTTCTCGGGCCGCTGACGTCGTTCGGTCTTCACCGTATACTTCGCCCGCCGATGGAGCACCTTCCACGCCTTTCGGGGAAGATTCTCCGCCAATTCGTACAGGTTCGACATGGCGTCGATGCCGAAGACGAACTGCACCCCATCGGCGTCCCAGCCGTCCAATCGTTCCGTCTGGCTGAAATCGGTGTCGCCCCGCAGGCGAATCATCCGGAAGCCCGCAGCGCGGCACAGCGCGATCGAACGATCGAAGTAGGTCCCGGCCTGCTCATGGCTGGGCCGGTTGCCACTGCGATTGACTACGAACAGAGGCTCACCCGTATTGGCCAACGAAACGATCAGCGGGTGGTAACCCCACTCGCCCTTGAAGTTGATGTCCATGCCTTCCTTGCACTCGCCGGTCGTCTCGACCATGGTGCCGTCGGCGTCGATGACCGCGACGTCCAAGAACGACGTCGGCTGCTGC
>JAAYEH010000147.1 GCA_012728855.1 Rhodopirellula sp. | reverse complement strand
CTGACTCGCACGACGGTCGCCAAGCGGCCCAAGGGGAAGCGGCTGAGCCTGCCCGAAGACGCCAAGCGGCAGGCGTTCAACCCGCAACAGCGTCTGCTGCTTCTGGACACTTGGCGGCGCAGCGGCCTGCCCGCCAAGGATTTCTCCGCCCTGGTCGGCATCTCCAAACACACGCTCTACAAGTGGAATCAGCTCTTCGAGCAGCAGGGGCCGGCCGGGCTGATGGACGAGGTTCGCGGCAGCCGCGCGGGAAGTCGTCTGCCGGATCTCACCAAGCGGACGATCCTCATGCTCAAGCAGCAGCACCCGGAATGGGGCTGCCAGCGGATCAGCGACATGCTCTTGCGCGGTCCGGCGTTGCCGGCCGGCGGCTATCCGCTGCAAGACGCGGAACAGAGAAGAGGCACCGGTACTCCGGACGAAAGTACCGGTGCCTCTTCTCTGTTCACGGGTTTCCCGAGCGATGCGAGGTCGTCTGACCATCGGCAGATGCATAGACACGCTGACTGACGACGTCCCAACGGATCCGTTATGCATGGTTCTTAACCACAAGAAACCCGGAAGAATCTACTGTTGTGGGGGCAAGTGTCAAGCACGATTGGAAATGCAATGATCGTCTCGAATCACCGGCCGATAGAGCGTATCCCGTTCCACCGGCTTTCGTCCCGCCTCGCGAATGAGCCGGCAGAGTTGCTCGACGGAGAGGATCTCAGGGGAGGTCGCCCCGGCGTCGTGATGGATCCGTTCCTGACGAACCGTGCCGTCGAGATCGTCGGCGCCGTAGGCCAGCGCTGTCTGGGCCGTGCCGACGCCCAGCGAGATCCAGTAGGCCTTGACGTGATCAAAATTGTCCAAGACGAGACGGCTGATCGCCAGCACGCGGAGGTCCAAGAGCCCGGACGGTCTCTCGAGATGGGCGAACTGTGTGCCCGCCGGATGGAAAGCCAACGGGATGAACGCCTGGAAGCCCCCGGTTTCGTCCTGGAGTTCGCGGAGACGGAGCAAGTGATCCACGCAATGCATGGCGGTCTCGACGTGGCCGTAGAGCATCGTGGCATTCGACCGCAGGCCGAGGCGATGGGCGGCGCGGTGAACGGCCAGCCAGGTTTCGGCGTTGGCCTTGCGGGGTGCGATCCGCGTGCGAACCTCGGGGTGGAAGATCTCCGCGCCGCCGCCGGGCAAGCTGCCCAGGCCGGCCTCGATCATTTCGGAGAGAACTTCCTCGTGCGATCGGCCGCTGAGCGATGCCAGCCAGGCGATCTCCGCGGCGGTCCACGCCTTCAGATGCAGCCGCGGAAAAGCCGTCTTCAGGTCGCGGAGAATCTCCACATACCACGCCAGCGATTTGTCGGGATGAATGCCCCCGACGATGTGCAGTTCGGTGGCGCCGGCATCCGCCGCTTCCCGACCCCGCGCCAACCGATCCTCGCGGCTCATCAGAAAAGCCTTGGCGTCGCCCGCGTCGCAACTGTACGCGCAGAGCGGACAGCGGTAGATGCAGACATTGGTCGGATTGAGGTGGGCGTTGATGTTGTACCAGGCAACGTCGCCGTTCTTCCGCTCGCGTACCCGATTCGCCAGTTCGCCGATCGCGTGCAGGTCTACCCGTGGGTCGAAGAGAAGCTCTCCGTCGGCTTGCGTAAGCCGCCCTCCGGCGTCGACTTTTTCTCGGATACGATCGAAATCCGCTGCCGCACTTGCCGCACGCATGAAACAGACCCTCGTTTGCGGATGAATCAGACAAGTAGGTCGACGGCGCCGACGGCGAGCAACCCCAGGCTCACCACGGCATTCACATGAAAGAACGCCCGATTGACCCGTGTGAGGTCGTCGGGCCGAACCAGCCAATGCTCGTACAGAAGCAGCGCAGCGATGGCTGCCACGCCGACGTAGTAAATCGTGCCGAAACTCCCGTACGCCCAAGGCAACGCCGCCAGCACCGCCACCATCCCAAGATGGCACAGCGCGGCGACCCGCAACGACCCGGCCACGCCCAGCGCGACCGGAACACTATGCAGCCCCGCCCCCTGGTCGAAGGCGACGTCCTGGCAGGCATAGATAATATCGAAGCCCGCTACCCAAACGAGCACCGCCGTTCCCAGCAACAGCGGCGCCGAGGCGAGTTCGCCGCGCACCGCCACCCAGGCGGCCAGCGGCGCCAGCATCAACGCCGCCCCCAGCCAGAAATGCGACAACCAGGTGTACCGCTTCGCAAAACTGTAGCCGAACAGAAACAACAACAACGGGACGGCGGCGTAGAGCGGCAGTCGGTTGGGTAGAAACAACAGCGTCGACAGCACGAATCCGGCAGAGCAGACGACCGTGAACCACGCAACGCTCGCTGCGCTGAGTACCCCGGCGGGCAAATGGCGGTTGCGCGTCCGCGGGTTGAACGCGTCGATGCGGCGGTCGGCCAGCCGGTTGAAGGCCATCGCGGCACTGCGAGCAAAGGCCATACAGAGGAGGATTCCCGCCAACTCCTGCCAACGGAAAGCCACCGGCGGCGTGCAGTGCTGATTGGCCGCCCAGGCCATCAGCGCCGAAAGCAGTGCGAAGGGCAACGCGAACAGCGTGTGGCTGAAGCGGATCATCTCCAGCAGATGACGGATGGAGGCCGGCACCGGCTCACTCTCCCCAACGGCGAATCATGGTGTTTTCAATCTTTAACTGGTCGCAGATCCGTCCCACCACGAAATCGATCAGATCCTGGATCACCGTCACGCCGTGATAAAACCCCGGGCTCGCCGGTAAGATGACGGCCCCCGCTTCCGCCGCCCGGATCATGTTCTTCATCTGGACGATGGAGAGCGGAGTCTCGCGGGGCACCAGGATCAGGCGGCGGTGTTCCTTGAGGTGAACTTCGGCGGTGCGGTGGATGAGATTGGCGCTGTTGCCGTAAACGATGGAACTGAGGGTGCCGCTGGAGCACGGACAGACCACCATCCCATCGGTCAGGAACGAACCGCTAGCAACGGGGGCCATGTAATCGCGGTAATGGTAGTAATGAATTCGCCCCTGCTCGCCGGAGGCCACCGAGAGCACGTTGCTCGATTCGCTGGAGATGCCCGCCAGACTGCGAACCTCCGCCAGCTTGCGGTCGCCGGTTCCCTGCAAGCTGTCGAGCATCAGGGGTGACGGATCGAAATCGTCCAGGTCGATCGAGATGCCGAGTTCTTGCTTGATAACCGTCCGCGCGGCCGAACTAATGGTCAAGTAGACATCACAGCCTGCCGCCAGCAAAACGTCCAACAGACGCAGTGCATACGTCGCACCGCTGGCGCCCGTGACAGCGACGACGATCTTTCGCTTCATTTCACCCCCACGTACAAAATGGCCACTCCCAAGGTAAACCGAACGTAGCGAACCTCGCTCAGGCCGGCGCGCCGCATCCGCTCGCTGAGGGCTTCTCCCTGCGGAAACTCCCCCACACTGGCCGGAAGGTAATTGTAAGCGCTTTGACGGTTGCGGGCCAAGGCTTGTCCGATCCGGGGCAGCACGCGGCGAAAATACCAGCGGTAGAGCGGTCCCATCGGCCAGGTCGTCGGAATGCCGAATTCGAGCACCGCCACCCGGCCACCCGTCCGGCAAACGCGAACCAATTCTTGCAGCCCGCGGTCGGTATCGCTGATGTTTCGCAACCCAAAAGCCACCGAAACGATCTGAAATTGCCCGTCGCCGAACGGGAGCCGCTGGGCGTCGGCCTCGACCAGGCCGATCTGGCGGTCGGCCCCGAACCGCCGCAGCTTCTCGCGTCCGATCGCCAGCATCGGCCGGCAGAAGTCGGCCCCTACGATCGGCACTCGGCCGCGACTGGCGCGCCGGTAGGCCAGCGCCAGGTCGGCCGTCCCCGTACATACGTCCAGGATCGGACCATCGTCCTCGGGTGCTACAATCCGAGTGGTTTGCCGCCGCCAGTAGCGATCGACACCGCCGGAGAGCAGATGATTCAACAAGTCGTAGCGCGCGGCGATCTCGCCGAACATGCGGCGGACCCGGTCTCCGGACTTGTCAATCTTCTCGGTCATGTTTTCCGCGGCTGAAGGGGTCGGGAGTCTTTTTTCCGTGTCGGCCAGGCAACGCGTTCGTAAATGGACTGAGCTTTTCCCGCCGACAAGGAAAAAAGACTCCCGACCCCTTATTTTCTCGGCGGTGCTTGCCTCAGACCATACTGTGACCAGCGGCTGCTGACCAGTCGCCCGATCTCCTCCGACATTCCGGCCCGGGCCGGCGTCTCTCGTAAACTTTCTGCCGGGAGCTTCGCGGTGGCGTCGATAGCCATCCGGCTCGCGATCACCGCCGTTGCGGCCGCCGGATCCAGCAGGTCCGGCGGTCCCTGCTGCACGAACACGTCGCGTTCCGGGGCGACGTGCGCGGAAACCGCCGACCAGACCGAAGCCGCGTCCGCCACGTCGACCCCATCATCGACGATGACCCAGAGCTTCACATGCATCAGCGAAGCCATACCCCACAGGGCGCTGGCCAGCTTGCGCCCCTGTCCGGCATAGTCCTTGCGAATCGCAACCACCCCACAGTATCGCGAGGCAGCGGCCAGTGGAAAGTCGTAGTCGACCAGTTCCGGAATCTGGGTGCGAACCAGCGGCAGCAACCAGCGGTGCAACACGCCGGCAACGGCGCTCGCTTCATCGCCGGCATACCCGGGCACCATTGCCGGGAAAATCGGATTGGCGCGGTGCGTAACGGCCGCCACTCGCATCACCGGCGCCGAGTGCGGCGCCCGATAGAACCCTCCCGGCAGGCCCAGGGGGCCGCTGTCGTACAACGGTTCTTCCGGGCCGATAGTTCCTTCCAGGACGATTTCCGCATCGGCGTCGATCTCCAGGTCGAGCGTGCGGCAGCGAACGGTTTCCAGCGGCTTGCCGCGGAGCAGTCCGGCAAAGGCTGTCCGGTCGGCGTTCGGCGGTAAGGGGGCCATCGCGGCCAAGAGTGCAGCCGGATGGCCTCCGAGCACCACCGCCAACGGCATCGGTTCGCGGCGGCGCGCATATTCGGCCAACAGACGGGCGTGGTCGTCGTGAGGCAGCCACGCCAGAGCCACTCGGTCACGATCGACCAGACACACGTCGCACCGGCCTATGGCCTTTTCCGGCGATCCGGCGGCGGAACTGACGATTTGCGCGGCGGTCGCCACACGGTCCCGTTCCAGTGGACGAGACTGGAGGGCGGGAATCTGCCGAAGATCCACGTCGCCGCCGAGACGGACCACCTGCTGGCAAATTCCTGACCTGACGGTTCGCGGCGCCAGCCGCTTCAGTTCGGCACGCGCCGGTACCGCCCGCAACTTCTCGAACCAGCTCTCCGGATCGCCCGGCCGGGTCATCTCCGCAATGCGCACCGCGACATCCGCCAAGCAATCGACGCCCAGTGCGCGGCAGATGCGGGCTTCGCTGCCAAGCAGGTTGGCCAACACGGGAATCGAGTGACCTCGCACCGTGCCGAAAAGCAGAGCCGGTCCTGACGCCAGCCCCACCCGCTCGGTGACCGCCGCGATTTCCAGAGCCGGGTCGACTTCCGGCGAAATCCGAACCAACTC
Source organism: Rhodopirellula sp. (assembly GCA_012728855.1). Lineage (GTDB taxonomy): Bacteria > Planctomycetota > Planctomycetia > Pirellulales > Thermoguttaceae > JABWBD01. Next base: position 43,513 of record JAAYEH010000147.1, on the reverse strand, counting down.
GCCCGCTTGCCCGAGTTCTTCCAGAAAATCGGCCAGACTGTAGGATGACATGGCGATATTGTAAGAGGTGGCCGGCCGCAGAGGGAGGCGGGCATTCGCTAACCCCCTATTGGACGGCCGTGTCAACGATGTTATTGGTTGAGGTTTTTCCATGAAGTGTTTCCTGAACGTCTTTGCCCTCCCTTCCCTCGTTTCGCCGGACGAGTTGGCGGGCTCGACGGCAGTTGTCATCGATATTCTCCGGGCTTCCACCACCATGATCCACGCCCTGGAGGCCGGCGCCAGTGCAATCGTCCCGTGTCTTGAAGTCGAAGAGGCAAGGGAAGTCGCCTCCCGCTTTCCTCCCGGAGAGGCCGTCCTGGGAGGCGAGCGAAAAGGCATTCGGATCGACGGTTTCGATCTGGCCAATTCGCCCACGGAGTACACGCCCGCGAGCGTCGGCGGACGCACAGTCGTCTTCACGACCACCAATGGCACCCGCGCCCTTTCTCGATGCCGAACCGCCGCAACGGTCTATATTGGCGCCTTCGTCAATGCCACGGCGGTGGCCAGGCGACTGATGGCAGTGGAACAGATCCATCTGGTCTGCGCCGGAACCGCGGGACAATACAGCCGCGACGACGTCCTCTTTGCGGGAATGCTCGTCGAGAGGCTGCAGCGTCTTTCCGGTCTGCCCTATCAGTTGAACGTCCAGGCTCTCACCGCGAGGGAAAATTGGGTCTCCTCGTTCGCCGTTCCCTATGCCACCGGGGCCGAAACGCTGGATCCGGACCTGCTGGCCGCCGAACTACGCAAGAGCGTTGCCGGCCGGAACGTGGTCGCCATTGGTCGCGAGGAAGACATTCAAACCGCGGCACAAATCGACCGCTTCACTTCAGTTCCGCAGTTGGACATCCCTTCCTTCCGCGTTCGACTGCCCTGAAGCGGTGAGATAGTACGTCAGTCTTCCGGCCCGACTTTGTTTGCACCCGGACTTTGGGCCAAAGGAGAAAGCATCCGGATCGGCCATGACCGGATATCGTTTTCGGCGATCAGCAATTGCCTGCTCGGCGATAGCTCGTGTGAAGCAATTCGTGAGGCAGCGGGCCGAGCGGCCGGCCGAGAAACTCCTTGTAGATTGCTTGAACGTCGGGGTTGTCGGCACTGCAGCGAATCGTTTGCTTCTCATCTTTCGTATAGAGACCGTCAATTCGCTTCTGGCGCAGAGCGTCGTCCGGCCGTCCGTTGCCGCCCGGCTTGGGCTGGCCGCCGCCGCCGATACAACCGCCCGGACAGGCCATAACTTCGATGAAATCGTACTTGACATTCCCCCTGAGAATCTCATCAAGGAGCGGTCGTGCGGTTGCGGTTCCGTGAACCACGGCAACGCGAAGCGGTTTTCCGTCGATTTCAACCGACGCCTCGCGAACACCGGCCAGTCCGCGAACCGGCTGGAAATCGAGCAGTGATGCCGGCGCCTGCGTGCCGGTCCGATACAACCAGACCGCGCGGAGCGTCGCCTCCGTGACTCCGCCGGTATTGCCGAAAATGATGCCCGCGCCGCTTCCGCGTCCCATCATGGAGTCGTATTCTCCGTCCGGGAGTTCATGGAATCGGATGCGGCTCTCGAAAATCCACTGCGCCAGCTCTCGGCAAGTTAGAGCGTAATCCATATCGCGGATCGACTCGTCTTTCAAATAACGTCCCGACGCGTTCATTTCCGGTCGAAGAACCTCATATTTCTTCGCCGTGCAAGGCGTGCAGGCAACGTTGACGATCGACTTGGGATCGATCCCGTGTTTCTTCGCAAACCAAGTCTTGATCGCGGCGCCCTGAATCATGACAGGGCTCTTGGTCGTCGAAAGATGCGGAAGAAGGACCGGATAAAAGCTCTCCACGAAACTGACCCACGCCGGACAGCAGCTCGTGAATTGCGGGAGAACGGCTTTCGGCGCTCTCTTTGTGTCGAGTCGCTTGATCAACTCGTTTGCTTCCTCAACAACAGTCAGGTCTGCGGCAAAGGTCGTATCCAGAACGTGCCGGAATCCGATTCGCCGCAGTGCCTCGACCATCTTGCCTTCACAATCGGTCCCCGGCTCCAGACCGAACGATTCTCCCAGCGCGACGCGAACGGCGGGCGACGTGGAAGCGATGAGGACACGTCCCTTGTCCGTCGCCATCCGGCGAATACGCGGGAACTCAGTTCTTTCCGACATCCCGCCGCGCATACAGATGTTGGTACATTGACCGCAATGGATGCAGACAGCCTTCTCCTGCACCACCGCCGGCTGGCAGTAATGAGACACCGTCATCTGATCGGTACACACTTCGTCACAATGTCCGCATTTCTGGCAAAGATAATCGTGCAGCAAAATGGACGGGTTGTCCGGATCGACTCGAACGGGGGGGATCTCTTGGTGGGCAGCCTTTTTGGCCGCCTTGTATTCCTTGAAGTTCGGATAGCCTTGCAGACCGTAAGGTGGGCCAGGTTCGGCGGCCGACGAATGCCCGAAGCCGGACGCCAAATGGGAAAGGCCACCACCGAGCAGGAATCCTGTTCCAAGAACGCCCGATTGCATCATTTTTCGCCGGCTGATATTACCCATGTTTCAGATTCTCCACCCAGGCGTTCGTTGCCGATTTTTCGACCAGTGTTTTCCAGGTTCTCGGAATGTTACATTCAGACTATCTACGAGGTTACCACGGATGCAAACCGCAATCAAGGCTGACTGGCAAGTCGACGAGGCGGTCGCTGATGTTCCGAGGGGCAACACGGCTGAACTCAAATGGGAAACATCCGTTGAGCCGAAGGGGTCGAGCTTTACTGAAACCTGCCTTGTTTCGCCGAGAAGTCCTACGCCATGGATTCTGACGTGGTGATGACGATGCGAATCGCTCTTCGCCGATGGCCTCGGGAGAGAAGCCGATTCCCCAATCCTGGACTTCCAAGCGGAGTTGCTCCCCCTCCTCAACCAGCGACACCTTCACATTCTCGCTGCGGCTGTGCCGGCGGGCGTTGCTCAGCGCCTCTTGGGCAATGCGATAAAGGGCGTTTTCCAGGATCGAGGGGAGCCGGTCGAATCCGACGGCACTATGGAACTCGATCCGCGGGCCATCCAGCGACCTCGCATGGCTCGGGAAACCGGTGACCAGAGAAGAGGCACCGGTACTTTTGTCCGGAGTACCGGTGCCTCTTCTCTGGTCCACGTCTTGCAGCACATAGCCAGGAGCCTGTGATTCTCAGGGCAGGCCGATGCGTGTTGTTGATGGATTCTATGGAAGTGCTTGGTTTTCAGGCGAATTTGCGGCAGTCCATCTATAGAAGCATACTATTCCCGTAGCAGCAAGCCGTTGCGCGTTGGCTATTCTCACGAAGAATTCGAGAAAGACCGCATCGACCTAGAGGCGTAATTGCCGACCAAAGCGACCAGGTTCTTTCGGTTGACGGGCTTGGTCATGTAGTCGTCGCAACCGGCGTCGAGGCACCTGTCCCGGTCGGCGCTCATGGCGTGTGCGGTCAACGCGATGATCGGACCTGCGTAACCCGCTGCGCGCAATTTTCCGGTTGCACTGTAGCCGTCCATCACCGGCATCTGCATGTCCATCAGGATGACGTCGAACGGCGTGCCGGCATCCCGTGCCGCGAGGGCGGCATCATGGGCGATCTGTCCGTTCTCGGCGATGCTGACCTCGGCGCCCGCCTTTTTCAGAAACAGCGAGAGGAGCCGCTGATTGTCGGGACCGTCTTCGGCAATAAGCACTCGGCATTTCAAGCTCGCATCGGAAGCGGAGGGCTTCGAGACATGAGCGGCTGTGGATTGCGCCACGGTCGGCCCGGCAAGGAGTTCGACGCCGTCCAGCGGTCCGGTTGTCACCGTGACGGTGAAGGTGCTCCCTTCGCCTGCCGCGCTCTTGACGACGATATCGCCGCCGAGTTCTCGCGATAACCGTTTGCTGATCGTCAGCCCCAGTCCGGTTCCGCCGTGTTTGCGGGTCGTGGACGCATCCAGTTGGCCGAACGGTTTGAACAGCTCCGAGATCTGTGCATCCGTCATACCGATGCCCGAGTCGATCACGTCGAACTGCATCTTGGGATCTTCGCACTGGGGATCCAAGAGGCGAGCGACGAGGCGAACCTTGCCGGTCTCGGTAAACTTGACGGCATTGCCCATCAGGTTGATAAGGATTTGTCTGAGTCGCTTCGGGTCGGACTGAATGCTGCGGGGAATCGGGCCGTCATACTCAACCTCCAAAGGGAGGCTCTTCGCGTTGGCCCGCACACGCATCAGCGAGACCAACTCGTCGAGCAATTCGCGTGGGCAGCACTGAACTCGCTCGATCTCCATCTTGCCGGCCTCGATCTTGGACAAGTCCAGAATGTCGTTGATGATTCCGAGGAGATACTCGCCGTTTCGTTGGATGGTTTTCACCGAGTCGTGCTGATCGGGGTCGGTTATGCTTGCCGCGAGGATTTCCGAGAATCCGAGGATGGCCGTCATGGGGGTGCGAATTTCGTGGCTCATGTTGGCCAGAAACTCGCTCTTGGCTCGGGTTGCCGCTTCCGCCCTGTCTCGTGCCGCGGCAAGCGCCGCCTCGGTCTGCTTGCGGTCCGCGATGTCGATCCCCATTCCCACGAGATGCGGTCTGCCGTCAATCAGCAGCCGTCTGCCGGAAAACAGGTAGGGAATGGCCGTTCCATCCTTTGTGATGAAACAAGCCTCCGTAACCGTTTGCCCAGTGGAGAACCCTTCCTCGATGCGATGCAGGATGACCTCTCGATCCTGACCTCGGAAGAAGTCCAGCGGATTCATTTTGCGAAGCTCCTCGGGCGAGAAGCCGGAAACATGTTCGAGGTTCTCATTCCATCGCAGGTATCTCCCCTGGTCGTCAAACAGGTAGAACATGCCTGGTAGACTGGCGATCGCCGAATCCGAGAAATTCCTCTCTCGCAACAGGCGGTGCTCGGCGCTTCTCAGTTCGGCCAATGTTTGGCTCATGGCAGTCTCGTAGACGAGGGTAAGGCTGAGCAAGAGCACGGTCAGACCTACCCACGAAAAGAATCCGAGCAAATCGTATTGACCGGGAGTCAGGTCATTCGGGAAGGAGTAGCCGCCGAGGTGAAGCAGGTAGATTTCGGCGAACGACGCAGTCGTCACAACCAGCCAGGTCAGGGCCGAACGCCGCCCCGCAGTACTCAGAGCGACGATAGGCACGCCCGCGTACCAGGCGAGCGAATGCGCCCCGTGCCCCCCCAAGCGGCACGCCAAGCCGGTTAACGCTACGAAGAAGGCGGCCGTGAGTAGATTGCCGACAATGAAACATGACCCCGTTCGACGCATGACAGTCAGAGCGGCGATTCCCATGCCGGCGCCGGCACCGAGTACGGCGGAGCCGATCGGACTGTTCATCGCGAAGAAGATCGTCGCGTAGACAGCCGCCAGCGAAATGAGAGTCCAGCCGAACGCCACCACCAAGCGGGCGCGCCGACGCAACTCCACATCGTCGCCGACGTGGTGCAGTGCTAGCCAATCGATAGCGGCAGTACACCATGCCGTCCGCATGAACGATCGCGATTGCCTCTCCGCCATCGGCGTCCGACTTGTACGTCTGCTATCGATCATATCCAAGAATAGGTTGCGGAAACGGGCTTCGCTTCGTGCCGGGAACTGCCGTACAATGAGTAGCGACCAGGCACCACGTTGCCAGGAATACGTCAGGGCCAAGTTGGCAACTTGCCTCGTACCGGCCCGCAAAGCAGGCTGGCTGCAAACCTGCCCCACGGTTTCTGAGATTCGGCACTTGGTCATCAGTAGTGATGGCCAAAGCCGCTACACCCACTTGGGGAGATCGTCCGTTCCGATCGCTAACCCCCCCGTTTAAGGAGCCCGTCTTGTTTCAACTGGAGAGCCCCTTTGCCCCTGCCGGCGATCAGCCGAAAGCCATCGAAACGCTGACCGAGGGGATTCGCTCGGGCAAGAGGCATCAGGCCCTGATGGGTGTGACCGGTTCGGGAAAGACGTTTACCATGGCCAACGTCATCCAGCACTTCCAGCGCCCGACGCTGGTGATGTCGCACAACAAGACGCTTGCCGCGCAGCTCTACAGTGAGTTTAAGGGATTTTTCCCCCACAATGCGGTCCATTACTTCGTCAGCTACTACGACTACTATCAACCGGAAGCCTACATTCCCCAGCGCGACATTTACATCGAGAAAGACGCCTCGATCAACCAAGAGATCGACCGGCTTCGGCTCGCCACCACCAGTGCCCTGGTGAGCCGCCGCGACGTGATCATCGTGGCCAGCGTATCTTGCATCTACGGCTTGGGGTCGCCCGAGGATTACCGTGCGATGATGGTCGGTTTGCGGCTGGGCGAGGTCGTCCGCCGCGAGGTGATCCTCTCCCGGCTGGTCGATATCCAATACGAACGGAACGACGTGGAGTTCCAGGCAGGTAAGTTCCGCGTCCGGGGCGATTGCATCGAAGTATACCCGTCGTACGAACAGTTTGCGGTGCGGATCGAACTGTGGGGCGACGAGGTTGAGCAACTCTCGATCATCAATCCGACGAGCGGCGAAGTGATCCGGCGGCTGGAGGAACTCTACGTCTATCCGGCCAAGCACTTTGTTCTGCCCGAAGAACGCATCGCTTCGGCAATCGATGAGATCCGGCGCGAATTGGAAGACCGTCTCGATTTGTTGAAGCGGCAGGGGAAACTGCTGGAGGCACAGCGGCTCAACGCCCGCACCCGCTTCGATATCGAGATGATGCAGGAGGTGGGCTACTGCCCGGGAATCGAGAATTACAGCCGGCCGCTTTCCGGCCGTAAGCCGGGCAGCCCGCCCGATACGCTGTTCAGCTTTTTCCCCGAGGATTTCCTGCTCTTCGTCGACGAATCGCACGTGACGGTGCCGCAAATCCGCGGGATGCATGCCGGAGACCACAACCGGAAGATAACGCTCGTCGAGCACGGTTTCCGATTGCCCAGCGCGCTGGACAACCGGCCGCTGAAGTTCCACGAGTGGGAGGAGCGGGTCAACCAGGTGGTTTACGTATCCGCCACGCCCGGTCCCTACGAGTTGGAAAGAACCGGCGGTGAGATCGTCGAACAGGTGATCCGGCCGACGGGGCTGCTCGATCCGGAGATCGAGGTGGTTCCGGCACGGGGCCAAGTGCCGCACCTGTTGGACCAAATTCGCACGCGCGCGACAGCGGGCGAGCGGGTGTTGGTCACAACGCTCACCAAGCGACTGGCGGAGGATCTGGCGGCCTATTTCAGCAAGCAAGACGTTCGCTGCCGATGGCTGCACAGCGAACTCGACGCGTTCGAACGGGTCGACTTGCTCCGCGAGTTGCGCGAGGGGCAGTTCGACGTGCTCGTGGGAGTGAACTTGCTCCGCGAGGGCCTCGACCTGCCGGAAGTGTCGATGGTCGCCATCCTCGACGCCGACAAGGAGGGCTTTCTGCGGAGCGAAACATCGCTGATGCAGACGATCGGCCGTTCGGCGCGCAACGTCAACGCCAAGGTGATTCTCTACGCCGATACCGTGACGAACTCCATGCAACGGGCGATCGAGGAGACGCGGCGGCGCCGCGAAGTGCAAAAAGTGTACAACCGCGAGCACGGAATCACGCCGGAGACCATTCGCAAGGCGATCCGGTCAGGGATCGAGGCCGAGGCCGCCGCCCACGCCAGTTCGAACGCCGCGGTCGGAATGGCCGACGAATCGCAGTATGTCACCGAAGAATTTCTCGCCGAGTTGGAGGCGGAGATGATGGCCGCGGCCGAAGGGCTGGAGTTCGAACGCGCCGCGGCGCTGCGAGACCGAATCGTCCAAATGCGCGATCAAGTGGGCAAGCGCATGAGCGAAGTTCACATAGAACATAAGAGGGCCGACGGGCGCGGCCGGCGAAAACGCCGGCAAGGCGCTTCCGGCACCCGCGTACCAAAACCGAAGCGATCGTAGGCGGCTGGCCACTCGGCGGTTCCAGGGTTACACTGCCATAAGCGGTACTCTGCCAAAGGGATGACATCGTTTTCGACCGGACAGCTAGGATGGTGGGGTGGCGTGAAAAAGCAGGCAGTGTGCAACCATTCCCCACATAGGCAGGTTGCGAACCTGCCCCACAGTGTCGCGAGTTTTTGTACCGTGCGGGAATAATCCCCACCGGTAAGCCTCTAGTTGGTTGGAAGTGCCCTTATGGCCGACAACGGAGTCGCGATGAACGTGACTCAACTGGTTCAGGAGTACCACGGGGGGGTGTATCGGTATGCTTACCGGCTTACCGGCTCCGTGGCCGATGCGGAAGACCTTACCCAGCAAGTCTTTCTGATCGCGCAGCAAAAACTGGCCCAGTTGCGAACGCCCGAGTGTGCCCAGAGTTGGCTGTTTGCGATCTTGAGGAATTCGTTTTTGAAGAGTCGGAAGAAGCGGCGTCCGATACCGGCCGGGGATCTGAATTTTGACGTCGAACGGATTCCGTCGGAAATACGAGAGGAGGAAGAGATTGACTCGGATCGGCTTCAAGAGGCAATCAACGAGCTACCCGAAGCCTTCCGTATCGTGTTGGTGATGTTCTACTACGAGGATTGTTCCTATCGAGAAATTGCGGAGCAGCTTGAATTGCCGATGGGCACCGTCATGAGCCGACTGGCCCGGGCGAAAGGTCATCTTCGGGCGAGGCTTTTCGAAGCACAAACGCAGGGGGCGGCGCCGCACCATCCAAGTTCCGTCAAGAGGTCAGGATAATCGAATGGATGACCATCCCCTTTGCGACCCGCAAATCCTGGAAGCTCTGGAAGCTTGCCGTCCCGGGAGCGACGATCTGTCCGACCCGTCGCTGTCGTTCCTCTTGGCGCAGCTCGCCGCCCACCCCGAACTGGATCAAGTCTACGAACGAATTCAGCGACTTGATGCGAAACTGGCCAAGTCGTTTCGGGACGTGCCGGTGCCGGATGGCCTGGCCGACCGCCTGACCGCAAGTCTGGCCTCCGCAGGCAGCGACTTGAGCAAAAGCGCGGAAACATCACCGGCCCTGCCCAACCCAAACGCGACTTCCCCCGCTCCGGCCGAACGGCGTCATTTTCGCCGGTTCTGGATTGCCGTGGCGGCCATGGCGGCGACCGTCGTGGCAGCCACCTCCTTGCTCATCTCGCAGATTAGCAATACGGAACCGGCAGCGATCGCCTACCAAACCGCCATTTTTGAAGCGATGAACCGATTTGCCGCCGGCCCGGCGGCCGCCGACGGGGAGCCGTTTCGCACGGCCCCGGCCGACCATCCGTTTAGTCGAGACGTTCGGCCGATGCGCGGCATTCGTTGGCGGCGTATCGACGGTTTTCTCGGGCGCAGCGGTGTCGCCTATGATATGGTAGCGCCGAACGGCGCCCGTGCCACGCTTTTCGTCATCGCCGGCGCCGGCAGCGATTTCCGCACAGCCCCCGAGTTTGTGCCACCCTACGGCTCCGCATCCGCTTGGCAGGACCAAGGGCTCGTTTACGTGCTCGTGGCAGAGGGTGGCTTAACCAGCTACCGGCAGTTCCTCAACCTGCGGAGCGGCCCGATCACCTGAAGCCTCGCCTCGTCCGGGTGGTTTGTAAAACGCCGATTGTCAACAGCAATCTCCCCTGATCCTTCCCAGACTGCCGCGGCGACGATCGGCGGCATCTTCGTGCCTGGATTCGGCGGAATCTTTCTTATCCGCCATAGGCGTCGTAGCCGAATCCCAGAGTAAGGATCGACCCTCGGGCCCAGCAAGGAGAGCAACGTCCATGAAACGACTATCTTTCGCGTTGTTGACTATTCTTTTTGTTCCTGCCCTGCCGGCCTTGGCCGAAAAGCCTACGGAGAAACCGGCCGTTTTCTCAGGGACGATCTCGCCCGGCGAACTGACGCCGACACCGGAAATGTGGTTCTACGAGCAGCAGATGCGGACGTACCAGGATCCGTCGTTGGCGGTCCGCCGCAACGCGGAAGTCCGCGCCGCCTACCGGCAATCGCGGCTGGAGTCGCGCAAGTGGTTCGGCTTCTCCAACCTGCGGCCAACCGCCAGTTCGGATCCCTTCCACGGCGACTACTCGCCCGGCTGGACTTCGAACAACAGCTGGAATCCCTCGCGATGGGCGGGCTACGGCGCCGCGGCGGTTGTGATCGCGCCGCGAACCCGTACCTACTAGATAAAACACCGACTGCCGATGGCAACGGCAGGGAGGCATTCGGACACAGCATTTCCTCGACCGCCGCACAGGTCGACAACGAGGCCTCGTCCAGCAATTCTTCCGGTTGCGGCAATGCGGGTTCCTTCTCTGTTCCCCCTTTTTCCCGATGAATTTGCAGTTCTTGCCTTCAGGACGGCTTGAAGCCTTGTGCAGAACACCCACAGAGTCCGCTTGTCGAAATACTCCCCGGCAACCGCCTCAGTCGGCTCTCACACGTCGAGCGGCAGGCCGCAGGCCTCCAGATGGCATTTATGCACAATGTAATCATGTTCGTAGGTGTACGGATTGACCATATCCCCGTTCAGAACCGCGGCTAACTCCCGCCACTGGTCTTCGTAGCGGTCTTTCAGAGGCGGCATATCCACGGTCTGTATGCCTTTCTTGAAGCCGCCGCGATCTTCCTCCAGGGCAAGCGTGAGGACTCCGCCGGACATGCCACCCTGGGATTCTATCGGCTGAATGATGAGGCTTCCCTTGTCGCCCATCACCTTGATGCGTCGGCGCTCGAAGCCCTTCGCCTCGGTGATGGACGTCCGAACCGTGGCGAGCCGATCGCGGGAAAACTCGAAAACGGCCAGGCAGTTGTCGAGTACGCCGTCAGAGCGGGTCTGGCGAAGATAGGGCGTGATTTTTGCAGGTTCGCCCATGAGCGAAACGACGATATCGATCAGATGGCAGGCCAGAATGTACGCGATCCCGCCCTTGTAGTCTTTGATGAGGTTCCGGTAGCTCTCTCCGTCGTACCTTCCCATGGCTGCGTCGAGATCAAACACATTCCCGATCAATCCGTCTTTCACGGCCTTGATGCAGAACTGCACGGCAGGGTTGTTCCGGTACATGTACCCAACCTGGACAGTCAGATTCCTGGCTTTCGCCTCGTCGAGCAACTCTTTGAACTTCGGCAGCGATTCGCCGCACGGTTTATCCAGATGGATATGTTTTCCGGCCTGAATACAGCGCAGCGCGGGAGGAATGCAAACGCGCTCCTCGGTTTCAACCGCCACGGACTGAAGACCGGGAACGGCCAGCAGTTCGTCCGTGGACATCACTTTCAAACCCTGGAAGCTACTGCTTTTCAGGGCTTTCTCGCGTAATTTCGGGTCGTCCTCCACGAAGCCGACAACCTCGAAAAGATCAGGCAGTTTCCGCAGGGTTCCGATCTTATAGGCATGCTGGTTGGCGGTGCCGATCTGTCCGATCTTGATAGGTTGTTTCTTGACGGAGCTTCCGTTCGGGGCGGCGGACGCGCCACCGGGCACGAGCGCCCCCGCTGCGGCAAGCCCGGAAGCGGCGAGAAACCGACGTCGTGAAACGGGCGTCTCGTTCTTCATGTGATGTCTCCTCATTCAGATTCCCATGATTCGATTTGTGCAACCCGACTTCCAACGATAAGGATTCTTGAGCCGGTCAGTTTTCCCTCTAAGAAACCTCGAAGTTCTTGCGGTAATTGCGAGTCAACATTGCGTTTGCGGCGTTGTTGTTGGTAAAGGTCTCGGTCTTCGCGTCCATTTGCAGCACCGGGCCGAGCGTCATTGGTGTTTCTTTCAGGTCGACGCCCAGCCCCCAACGGGCGACATCCATTTGGTGTACGCCCTGGTTGTTTATGTCGCCGCTGCCCTTCGGCGATATTGTGCGATACCGGCTTTTCAACATAGACATCCTTGCCCGCCTGCATGGCCCAAATTCCGGCCAAGGCATGCCAGTGATTGGGCGTGGCGACGACAACGATGTCGAGATCCTTATCATCAAACCCCTGGCGCATGTCGCGGACAAACTCTGGGCGATAACCGAATTGCTTCCCAAACTCATCAACCCGATTTTGCCCAATCGCTTCGTCAACATCGCAAATGTACCGGACGTGGCACTCACGATTCCTGGCAAAGAAACGAACGTGGTCATTTCCGCGACTGCGTACGCCGCAAACCATCACATTCAGCCTGTCGTTGGCTGACGGAGCGGTGTCGGCGGCAAGAGCCTCTGCTGCATTGGAAAGGAGGCTGGTGCTGGAACCGGCGGCAAGAACCGCGGCGGCGATGGTCGAGTCGCTGAGGAAACGTCGTCGTGGGAGATGGGACATGGTTGAGAGCCTCGTGGATGGGAAAAAAGTGTGATCCTCTCTAGCCATCGAACTTGCCCGGTTTCAGGTACGGCTTGAGGGACTCGAAGCGCCACTCGATTTCGGCGATCTCTTCTTCCGAGAGCGCCAGATCCCGAACGATCGGCTCGGCGGGAGTGCTGCCCCCCGGGCCATATTCCCGTGAGATCATCGTGCGGAACACGCCTCGCATCGTCAATACATAGAGGCTATAGCCGCGCAAGTCGCCCGGATGGGTGCTGTGCAGGTTGAACATCAACATCAGCTTACTGTACATATCCTTGAGCATCGCGGGATCGGAGCCGCTCTTCATCAGTTCCCAGATCTTCGCGAGGATGTCGGCGTAGGCGATTCGTTCGGTGACGAGCCCTTCGGTGCCGAGTCGCGACTCGTAGAGCCATCCAAATGCGCCTCGAGCGCTGAAGACACTGCGAATCGACGGCGAGGCGAGCAGAGCGCGAATGCGAGGAATGACAGGATTCGATTCTTCTTTGACGTAGCCGAAGTTCGGAAACTCCTTGGCCAGTTCAATCAGCAGTTCGGTCGAGGGACTGGCGCCTCCGTGGCGAGCAGTCGTCTGTATCATGACGGGCTGCTCGGTGATCACCGAGGCGAGGGCTCGCCAGTATTGGCGCAAGTCGTCTTGCGTCTTGCCGGTGTCGGGCGGTCGCGAGATGATCGCCGTGGGCGCCAGCTTCTTGGCATGTTTGGCATAGACGAGCATGTCGTCGGTGTCTTTGCCCTGCACACCCAGGCACAACGCCGTCGTGTGCAGATCCCGGGCCGTTTTGGCCAGCACCTCCATCCCTTCGAGCTTCTCTTCGGTGGTCAGCAGGTCAACACTATCGTTCGACTGCGGCCAGATCATGCCGGGACTCTCACACCAATCGGCGAAGCGAGCCTCGTGGGCAAGAACCTCGAAGTCCACTTCACCGGAGGTGGTAAAGGGGGTCGAGAGGATCGGAAACGGCCCGCGGAACCGGGGCGCGTCGGGGCATCTCAGCTTGACGGGGACTTGTACGGCGGTTGTTGTGGGAGTCGTCGCACCGCTTGGGGTCTGTCGTAGCGCTGCGGCGGCGACGCCCGACGCGCCGACCACCGCGGTCTTCAACACACGCCGTCTGGTTATCCGTTTGTCTTGGTTCATGGGTGTCTGTCCTTTCTTTGGACAGTCTTTCAAGTTGCATAGCTTGCCGTCGCGCGCCTCGACGGTCACGGTGCGGCCGCCGGACGGTGCGCGCTGTTTCCTTGGGGGTCGGACGTTGGTCGCCTCTTGAGAGTCTTCGCGTAGGCATTCCAGATCTCCTTGGCGAAGTCGGCAGTGATAGGAAATTTGATTTCCCACAGACGCCGAGTCTAGTCCCGAAGAATTGGGTAGTCAATGGCGTGCCGCTGGAAGAAATCCAGAAGACGACGGGCATCGAGTAGCCGCCTTCTCATGGGCGACGGGCCCCTGGTGGACGGACGAACCCTAATCAGGTAGACTTCATAGGTGAGGCATTGTGCATTGCCTGCGCCGTGTCGCCGAATGCATGCGACTCCCCGAGAGTCGGTCCAACGAATTGCCGGACATCGCCCATGGACTGCCCCAAAGACGCCGATCGGCCCGAGACCACTTTCGAGCAGTTCTCGCGGCTCAAAGAGGCAGACCGCGCCGAATTGCAGGCACTACCGCCCGACGAGGCGCAGGCGGCGGTCGACCTGATTCTGCACCCGCGTCTCTGGGCAATCCAAGACCCTCAACAGCTCATTTGGCCGGGCGACTTAGCAGACGTAGACGAGGAGGATGGAACGATGGAAGGCTTCGCTCCCGCTTCTTGAAGGGAAGGTGGCCAGCTTGCGCGGTCTGCCACAGGCCGGACGTCAGGACGCCAAACACCTGGCCATTATGATCCTGGTCGTGCGCGAGTGGCTGGGTCAGCAGTTGTCTACCCCACGGCTGGTGTTCCGGACCGTCGAACGCCTTGCCGCTTGCGCAGCCAGTCCTGACGGCGTCCACGCCTTTGCGAGGGGGCTTGACTCGGTCCAAGCCCTGCCGCTGGAAGAAATGCAAGTGGCGGAAGGATTCTCCAGCTTTCTCGAGCAGCGACTGCCCCAATTGCTCGGTAAGATTGCTCGCAAGCGCGAACAGCATCTCAATGCACTCCGCGGCCAGGATTCAGACCCGGCGGGTTGCTGAAACAGTACGTCAGTGACTTGCTAGACAGTAGTAGGGCGGAATTCATTAGGGAGTAGCGGCTGCCGCGGGCCGCCAATTGGCCGGCGGACGAACACTGCTTGGAACTGTGGCAAGGCGCGATTCCAGTGGTACGCACATTCAGCTCCAAGCAGTGGCACACAGCCACAGGCGCTCGATGTCGGACAAGCAGGGCCACCCCGCCACGGCTGGAATCTCGCGTGGCCTTGTGCGATAATGGCGTTGCACAGAAGGAGAAGCAATCATGAGCGACAATACTTCCTCGTCACGGCGAGAGTTCCTACTGACGGCCGCGGGCGGCGGACTCGGATTGTCGGGGTTGGCTGCAGTTGGGGCCGCCGACACGCCCACCGTCGGGAGCAAGGCTCATATCGTCGTGCCCCAGCGCCAAGTGCCCGTGCTGGCCGAGGCCGACGTGCTGGTCTGCGGAGGCGGCACCGCCGGCATCTCCGCCGCCTATTGTGCCGCAAGGCATGGGGCCAAGGTTGTCCTGGTGGAACGATGGCCCAGCCTGGGCGGAATGGCCACGGGCGCCCTGGTGAACATCTGGCACACCAGCGACCGGACGAAACAGGTGATCTTTGGCTTCGTCCAGGAGGCCATTGACCGCGGTGGAAAGTTCGTTCGGCGTCTTCCGAGCTATCCCACCGCCTACGAAACACACGATTTCGATTGCGAGGGCATGAAAGTCGTCTTCGATCGCATGCTCCGCGATGCGGGTGTGCGCGTCTTCTGCGATCTCAAAGCAATCGAATCGATTGTCGAGGGCAACCGCATCCGCGGCGTGCTGGTCGACACGAAGACCGGGCGCAAAGCCTTGCTCGGACGGATCGTGATCGACGCCACCGGCGACGGCGACGTGGCCGCCAATGCCGGTTTGCCGTTCGACTACGGCCGGCTCGAGGACGGGCGAGTGCAAGGCATGACCATGATGTTCGATCTGCGAGGGGCAGTGCCCAGCGGCGGAAACCAGGCGCCGCGCGAAGCGGCCCGGCGCGTGCTGCAAACCATGCGCGAGCTGCGCGACCGGGGCCAATTTCCGCAGTTCAACGACCGCCATGCCCAACATTACCTGGCCAGCGGCTCCAATGGCTTGTACAACCTCTGCCCGGCATCGGGCTCGGCACTGGATGAAGAAGAGCTAACCCGCCTGTCGGCCGATGCCCGGGCGCACGTCTATCAGTATCTCGATCTGTGGCGCAAGGAGCTTCCGCACTTCGCCCAGGCCGAGATCGTGCAAATGGGCCATGGGATCGGCATCCGAGAGTCGCGCCGCGTGCGAGGCATCAAGACTCTCGACACTCAAATGGTCATCTCGGCCGCCAAACAGCCCGACGCCATCGGTCACGGCTTCTGGATGATCGACATCCACGACCCGACCGGCACCGGTTACACCACCCATAGCGATCACAAGCCCGGTATGTGGCTGAAGCCGGGCGAGAGCTATCACATTCCCCTGGGGATTTGCCTCAACCGGCAGATCCCCAATCTGGCGGTCGTGGGGCGCTGCGCATCGACCACCCACGAAGGGCTCGCCTCCGTGCGACTCCAATCGCACTGCATGGTGATGGGCCAGGGCGTTGGCACGTGCGCCGCGATGGCGCTGGCTTCCGGGATCGATCTGGCGCAGGTCGACGTCGGCAAGCTGCAGGCCACGCTGCGTAAGGATGGAGTGTACCTGGAAGAGGTAGCCGTGTAACCAACGAGAGCGCGGGGTTGCCACCGTCGATACTGATCGTCGTACAGAGCCTCCTTTCCTCTTCAGCAGACCGATGAACGAATTCCAAGAAACGCCGGTGTCCCCTACCGACAGCAGTGTCACGTTCGCCCGGACCTTGAACGCGGTTACACCGCGCGTGATCGCAACCCCCAGTCTGATAGCCGTGAACGTAGCGATCTTTGGCGCCATGGTGGCGTCAGGCGTCCACCCCATCAGCCCGATCACCCGAGACCTCGCGAACTGGGGCGCGAACTTCGGGCCGATGACGCTGAACGGCCAGTGGTGGCGTCTGGTGACCAGCATGTTCCTGCACGGCGGAATCGTGCATCTTGCGATGAATATGTTCTTCCTGTGGTACATCGGGCGGCTCGTCGAGCGGTTGGTGGGAAACGTCGGATTCCTGGTGCTCTACTTCGTCTCCGGCATCGCCGGCAGCATGACGAGTCTGGCGTGGAAGCCCGAGGTGTTCTCGGTAGGCGCGTCCGGAGCTATCTTCGGCGTCCTTGGTGCGTTGCTGGGGTTCATTATCCTGCGCCGTGACAGCATCCCGGACACGGTGTTCGGCCAGCTTCGTCACAGCGTGCTGGCGCTGATCGGGTACAACGTGCTCTTCGGGATGATGGTTCCCGGAATCGACATGGCGGCTCATGCCGGCGGGTTCATCGCCGGCTTCCTCTGTGGCTTGATTCTCAGCCAGCCTTTATCGCTGGAGGCAGTCGCGGCTCGCTGGCAGAGGAATGCGGCGGTTCTCCTCGTCGGCGCTGTCTTACTGCCTCTGGCGGCGGCTGCATTGCCGGAAGCACCGCCCGACATGGAGCAGGAGCTACAACGCCTCATGGACCTGGAGAAGCAGGTCAACAAGACCATGAGCAAGCTCGTGACCCAATTGCAGCAAGAAGAGATTAGCGCGGCGGAATTTGCCGACGCGGTTCAGCACGACGTTATTTTTCCGTGGGCAGACACCCGCCGGTCGATCGAAGGACTGCTCGATAAGCCGCACACCGACCGGGCCTTCTTGTCAAGGCTGGCCGAGTACATGAAACTGCGAGAGGAAAGCTGGCAGCTTCAGGCGGAGGGGGTTCGGGAGCGGGATTCCGAGAAGATGGAACGCGGGATGAAGAAGAACAGCGCGGCCGGGGAGATCGTTCGGGAAATGTCGTCCCGGTAATGGGCTGCCCCCGGCAGAACCCGGCTGTTGACGATTCACATCCTGGCGACCGTTCCCCAAGACGAAGCCCGGCGGATTGAACTGTAGGAGATTCTGACGTTGCCCCTTCGGCCCGAAGGAGCCGGAACGGCAACGTCGAAAGTTACCAGAGCATCGAGGGCCGGATCGCCAGGTGCGGAAGCTCCAGCGGGCGGACTTCGTCGTCAGAAAACGTTTGCAAGCTGCGATAGCGGCCTCCGGCCGGGGCGCGGCGCACCTCGATCCAACGGTGGACGAGGTTCGCGATCCAGTAGTCGGCAATGCCGGCTGTCGCGTAGAGTTCGGCCTTCTCGCCGCTGTCATAGGCCAGGCTGGACTCGGCTACCTCGATAATCAACAACGTCTCCGCGGCCGAAGGACGTCGCTGCGAGTAATCACCCTGAACGACCCAGGCAATGTCGGGCTCCGGCGCGCTCTCCAGGCCGGGAATCCCGATTGAGTTTTGCACGCGAAGTCGAACCCTCTCTTTGGGAAGGTTTTCAGCGCACCAGATCGTCAACCGGTCAACGACATCCTCGTGTCTCGGCCCCATCGGCGTCATTTCGCGTAGCTCCCCGCGGATGAACTCCAGGCGCTGTTGCCCCCCACGGTCCAAGACACCGCAACGGATCATTTCGTCGTACTGTTCCAAGGAAAGGCGGGCAATCGTGCTCACCGACAATCCTCCACGTTCGGACAATCTCACGGGACGGCAACCGAACCCATTCCCCTCATTTATGGTATTGAGCGCACCGCCATACGTCAATGCTATTCAAGGTTGAACGTTCGTTTACAGGCCGGCGCGCTGGAGCAGTCATCTGCACTGTTGATTCGGAAGATCTCTCGGGTTAGACTCGGGTCTTCAACCTCAGGAGCGCGAGTGCCATGCGTCAGGTTTTAGTGCTGGTCGGAACGACAATCGGCGTCGTCCTCGCCACTGCCATCGGGCGGGCGGAGGAACCGCTGAACATCCCGGCTCTGGGTTTCAGCCAGGGTAGACAGGGCTGGACGGCCTGGACCGGCAGCACTGCCCATCCGTGGCAGATCCTGCCTGCGGGCGGGCACGCCGGCAAGCCGGTCCTCGAGATCGAGGCCCGCAATCGTGCCCAAGACGTCATGGTGATGACTGCCACGGACAAGCTGCAAGCCGGCCAACGTTATTTGGTCTCGATCTGGTGGCAGTTCCGGGATCTCGGCGCCGACTCGCAGGTAGACTTCCGCACGATCTTCCGCGACGCCGAGGGCAAGTGGCTCAGCGGCGACGACCACAGCCCGCGGTCCAGTGAGGAGCGCGACGGCTGGACGCTGAAGCGCTACCGCGTCAGTGTCCCGCCCAAGACGGCCAGCGGCACGCTGGGCATCTGGGTCCGCGAAGCGAGCGGCACGATTCTCGTCTCCGACATCACCGTAGAGCCTTGCGCGCCGATGCAGCGGACCTTTGACTCGATGTACCAGTACGACCCCGAGCAGGTGCCGCTGGGCATGGCGCCGCTCAGCGGCTTCCGCAAGCTGCGCGAGGCGCAGTCGCCTTTCCTGCCCCGTGCCAATCGCTGGAACGAGCTGATGGTCCGCGCGGCCTTCGTCCAAGAGGATCTGTCGCGAGCGCGGCGACTGGCGGGCTACGCCGCGGCCGCCCCGGAGTCGCTCTCGGCACAGGAACAGGCAGTGGCGAAGCTGTTGGCCGATCTTGACGCCCTCCAGCAGACGTACGGGCGGCTCTACGATGCCGGGAAGTCCGAGGAACTGGCCGTTCGCTTCGATCCGGTTGCCGAGGCCCTCGAGAAGTCGCTTGCCAACGCGGAGGCCGGGATCCGGCAGTCCATAGCCACCTTCAAGTCGGTCAATACCGACGAACCATGGGCGAAGCTGCCGCAGGCCGACCGCACTGGGCCCTGGTGGGACGTAACGACCGGCCGGCCCCGCTACCTGCTCTGGAGCCGCTGGAGCGATCCGGACTTCTGGGAGATGGAGCAGCCCTTGAACATGGGCGAGGGCCACACCCTTACCGCCGGCCAGCCGTCAAGCTTCCAGGGCGGGGTCGCCTCCTGGGATGGCTACATGGCCGAGTGGGAACGAAAACGGGCCGCCGGCGCCACGGCCTCCTCGCTCATCACCCACTACAGCCTCCACGACAAAGGCTACCTGGCCTCGGAGTTCGCGAAGCAACATGGCGACGACCCCGACCTGCGGATGTGGGACGCCGAAGGCAAGCCGATCGGCCCGCCGGCCGGCATAACCATGCTCAACTGGCTCAACCCGCAAGCCCGCGGGCACATGGTGGACGTGCTCACTCAGATGGCGAAGTTCTTCAAGGACAAGCCGGAGTTCCAGTTCACCGTGTCGAGTTGGGAATCGGCCGGTCCCCGCGCCGGCAATACCCGCATCGGAGTCAACCCCAGCCATGTCGCGGACTTCCAGGCGTACCTCGCGCGTCGCTACGCGTCGATCGCGGAGTTGAACCGGCGCTGGGGCAGCGAGCATGGCTCTTTCGCGGAGATCAAGCCCGCGGCCGAGCCGACGCCGGCTTCCGGCGATCCCGGCACACCGCTTCAGCTCGAGAGCCAGCGCTGGGCGCAGGAGGCGTACGTCGACTACATCAAGCTCATCACCAAGACCCTCAATGGCATCGACCCGAGCAAGCCGGTGCTGGGCGAGCAGAGCGGTCTGCTCAGTCGCGTGCTCAGCCCGCGCGTGATGGACTCCGTCAACATCATCGGCCATCACAATCGCGCCCGCACGACGATGCCCGTGCAATTGTGGATTAGCTCTCTGGAGCGTTTCCACGGCACGCCCAGCGCACTATTCGAGAATTTTTGGGGCTGCCAGGAGGACCACCCGCGCCGGCTGATGGACGAGCGGGCGATGCGGGCGCAGATGCGCCGCTATCTGTATCGCCATGCCGTCTGGGGCCGCTGCGCGCAGGTCTGGTGGTATGCCTACACCTCCGCGCCGTATCTGCTGTCGTACAACGGCAACTGGTTCACGCCGGTCTACGACCTCACGACGATGCGCTACAGCGCCGCCGGCTTCCCGGTGGAGCGCGCGAAGGTGGATCGCGTCGAGGCGGCGCTGCTGGGCAGCACGATCGTGCCCTCGCGGGTCGTGCTGGTGCAGCCGTACGCCACGATGCTGGCGCAGGGGAATTCATCGGAGACGCTCCGTGAATGGCTGGCGTGGCATGGAGTGCTCTATCCGCGCAACCTGCTCTACGAGGTCGTGCCCGATGAGTATTTTGGCGCGGGCCGTGCGAAGCTGGCGGATTTCGACGTCGCCATCCTGCCTTTCGCCACCCATCTTGACGCGGCGTTCACCCGGCAACTCATTGCCTTCGCGCAGGGCGGGGGCACGATCATCGCCTCGGGGCCGGCGGGGCTTTACGACGAACTGGGACGGTCCAACGGCGGCCTTTTCAAGGCCGCGGGCCTCAGCCCAACACGCGCCGGCAACGCTGGCGACTGGCGCTATGACTACGGCGCCGCCGACACTTCGCAGGCGAAGTTCATCGAGGTGCCGGTGGGGAAAGGGCGATTGGTCGCGATTAAGGAGTCGGCCGCCGGACTGACGGCCGAAGCCGAGATGCTGGCCGCGCTCGTCCGCCGGCGAGCCACGCCCGCCGCCGAGGCGCCGGGAACGACGCTAGAATTGCTTCTGCGCGAACTGCCCGACGGGCGGCGGCTGCTCTGCGCGCTGAACGCCGACCCGGACAAGGCAACGGCGGGCGAGATATCCGTGCAGGGCGCCTTCAGCAGGGTAGCCGACATCGATCTGCCCGGCGCGGCGCGCGTGCCCGCGAAGGTGGAAGCCGGCCGCACGCACTTCCACGTCATGCTCGATGCCGGGACCACGGCGTACTTCGTGCTGGCCAAGTAGACTTCGATCCGGATGTTCTTGACAATGATACATGGTAGGTAACCGTTCACGGGGCGGGGAGGAAGGGGACAGGTCCGTGTTTTCGGCCAGCGGCTTTGCTGCCAAAATGCGTTGAGTCGCCGAAAAATGGACCAGTCCCCGCCCGCCCCGTGAACGGTTACCATGGGAGTTTGTCGATGCCGTCATTTCCCCGCATCCTGGCGTTGATCCTCTTACTCGCCCCCGCGGCTCGCGCGGAGACGGTGCCGTCGTCCAACCGTCCGCTGGCGGAGCGGTTTGCCAATCCGTCGGCCGACGCGAGGATCCTCAAGATCATCCACGGGTGGCCCGACGCCGCCGACGATCAGCTCAACCTCATACGCCGGCTTCTTGCGGAGGGCTTCGGCGGCGTGGTCTGCAACGTTTCGTTTTCCGACTACCTGGTGAGCGAACCGCGCTGGGCCGACTTCACGCGCGCCGTGAAGGCCGCCAACAGCGCTGGCATGGCGATGTGGCTCTATGATGAGAAGGGCTATCCTTCCGGCTCGGCGGGCGGTCTGACCATGAAGGACCATCCCGAATATGAAGCCCGCGGCCTGCTCATCAGCGACGCGGCGAACGACGGGGGAGCGGTCGCCATGGCGGTTCCTCCCGGTACGCTGGTGCTGGCCGCGGCGTATCCGGTGAAGGACGGCCGCATCGACATCCACTCGCCTCACGACCTCTCCGCAAATGCCAAGGGCGGCAGACTGGAAGCGACGCTTCCCGCCGGAAAGTGGCACGTGATGGCGATCACGGAGGACAGGCTCTATGAAGGCACGCACGCCGCGATGAGCCTGGCCGACAAGATCCCGTGTAGCAACCTGCTCGAGCGCGAGCCGACGGCCCGATTCCTGGAGGTAACGCACGACCAATACGCCAAGCGCCTCGGCGACGACCTGGGCGTCTACTTCCAGGCGACCTTCACCGATGAGCCGTCGCTGATGTCGATGTTTCTCAAGGCGATGCCCTGGCGTGTACTCCCTTGGGGGCAAAGCTTGAGCGCGGAGTTCAGCAAACGCCACGGGTTCGCGATCGAGCCGCTCCTGCCGGCGCTGGTAGCCGACGCCGGTCCCGAAGGGGCCAAGGCCCGCTACGCATTCTGGCTCACCGTGGGCGAGATGGTCGCCGAGAACTACTTCGGCCAGCTCCAAGCCTGGTGCCACGCGCACAACCTCGCGTCCGGCGGCCATCTTCTTTATGAAGAGTCGTTGCTCCACCACGTTCCGCTCTATGGCGACTTCTTTCGCTCTGCCCGGCGGCTCGACGCGCCCAGCATCGATTGCCTGACCAGTGTGCCGGCCGAAGTCCCCTGGTACATCGCGCGGCTCATCGGCAGCGCCGCCGACCTGGAGGGCTGCCGGCTGACGATGTGTGAAACCAGCGACCACAGCCAGAACTACCGGCCGGCCGGCGACACGAGACCGGTCCGGCAGGTGACGGAAGAGGAGATCCGCGGCACCTGCAACCGACTGTTTCTGGGCGGCATCAACACCATCACCAGCTACTATCGCTTCCGCGGGTTGCAGACGGAGCAACTCCGTCGCCTCAACGAGTATGTGGGGCGGTGCTGCGAGGCGCTCTGCGGCGGGAAGCAGGTGACCGACGTCGCCGTGCTCTATCCCATCGAGTCGGTCTGGCCTCGCTTTGTTGCGGCTCGCCGCGGAGCCACCGATTCGCCGGCGGCCCGCCAGGTCGATTCCGCCTACCGCACCGCCATCGACACGCTCTATGCGGCGGGCCGCGATTTCACCTTCATCGACGCACGTACCCTCATCGAAGGAAATGTGGCTGATGGAGCGATCTCCTTCAACGGCATGTCCTGGCGCGTGCTCGTGCTTCCCTGTGTCGACACGCTGCCCATGGCCGCCTGGGACAACCTGGCGAAGTTCGTCCGAGACGGCGGCATCGCGGTGGCGCTTACCGCCAGGCCAGCCAACAGCCAAAGCCAGTTCCCCTCCCCGCGCGTGCAGGCGCTGGCCGAAGAACTGATGGGCAGCGACCCCGGCGCCTCCGTCCGCGCGGTGGGAAAGGGAGCGTGCGTCTGGTTGCCGCCCGGCACGGAGAGCCTTCTGCCGGTCATGCTCGACAGGACGCTTCAGAAGGACGTGCGGCCGTCCGATCCCGCGTCGGCAATCCGCTACACCCACCGCCGCATCGACGAGCAGGAAGTCTATTTCCTGATCAACGATTGCGGCAGCCCGTGGAAAGGGCAAGTCTCGTTTTCCGCCCAAGGCGCCGGCGAGTTGTGGGATCCGAGCACCGGCAGGATATCGCCGACTCGCTCGAGCGAGAATGTCGACATCGATCTGCCGGCTTATGGTGGCGTCCTTCTGCGTTTTGCGGCAGCCCGGGTGCCGGATCTCAAGACGGCGACGTCCGGGGCACTGCCGGCGCTGGGGCTGGGCACACTGCCGTCGGTTGCGCCAACCATCGGCGCGGGCGAGTTTGTTCGAGGCAGTCTGAAGAAGGAGGCAACTCGCTGGCGCGCCGTGGGAACCGTTACGAAGAGTCAGACCGATACGTTCCTTTTCCTCGTGTACCAGTATTCGCGGCCGCTCGACCTCGCGGCGGCCGATGGGCTGGCGATCCACGCGAGCATCCCGCCGCGCCAGGCCGCGCCGACCAACTTGCTGGTCATCGTCCACGAAAAGGATGGCGGTGACTTCCTGGCAAACACAGGCCTGACACTGGCGCAGACCGGGCAAGCGCAGCTCATCATTCCGTGGAGCCGCTTCGAACTCGCCGGTTGGTCCAAAGATCCTGACGGCCGTCTCGACCGAAGCAAAATCGAACGCATCAACATCGGTTGGGGCGGCTACTTCGGCACCGAGGGGGAGAACGTGGAGTTTTCGGTGGAGCCGCCGACAACGGTGAAAATACGGTAAGGATCGGCGGCTGAAGCGTTGTCGCGAAATGGACGCGTACTTGCCACGGAAGGCGGAATGATGGAAGAACAAGGGCAGTTTGACATGAACACGATGAACAGATCCCCCCGCAGGCTCCTCCCGGGCCGTGGCACCGGTTTTGGTGGGCTGGCTGCGATAGGCTGCCTGGCGCTTTCCACTTGCTACGCCTCGGCGGCGTATGGTGCAACGAAACCGGAAGCAGGATCCGTTCTCATCGAGAACGGAAGCTTCGAGAGGGTACAGCGTCTTTCCTCGCTGCCGAAGAGCGAAGTCGGAACTTGGATGTTGAAAAGCGACCTGCAGGCACCGGCCGTGTGGACGCTCAATCCCGCCTATCCGGGCACGCTGGAGGTGGTCGAGCGAGACGCTTTCGAAGGAGAGCGGTTCCTGCGCATCGCCGCCGGTGCAAAGAATGCCGCTCACGTGACACAGCCTTGTCCGACGCTGCGCCACGGAGTGAAGCGGAGATTTACGCTCCGCTACCGCGGCGGCCCGGTCGAACTGAAGGTCTATGAATATGATTCCCAGAGCAAGTTCAAGACTGAGCGACAATTCGCGGAAGGCACGGCAACCTCAACTCGCAACGGCGCCTGGGCCACGCTCGAAGGCGTGTATGGATTGCCCGAAAGCGCCGCCCACGCCAGCTTTGTCGTGTCGGTGCCGGCCGGAAGCGAAGCGGACCTCGACGACGTGCGTGCCGAGCGTTTCGTGCGGCAGTCGGATGCCGCTATCAACGTCCGCGACTTTGGCGCCAGCGGCTCGGAATTCGAGACCACGGCGGAGACCACGGCCGGCTCAGCTCAGGTTCTCCTCAAGGACGTCGGCGATTTCCAGGTGGGGCAGCAGATGGCGGTGTCGAGATGTAATCCGGTTGTGACCAATCTGCGGATCTGGGAAAAGGAGAAGAGGCCGGGAACGTCGCCGGCAGCGGAGATCGAGATCCGCGGCTACGACGGCAGTCTCGGCAACTGGACCGTGTACATGCTCGACTTCGCCGGCACCGACCCGCCCACTTTCCGCTGGAGCGACGACCTTGCCGTCACCTGGAACCAGACGGAGGTTCCAGTTACCGGCCAGTGGCAGAAACTCAGCGGCGGGGTCGAGGTGAAATTCGGCAATCGCGATTGGACGGCGCCTTGCGTGGTCACTTTCGACGGTCGCGACCAGTTGGTGAGCACCATCGAGAGGATCGAGGGCAATATCGTGACGCTCTCTGATCCCGCCGCCGTCGCGGTAAAGGAGTGCGTGGTGCGGCACAGCGACAGCGGCCCGCTGCAAGCCGCGCTCGATCGCGCCGTCGCGGAAGGACGTAATGTGTTCATCCCCTCCGGCCGCTATTGTTTGACCCGCGGTCTGAACTTGAACCATGCCGACGGGATTACGGTCCAGGGTGAAAACGAGGAGCGGACAATCCTGGACATCCGCAACGGCACAGGCGCATGCATTACGGTCAAGGGCGGCACGTCGGTGACGCTTCGCAACCTGCGGTTCCGCGGGTTCAGCGGCTTCGCCGAGCGCGAATTGATGCTCACCAGAAAAGTGGATGGCTACCGGACGCCTTTCGACACGATTTACGGCATGTACCTCAAGTCGTGCCGCGCCCTGCGGATTTCCAGCCCCGAGCGTCTCGTGGTCGAAAACTGTCACGGCAGCGGCATGTCCGCCGAGTGCTTCTACTCACAAAGCACAAGCCGCTACGGCAATTCCGACCCGCCCACGTACACCAAGTCGATCGTCTACCGCAACTGCACGGTGAGCGATTGCGCTTTCAGCGCGTTCAACAACAACGACATGGCCGAGAACACCGCGGTGCTCTACTGTCGCATTCAGGATGTAGGCGGGCAATCCTGGGAGGGCGCATCCAGGTTCGTGAAGTTCGTGGGCAACTACCTCCGCAACACGGGCCCCGTCTGGATGGGCAGCATCTGCAGCCGCGCCGAAACCTTCGACGTGCTTCCCTCCGGCCAGCATTTCGTGGCCCACAATACGTTCGAACAGGGATCGACCTTGTACAACGTGGCTGTTTTCTCCCACGCCGGTTCTACCCCGGTGATCATCAATAACAATATCTTCGTCAACTACAATTCGTCGGCGATCAAGGCCGATGGGAATACCTCGGCCGGCGCGTTTCTTCCCGCGGCCAACACCATCATCAGCGGGAACGCCATCGATCTGACCTGCGTGCGAGGCGATTCCAGGGATCGAGTAGGGATCACCGTCTCGGCCGACGACACCATTGTGAGCGACAACCAGATCTACGTTCGCGGCGACGTCGATCCGCACGTCAAAGGCATGGTGCTCACCGAACCCGCCCGCAATATCGTCGTGCATGACAATATCATCCGTGGTTGCGCAATCGGTATGCAGGCAGACAAGAAGACCGGGCGGATCGGCGAGGTGATCGACGCTCGCACGTTCAAGTCGGGCGGCGCGATTCCCTGGCCGCGACGCCGCACCCACCACTATCGCGGCTGCAAGCTGGCCTGGTTCCAGGGCGACACAGCCCTGCCCGGGCCCGAAATCGAGGCATTTGATCCCGACAAAGGTGTGTTTCGGCTATCGAGCGACTGCGAACTCAAGCAGGGCGCGGCATTCGCGGTGTATTCACCACAGGGATTCAACTGGAACGTGCATCACAACGTGATCAACAACTGCGACCGGCTGGTCGACTTGGACGTGTTCGGCGGGCCCACCGCGGTGTTCGGCAACAACCTCCTCTTTCGCGGCGAAGTCAAGCATGGAAAGGTCGCCGTCTCGATCCGCGGCGCTGTCGGCATTACGCACAATCACTTCGCGGGTTTCGACGGGCCGGACTCCGTTGCGCTGATGCTGCACGTCGACCCGTTCGGGAAGGTGCCCCGGCTTATCTGCCGGGACAACGTCTTCGAACAATGCACCAATGCCGTCGCCGAAGGGGCGGCCGGCGTCTGGGCTGCGGCCGACAAGGGCGGAAACGTCTTCGGCGACCCGGCGGAAACGCCCAAGCGGTAGAACGGAATGCATTCCGCTCATCTTGGCAAAACAGCCGTCCCGACGTCTAATCTTCGTCCAGACGGTCGTAGAGATACACGGGGGCGACCGGGTTGATTCCCGCACGGGTCAGGCAGATGATCGCGGCGTCGATGTCGTCGAAGCAGAAGACCAAGACGGCGCTGTCGCCGCGACGCTCGGTGAACGCGTACATGTAGGTGACGTTGAGCCGCGCCTGCGAAAAGAGCTTCAGCAGGTCGATCAGGCCGCCCGGCTTGTCGGCCACCTCGATCGCCAGGACGTCGTCGACGGTGACATCGTACCCGGCCGCTTCGAACAGCTTGCGGGCCCGCTGCCACTCGGCCACGATCAGCCGCAGCACGCCGACCCGTTCGGAGTCGGCCAGCGAAAGGGTGACGATATTGATGCCGGCATCGGACAGCAGCTTGCAGGGAGCGATCATGCTCCCGGGCTTGTTGTCGATGATGAGGGAAAGTTGCGGAAGTCTCACAGCGAGTGGTTCCTATGAGCCGGCGTCACTCGGGGGGCCGGCCGTTCTTGGGTGCCGTTTCTCCCTGTCTCGCGCCCAGTATACCTGCGGCGGACCGCCCCTGCAACCAGGAGCAAACAACCGCCGGAACACCTTGCGCCGCCGGTGGCTTTCGGATCAGGGTCTCTGTGGGGATCAGTCTTGCCGCGAGCGGAGCACCCCGTCTTGCGCCGCGCGGTGACGCAGCTCGAAGCGTTTGATCTTGCCGGAGGCAGTCTTGGGCAACTGGTCGACGAACAACACCGCGCGGGGATACTTGTGCGGGGCCGTGTGCGACTTGACGAAATCCTTCAGCTCCTGCGCCAGCTCGGGCGAAGGCGGATGGCCGTCCTTGAGCACCACGTAGGCCACCGGCTTGAGCAACCCTTCGTCGGTGGCGGCTCCCGTGACGCCGCTCTCCAGAACGGCCGGATGTTCCTGGAGCACCGCCTCCACCTCCGTCGGCCAAACGGCCTGGCCGCTCACCTTGAGCATGTCGTTGGCACGGCCGGAGTACCAGAAGAAACCGTCCTGGTCGACCATGAACTTGTCGTAGGTGTTGATCCATTCGCCACAGAAGGTCTTTTTGCTGGCCTCGTGCTTGTTCCAATACCCCGAAGCGATGCTGTCCCCCTTGATGTACAAGGTGCCCACTCCGCCCGGCGCCAGGTCATGGCCGTCGTCGTCGACGATCCTCGCCTCGAAGCCAGTTACGATTTCTCCGGTGCTCCCCGGCCGAGCCCTTTCCGGCCGATTGGAGATGTAGATATGGAGGATCTCCGTCGAGCCAATCCCGTCAAGGATATCAACCTGGAATCGTTCCTGCCATTTAAGGAACAGGTAGCGAGGCAAGGTCTCGCCGGCCGACACGCACATGCGCACGTCGCCCAGGCTCACGCGTCCGGTCTTCTCCGCCTCGTGCAGCAGCGCCGCGTAGCTCGTCGGCACGCCGTAGAACACGGTTGGCCGATAACGGTCGAGGGTCTGGAACACCTTCTCGGGCACGGGCCGATCAGGCAATAGAACCGTGGTTCCCCCCGTCCGCAGCGGAAAATAGAGACCGTTGCCAAGCCCGTAGGCGAAAAACAACTTGGCCACCGAGAACGAAATGTCCGACTCGCGCAGTCCGATTGTATCGCGGGCGTAGAGATCGGCGGCCACGATCATGTCATGCTGGAGATGAACCGCTCCCTTGGGAGAACCGGTGGTGCCCGAACTGTACAGCCAGAAGGCCATGGCATCCTTGCTGGTGTCGGCCGCATCGAGCGTCGCCGACGCCTTCTGCATGACCGTATCGAAACACAGGTGCCCGTCCGTGCAGCCGCCGACCTGGATCGTGTGCTTCAGGTATCGCAGCCGTTCGCCGATAGGAGCGATGCGGTTTGCCAGATCGGCGTGGACTACCAGCACCTGAGCCCCGCTGTCGTTAAGTAGGTATTCATAGTCTTTGCTCGCCAGCATGGTGTTCAGCGGAACGGCCACCGCACCGAGTTTGATAGCCCCGAAGAAGACATAGACCCATTCAGGACTGTCGGGCAACAGCAGGGCGACCCGCTCTTCCCGCCGCACGCCCAATTCCTGCAGCACGTTGCCAAACCGGTTGACCGCCTCCTGCAACTGGCCGTAGGTAACGGTCTGTTGGCCGCTGACGATCGCCGGCTTGGCGCCGCGCCCTTGAGCCAGGTGTTCATCGACCAGGATCGCCGCAGCGTTGAGTTGTTCGGCTAGATCAGTCATTGATGTCCGAGGGATTGAATCATGGTGGTCTCGATTGCGGAAGAACCCGAATTACGCCGACCGTCCCATCAGAATAGCGTCTGCGGCAGCGATGTTCAACAGAATCCTTGCATCGAGAATGAGCCCGGCCGACCAACGGAAGGCGGGTGGCCCTCTCGAGAACTTGACAAATCCGGCCCTACCGATCAGGATGACGTGTTTCGTTGGACCAATGGCTACGCTTGTCCGGGGCCGCAGTACCCGCCACGGCGGCTCCCTCCTTTTCGCGTTGAAAGAAACCCATGCTGATGCGTTGGATCTCGCCTTTCTGGGGGCTCGCCGGTGTCTTCTTCTTGATCGGATTCGCCGTTTACCGGCTCACTCCCAGGGCCATCGAAGCGATCGAGATGGGGCTCAACGCATGGCAGTGGACCGTGCTGGCGGTTTGGACCCTGTTCATGGGCGTTGCCGAGGGATATCGAGGATTTCAACAGCGATTCTCGCCCCGCACGGCAGCGCGGGCCCGCTATCTGCGCGACGAGCCATCGCCCCTGCGGGTGGTTTTCGCGCCGCTGTTCTGCATGGGCTACTTCCATGCCCGTCGGCGCGTGCAGATCAGCTCGATCAGCCTTACCGTCGGAATCATCATCTTGATTGTCCTCGTTTCGTTCTGCTCACAGCCCTGGCGGGGAATCATCGACTTCGGGGTTGTGGTCGGGCTGACTTGGGGAATGGTGTCGTTGGCCGGTTTCGCGTGGAAGGCGCTTACCGGCCCGGACTTCAAGTATTCGCCCGAGACGCCGTAATTCGCGCAGGATCTGACATTGATCGGCTTGCCCGGCGAGGCGGTCTCCGAATACGTGCCGTTGATCCGGCAGGCATTGGGACCGGAAGAACTCTGGATCGCCGCTGATACGAACGACGGCTTCGGCCCCAACGGGGAGACCTGCTCGCGGTAACGCTCGATAAGCCGGCGAATCTCCGGCCGGGCATACATATTCTCCAGGCCGTTTTCCCGGGCATAGGTGATCACATATTCCCACCAGAGGGCATTGTAGTGGAGCGAATCCTCATCGGTGTCGGCCTGCTCGTACCAGTCGTTCCAGACGCTTTCGGCGTACTGCCGCCACGTGGGCACATCTGCTTCGTCGGGGAACAGTTTGGCCAGGAGCGAATAACCCAGCGCGCTGCCCGTCGACCGGTTCATCGCCCCTCGTTCCCGCAGCGGCCAGTGTCGTCGGGCTGCTGCAAGGAGCGTCCGGCGGATCACCTCGTGGTCGTTCGCTTCCAGCGATTGCGAATCCCGGATCCACGCGTAGGCCATGCAAACGGGCGGAAGCCAGGGGAAGCCGATCGCTTCGTCGGGATGCGAGTCGAGCCACTGTCCGGTGGTGCGGAGCCGATCGGTTGCCCACTGCGCCCATTGCTCCTCGCCCGTGGCCTTGTAGAGAAACGCGAAATAGAATGCTGCCCGTCCGCCGTGCTTGCCGTCGCTGCGCAGCCATCCCGCGCGGTTGGCTTCAACGTAGCGGCGCACCAATTCCAGATAATCGCCCCGCGTGACGGGCTCTCGCAGCGGCAGCGGCGGTTCGCAGGATGGATGAGGAAGCTCGGCGAGGGGTCTGTACGCCGCGGTCGGCTTGGCCCGCGGCTCCTCGTTGAAAGTGGCGAAAGCGATATCCCAATCCGGCCGCGGCGTGCTGCCGGTGAACATCATGCCGCCCGTATAGTCGTCGTCCTCGCGCAGATACATGACGCCGGCGGCCTGCCCCGTCTTGCACGTTTCCAGAAAGTACGTCTCGCCCGCCTCGACTCGGATTCGCGGAAAGAAGTGGCGAACCTGTGGCAGGTCCGGACCGCTGAGATCGAGCACGTCGGCAAACACGGGCTCGCCGGCCACCGTCTTGCCGTAGTCGCCTCTCCACGGCCACACCTGAATCGTGCCGGGCTGCATGTCGGTGCGGTTTTTCACGATCAGATCGATCCGTGCCAGCGTCTGCCCCGTGGCGAGAAAGGTCTGGCCGACGCGGCCGGTAGCCATGTAGGCCAAATGGCGCCACTGGGCCTGATCAACCGCCACGCCCCGGTCGAGATCCTCGCTCCACAATCCTTCCCGCGGCATCACCGCCGCGGTTTCCGCGCCGGCGGCGGTGAGGGCTAACAGGAACAAGATCCCAACGCCAAGCGAAAAACAACTCATTAGTCGCTCTTTCAATCGCTAATTGAGCTTGTAGATCACCAGCATCCCGTCGCGCTTGATGTCCGACGCCCGGATCGTCGTCGACAGATAGTCGTCGTCGTCGGCGATCGCTTCAAGGAAATCTCGCATCTCGGCGGCCGAGCGGATCACGTTGTCGGCGACAACGACGGCCCCCGGTGCGAGCTTTGGCTCCAGCGCCCTGAAATACTTGAGGTAGTCGCGTTTGACCGCGTCGATATAGACGAAGTCGAACGGTCCTTCCAGCTTGGGAAGCACTTCCAACGCATCGCCTTCCACGACGGAGACGACCTCGGACAGCCCCATCTTGGCAAGATTCTCTCGCGCGGCGGCCACCATCTTCGCATCGATGTCCACGGTGATCAGCTTGCCGCCGGTCCGCTCGAATCCCAGCCCCATCAGGATGGCGCCGTAGCCGGTGGCCGTGCCTACCTCGACGCCTCGCTTGGCCCGCGAGCTTTCCACGAGAATCCGCAGCAGGGCGGCGTCGCCGGGGGCGGAATTCAGTCCGATTCGATCGAATTGTTCGACGAAGTCCCTCCTCGCCGCGTCGAGGTCACCGGTGACGTGCGGATTGCCGGCGCCCGGCCCCTGGGCGGCAACACGACTGGTGGAAGATGCGATGACGCCCAGGCAGAGGACCGCGGTCAAGGCTTTGGTGGAAAAGATCTGTTGGTGCATGGAAAGTCCTTGGGTGGATCGAGCGAAACTCGGGGTAAACTAACCGTGCCGGCCATTATGCGGTCGCCCGTCTCCGTTGGCAAGATTGCCGCTGAGCCGGCGGGCAGGTCGATGCCGCTCAGACGCCATGACAACGCGGGGACCGGCTCCGAGCGAAGCATCTGCAAGACACGCAGAATTTATGTCCGGGGGAGGCGCCTGTCCCGGTTCTGTCAGGGCCTCTCAGGAACGAGTCAGGAATAACGTCCTCCTTTGGACGTTGGGAACGGGAGCCCGTAGATGGAACAGGAGAGAACCGAGGCAACGGAGAGATTATCTACGTTCGCTCTGTTGACTCCTGTTTAGTCCACCGCCTACCCGATATTCAACAAGCCATCGGGTGCATCTCTCATCGACCGTCGAATGCGGGCGTTATTCCTGAGTGATCCCTTAACTTGCCGCTGCAGCATGACCGGCTCGCCATGCGGTAGTGATCAACCGGCAGCCTGCCAACCAAACCATCCGTGAGACAACGATGGCCGGTTGGGTTTAAGTGTCCGTCGTTCGGAAAGTAGAGCGGCACACCCAGACGCTTGCGAGAAGCGCGGAGCCAATCCGTCAAAGCGACATGGTCGATTCCGGCCGATTCCAGCATCTCGGCAAAGTCGCTTACCGGTCGGAGCAAGTCATAGCAGACGCTATCGGCACTGCCCGGCGGCCGATAGTGCTCCGGGCGATCCTCTTCCACGACGGCCCGCAACGGAAAACTGACGACCAGCAATTCGGCGCCGGCTGCCCGCACCTCATCGCGCAATTGTCTGAGCAGTTCCAGCGACGTTGCGTAGTCCGATTCGGCAGCCGCTCCCCGAGGATCGGCGCAGAGCCCCAGATAACGCTCGCCGGGCAAGGCGGCCGGCAGATTACCGTAGCGTCGGCGCAACGCATGCACGACCCTCCGCGCGGGCACGAAGCTCTTGGCCAGGCAGGCGAGTTTCGCGGTTCCGTGGGTTTCCAGCGCCGGTTTGCCGTCCCTTCGCCGCAGACCTCCGTCGCCGCTCGACTCCCAGTCGCCGTTGCCCGTGAGATCATTGTTGAGATAGAGGGCGTAGACGACCAGGTCCGGTTGCAACTGCCGGCCTTGCGCGCGAAAAAACTGCAACTGGTGAACGATTTCGAACCCGCCGACGCCCGCGTTGACCACCTCGACATCAAGCCGCCGCTGGAGCAGGTCCGCGAAAAGCTCCTCACGCTCGACACCGTAACCGCAGGTATAAGAATCTCCCAACAAGAGAATCCGATATCCACGCTTGGGGCCGACCTCGTCGTCACGGAGCCCGAGGCTGTTTGTTTCAAAGGCGACGTCGAATTCCGGCGACATGTGCCGGTATTTCAAATTGGGGGCAAACTTGAAGGCCGTCTCATGACAGGTTGTCCAGACCGGGTCTTCACGCGGCCAATCGAAAACCCGCAACGAGAACTCCACCAGCATGAGGGGGAAGAGCGTTGCTGTCGCAGCCAAAGCGAGTTGGGCGAGACGTTTTCGACCGATGAATCGCATCCAATTGCCCTCCTGGCATGTACGTCATGCTTTCCCGCCTGACAGCGGCGCACGCAGGCTTTTCGACCTGAACGTAGCGCAATGTCAGGCTGGAAAGCCTGACGTACTAAAGTACCGCGATGGGGAATTCTCCGTCAACGCCGATCCCATGCCCCAATACATCCCCATTCACGGGGGTCTTGATAGGCAAGGGCAAACTGCGGTAGTCTACCGCCAGAGTGTGGCAGTCAACCGGAGAAAGGCCCCATGCCCCAAGGTGTCATCAAAAAACTCGTCCCCCAGCGCGGTTTCGGTTTCATTTCCGGCCAGCACGACGACGTCTTCTTCCACCAATCCGCCGTCGTCGATCCGCGGTTCGAAGACCTGCACGAGGGGCAGATTGTCGAATACCTCTTGGAAGAAGAGAAAGCGTCCGCCGAGCGGGGCTTTGGACCGCGAGCGGTCTCGGTCCGGCAAGTTTGACCAGGAGCGGCAGCCGGCGATTGCTCGGCCCCTCCTTCTCCGCTATCCTGAACGCGATGGCCCTGACGGCAATAATCACCGCAAATGGAGGTTGAACGATGCTGTTTTCACGCTGGATCCGTTCTCTTCTGATCGCCGTGTCGATCGTCGCGCTAACAGGTGGCTCAATGACGGATGCGCAGGAAATGTGGAAGGCCGGCCAGGCCAAGGTAAGAATTACTCCGGAAAAGCCGATGTGGCTGGCTGGATACTCGAGCCGAACCAAACCGGCCGAAGGCACGATGCATGAGTTGTGGGTCAAAGCGTTGGCCTTGGAGGCGGCGGACGGCACGCGGGGCGTGGTCGTTGCCGCCGACCTGCTCGGCTTCACCAAGGCGGTCTACGAAGAGGTCATCGGGCGGGTGGAAAAGGACTTCGGGCTCCAACGGCGACAGGTGATGCTCACCACAACGCACACCCATAGCGGACCGGCGCTGGCCGGCGCGTTGGAGGATTGCTACCCGCTGGATGAGCAGCAGAAGCAATTGATCGACGAATACTCCGGGCAGCTTGCCGGCAAGGTCGTAACCGCCATCGGCGAGGCGATTTCGTCCATGGCCCCGGCCACGCTGTGGCGCGGCCAGGGAACCACGGATTTCGCCGTGAACCGTCGCAACAACAGCGAAGCCGCGGTCATCAAGCTCCGCGAGGAAGGTCTCCAGCCTAAGGGGCCGAGCGACCACGACGTGCCTGTGCTCGTCGTTCGCTCCAAGGAAGGCAAGCCGCTTGCCCTGCTCTTCGGCTACGCCTGTCACTCCACCACGCTCGCCGGCTACGAGTGGTCGGGCGACTATTCGGGCTTCACGCAGATCGCATTGGAGGAGCAATATCCGGGCGCCATCGCCATGTTCTATATCGGCTGCGGGGCGGATCAGAATCCTCTTCCCCGCCGCACCGTCGAGCTATGCGAGAAATACGGAAACATGCTCGCCGAAGCCGTGAACGACGTCCTCGCCAAGCCGATGGAACCCGTCCCCTCCGTGCTCCAGACCCGCTTCGAGTTCGTCGAGGTCGGCATAGAGATACCCACATTGGAGAGCCTTAAGAGCGTGGACAAGGCGACGGCGATCCACGCTCGCCGAGCGGAGCGGCTCCGCGCTCTGCTGGAGCAGGGCGAGAAATTCCCGACGACGTATCCGGTGCCGGTGCAGGTCTGGAAATTGGGCGACCGGCAACTGTGGATCGCGTTGGGCGGCGAGGTGGTCGTCGACTACGCGCTCGATTTCAAGCAAAAATACGGCCAAGAGACATGGGTCGCCGGATACAGCAACGATTGCATGTCCTACATCCCCTCAGAGCGGATCTGGAAAGAAGGGGGCTACGAATCGAATGCCTTCTTCGTCTATGGCGTTGCGGCCGACCGCTGGGCGCCGGATATCCAAGAGAATCTCGCCGGCGCGGTCGACCGGCTCGTGACGAGCCTCAAGTAGTCGCGAAACCCTCGCACGCTGCCGGGAACCGCCTTCCTGCGGGTCGCCGAAAAAAATCAACCGACCGCCAGAATAGCAGAAACCGTGGGGCAGTTTGGCAACCTGCCCCGCGACTTGATTCTGGCATCGTTGCGGGTCGTTGAATAGTAGGCATGGTTCAGGAACGGGTCGCAGCCAGTAGATCCCGCTTGCCGAGCGGGATCTGAGTGGCTAAGTGAAGTTTCCACTCGGTGGGGCAATAGGACGTCAACTCCGCGCCCAGGTTCCGCTCGGCAAGCGGAACCTACCTTCTGTTACCTGCCAACGTCGAGATTTGAACCCGATTGAAAAAAACCTCGCGGTCAGCCGGTCAAAAGACCGGCTGTCCGACCGGATCCCCCCCGGTACAGCGATCTATTTCGCCCGCCGGGCGCGTCAATTCCCGATTCCCCCTCAAGCGATGGGCTTTTCGTGGCAGGTCGCTTGGTGTAATCTGTCAGTAGTCAGATTCCTGGTCAGACACCTTTTCACAATTCTCGTCGTCAATCTTTTCTGACCTCCGAGCGCGGGTGCGGAAGGGGCTTCATCGGCCTTCCGGCAGTTGCTTCACTCGACAGGTCGAACAACCTCTTCGTGGGAGGGCGGCCGATGACGTGGTATGCAAGCTTCGAGTTCCTCTACGCGGACGGAAGTGAACCGTGGATCCTGCTAGAGCAGATCGGCAACGATCCGCTCAGGCTTTTCCGCCAGATTCGTTCCGCGGGCCATGTCTATCGGGTTGCTCCGGATGAACCGCTGGCCAGCCTTCAAATCGCTAGCGAACGTATGGAATCGGAGTGCGGCCCCGCGCCGCAGCGAATCCGGCTTTCTTCGGATACGTTGGGGCGAATTCGCGCCGCCATTCATCAGAAAGCCGGCCGGCGCTAAACTCACACGTAGCGCGCCATGATTCGGTCGACCATCGCCGGTGAAAGACGGTTCAGCCAGCAGAGAACCTTCCCCCATCCGTAGGGCACGATTTCGTGGCGGCCCTTGCGCATCGCTTTCACGATCCGCCGCGCCACGTCTTCCGCCGTAACCGCCGTATGCTCCGGCCAGGTCGGTTCGCCGACTCGCTCCACAACGCTGTCGAAGAACTCGGTCTGCGTGGTGCCCGGGCTGACGACGAGAACATCGATGCGGTGCCGGGTGAATTCCGCGCGAATCGCTTCACTAAAACCTTGAACGGCAAACTTGCTGGCGGAATACTCGCTGCTGTACGGAGCGCCTCGGTGTCCGAGAATGGAGCTGATGTTCACCACAATCGGATTTATCCCCTCTTTGAGAAGCGGCAACGCCGTCCGCGTCATTTCCACCAGGGCGAAGAAGTTTACGTCCATGATGTGGCGGACGCGCTCGGGGGCGGCATCTTCGAAAAGCCCCAGCGCGCCGACGCCGGCGTTGTTCACCAGTGCGTCCAAGCCCCCAAACTCGGACCTCGCCGCCTCGATTGCCGCCTGGCGCGTGCGGGGATCCGTGATGTCACCGGGGACGATGGCAACGCGACCTCTCCCCGACGATATCTCTTCGGCCAGGGTTCGCAACCGGTCCTCGCGCCGCGCGGTCACCACGACATCGGCCCCCTGCCGCGAAAGCTCCAGCGCCACGGCGCGACCGATTCCGCTCGACGCACCCGTCACGATCGCACGACTTTCTCGGATCTCCCGTTTTGGCATAGGCTAGGCCACTTCTTCGGCGGCGCCTGGCGCAGGTTCCTGCGTGAAGACGCCGTTGCCGGAACCGGGATGGGGGCGTATCACCGCGCCCTCTTCATGGATCGGTCCCAGGTGCCGTTGGGAGAGACGACAGTGGACAATGACACGGCTGTCCTCGTACTGTTTCGACAAGATCTCTCCGTGAGCCGCCAGGTAGGCCAGCAGACGGCCGTTGCCGACCCCTGTCTCCACGTCCACGTCTTGGAAACCGCGACTGAGGGCATCGCTGACCGCGGAGGCCAGTTCGCGCAAGCCAAACCCGTCGCGGGCGCTGACCGCAATCGCCGTTGGATAACGCGAGAGGAGATTGTCGAGCCTGACGCGGTCGGGGAGTTTGTCCACCTGGTTCAGCACCAGCAGCGTGTCTTTGTCTTTCAGGCCGATTTCCTCCAAAACCTGGTATGCCGCGCTGATCTGCTCGGCGACCGCCGGGTTGCTCGCGTCGGCGACGTGCAGCAATAGATCGGCCTGCCGGGCTTCTTCCAACGTGGCCCGGAAACTGGCAATCAAGTGGTGCGGCAGATCGCGGATGAAGCCGACCGTGTCGCTCAACAAAACCGGCCCCCAGCCGGGCAATTGCCAGCGGCGGGTCCGCGTGTCGAGCGTTGCGAACAGCAAGTCCTCCGTGTAGACGTCGGAGCCGGTAAGCCGGTTGAGCAGAGTGCTCTTGCCGGCGTTCGTATAGCCGACCAGGGAAACCGTCATCCGATCCGAGCGGGCGGCTACCTCGCGCTGTTTGCGCTTCTGAATCGTCGCCAGGTCATTGCGGAGATCGTGAATCCGCTTCTCAACCAGCCGGCGGTCGACCTCGAGTTGCTTTTCGCCCGGCCCTCGCAACCCGATTCCCTTCTTCTGCCGCGAAAGGTGCGTCCACATCCGTTTCAGCCGCGGCATCGAATATTCCAATTGGGCCAGCTCGACGGCGAGGCGGGATTCATGGGTTTGCGCTCGGGCGGCAAAAATGTCGAGAATCAACTCCGTGCGGTCGAGCACTTTGACATTCGTCGCCTGCTCCAGATTGCGGGTCTGCCCTGGGCTGAGATCGTTGTCGAAGAGGATCACATCCGCCTCGACCGCCTCGGCAAGTTGTGCCAGCTCCTCGACTTTTCCTTTGCCGAGATACGTGGCTGTCTCGGGCGTCTCTCGCCGCTGAGTTAGCCGGCCCGCCACGCTAGCGCCGGCCGCCTTGGCAAGTCCCTCCAGTTCCTTCAGCAACGGCGATTGAAGCTCTCGGTCGCGCAACTGAACGGCAACCAGCACGGCCGCTTCGCTGGCCACGCCCTCGATATGACTCATTTCACGCACGATGGGTCGATTGCTCCTGTTCCTGTCTTGTTTGGACCTCTATCCATGAGAGCGACCGGGACACAACGGGTTCGCCAAGTCACTCCATGTCTCCGGAACATACGCCGCAATAGCTCTCATACCGTCGCGCATCGAGGCGACCGTCGGCAACCGCATCCTTGACGGCACAGTCCGCCTCGTGCGTGTGGGTGCAATCGGGGAAGCGGCACGCGCTCACGTAAGGCCGTACGTCGCGGTAGTAGCCGGCAACCTCTTGGGGGATCACGTCCCAAAGCTGAAATTGGCGGACACCGGGCGTATCCACGACATACCCCCCCGACTGCATCGGCAGAAGCCGAGCCACGGTTGTCGTATGGCGCCCTTTCTGGTTTTCTTCACTGACTTCCGCAATGCAAAGCTTCAGTGTCGGATCCACGGCGTTCAGGAGCGAGGACTTGCCCACGCCGCTCTGGCCGGCCACGACACTCTCGCGGCCGGCAAGTCGACGAGCGAGCCGAGCAATACCAACGCCGGTCGTGGCGCTGAGCAGCAGGACTTCGTAGCCCATTTGGCTGTACAATCCGACGAGCGGCTGCAGTTCGGCGGGATCGATCAGGTCGATCTTGTTGATCGCGATCAACGGCTCGATCTTGCCCTGTTCCGCGCTCACCAGAAGACGGTCGATCAAGTTCGGCTTGAGGCGAGGCTCCGCCGCGCTGGCGACGATCAAGACCTGGTCGACATTGGTCACGAGAACCTGCTGGCGACCGCGGCTGGTCCGGCTGAGTACGCCGTGGCGAGGCTCGATCCGCTCGATAATGCCCTCGTCGCTCTGGGCATGTTCGACCGGCCGTACCAGAACGCAATCGCCGGCCGCGACGACATGCCGCTGATCCGTCGTGAGGGTTTTGAGCAGACGCCGCGTCGCGCAGCGCAGGAGGCGACCGCCGTCAACCTGCACCATGCTGATCAATCCGTGTACGCTCAGAACGCGGCCTCGCAGACATGCCCGCCGGTCAACCTCCAGTTGAAAGCCCCCAGCCGAGTCGTCCTCGTTTTCTCTCGGCTCTGCCACGCGAACCGTCCGGCGTCGACTCAATTCTCCCTTGCCGCTGATCCGCTCTGTTTGAATGATCTGGTCTTGTTCGAAATCGCTCCCCTCGAACTGCTGCGTCCAGTCGGTCCGGCGCGTTCGCGTGTTCCGATTCTTCCGAAAGTCGGCCCGGACCTTCTTGTCTTTCGCCATAGAGAACCTAAACCGGATCGTCCCGACTGGGAAACGGATCGGATGCATCGCCCGACTTATCGTACTTGGGCTCCCTTTCGGGTCGCTCGGCCGACACAGCCGCTCGCGGTGACTGCAGCCCGGCACGCTCCAAGAGCGACTTGCCGAAGATATCGTTCTCGATCATGTCCGGGGGAGGAGGACCGTCGGCCCCGTTGTCGCTGGGAGAGTAATCAATGCTGTACTTATGCTTGGCCACGGAAAGGAGGTCGCCGGGATCCAGACGCTTCTGCTGCACGCGGACTCCATTCACTTTGATGCCATTGCGGCTGTTCATGTCCTGCACATACCAGTACCCTCCCTCTAGGGTAAGCCGGCAGTGCTGGGACGACACGTTGGAGAACCGCAGCACCACATCGCAACTTTCACTGCGCCCAACCAGCAAGGGGGTCTTGAGCAGGGGTATCGGGTCGCCTCCGCCCACCGGCAACAACTCGCCAAACATGCGAAATTCTCTCGAATTACGGCTGATCCGCCCTACAATACGCTGGCGGACTGGTTCTCGAACAGGTACGACATTTGGACCGACCACAACATCTATCTAAGTTTAGACGGCCAACGTATAGCCGTCAATGAATTCTATGCCCCCCAATTGCGGCAATACGAGTTGGCGTGAAGTGGGACACCGATTCTACAGTCTTAACCAGTTCCTGATCGGGAAGTTCGGCCACCGTGTCTGGAAAGTGAGCGTCGACGGGCGGTTCAACTGCCCCAACGTCGATGGAACGATTGCCCGCGGCGGCTGCGTATTCTGCGATATTCGCAGCTTCAGTCCCAGCCGTCGCCTCTCAATCCGCTCGATTTCGGATCAAATCGCCGAGGGAGTCGCACGGCTCAGGCAGCGCCATCGCGTGGAGCACTTCATCGCCTACTTTCAGCCGGCGACCAACACCTACGCTCCCGCCGATGAACTGAGGAACCTCTGGGAAGAAGCGGCCGCATATCCGGGTGTGGTGGGGTTGGCCATCGGAACCAGGCCGGACTGCGTATCCGACGAAATACTCGATCTGCTGGAAAGTTTCACGGCCCGTACCTGGGTTTGCGTGGAATATGGCCTGCAGTCGATTCACGACCGTTCACTCGACTGGATGAACCGCGGACATCATTACCAAGCCTTTCTCGACGCAGTTCGGCGGACGCGCCTCCGCGCAATCGACATCGGCGCGCATGTCATCTTGGGCATTCCGGGAGAGACCCGTGACGAGATGCTGGCCACGGCGCGTGAGATCGCCAGGCTGCGACTGCACAGCGTCAAAATTCACAACCTCTACGCAGTGAAGAATACCGTGCTCGCCGATCAGGTGATGTCCGGCACGGTGGCGTTGCCTGATCGCGACCAGTACGTAGCCTACGTCGCCGATTTCCTCGAAGCCCTGCCGCCCGACTGCGTGATCGATCGCCTCTGTGGTGATGCCCCCCAAGAGTATCTGGTGGCGCCGCAATGGTGCCTCGACAAGCAGGCGGTGCGAGCAGCCATCGAAAAAGAACTCCAGCGCCGCGATAGTTGGCAGGGAAAGTCTTTCCCGAACGGTACAATTACAGTAGGTTGATCGCTGGTTGGAGAGGATCGGACGGCCGCCGGCCGGGGGCGAGGGGGTCGACACACCGGCCCTTGCCGCACCCGGCGGGAGGAAAGTCCGGGCTCCGAAGGACACGGTGATGGGTAACACCCACCGGCCGCGAGGCCAGGGAAAGTGCAACAGAAAGCAAACCGCCGCGAGGTTCCGCCGCGCGGTAAGGGTGAAACGGTGAGGTAAGAGCTCACCAGCAGGCCGGGTGACCGGCTTGGCTAGGCAAACCCCACCGGGAGCAAGATCAAACAGGGAGTCGTGGTGCGCCATCGCGGCGTTTCGATGCCGCGAGCCACCCGCGGGCTGGTCCGGTCCGCCATGGACTTCCGGGTAGATCGCTGGAGAAACCGAGCAATCGGTTTCCTAGAGAAATGGTCGTCGCTTGCTTCGGCAGGAACAGAACCCGGCTTACAGATCCTCTCCAACCTTTTCTATTTCATCCTCTTCGCTTTCCGCTGTGGCGCCTTGCCGCACCTGCTCCCTTTCGCGTTTTGCCCTTGCCAAATTCGCCCGGATCGTGGCCTCTTCCGGAACCAGTTCCTTGTCGATCAACTGAAGCAGTTTGGAAATGCACAGCTTGTTCACACTAGTGCGAAGGTCGCCGGCTTCATCTCTCAAGAGTTCGTGAAGGCTCTCGGGAATTCGAACCGTAATGACTCTGACAGGCTCCGCGGGCGTTACCTCCGGGTCGATCCCCTGCTCACGCAGTTTGGCCAGCATCTGCTGGATTTTCAGATAGGTCCGCGTCTGCTCGAATTTCCTCAGCAATTCCGCATCGGGGTAGGACTCGCGGACAATCCCCTTCCTTCCCAGGATCCGCCGAAAGAACGTCACCCAATCGGGTCTCTCGTCGAATAACTCACAGGCGGCTCGATAAACTTCTGCTGCTTTTCTTCCCGCATTCCGATCGGGGCTGGTGCGATTTTCCGTCTCCATCACAACTGACTCCTCTTGGACCGGCGATTGCTTCCGTACCGTCGACCTCCTTGGTGACGATCTGCCAACAATGTTCTGCTCCGGTCAAGGGTTCCGTGCAAGTGCTTGCACTGCTATCAGTTGCGTCAATGCAATCGAAACGCCCGAAAAACAGGCAGCCGTGCCTTTGTTGAGGCAGGCCTTGGAGTGCCCATTGTTTAAGCAGGCTCGTTCGTCTCGTTTTCCAGACTGTCTAGCTCCATTGGGCGTATTGCTTGGGTCGTTTAGACGACAGCATCGTCCAGAGAATGGTCGCGGAGGGTAGTAGATCCCGCTTGCCGAGCGGGATCTTGCGTAGCGTTGCGGTTCGCCGTCGCGCAGGTTCCGCTCGGCAAGCGGAACCTACTGGCAACCTTTAGACTTGCCCGCGGGGCGGCACCACGAATGGTTCGCGATAGTCGCGGGTGAGAAGTCGGTTGGCATCCGGATGGTCCGGGAATGTCTCGCTGCCAGAGTCGAACGACAGCTCCGGGCCCAGGATTACCTGCAGACCGCCCAAGTCTACCCCATTGTCCTTTAGATGGGCGGTCACCCGTCCGAAGGTAGCCAGCGTGTCGTCGTTCGACTTCATTCTGCCCAGTTGCCGCTTCACGTCGTCGGCGGACATCCTGACGCCCAGCCCATAGGAGATGTTGCCCAAGTGGCACAAGGCGCTGGAGAGGTGGCCTTCGCGAATATCGGCGTGGAGGTCTTCCACTTTGCGGCTCCGCACGGCCTTGATGAAGTTATCGAAATGATCGCCGCCGGCGGCGAATCTCCGGGTTAGTGCCTGCGTCAAAATTACTTGTACAAATTGGTATTGGTCAATTGAGCTGAACGTGCCATCATGGCGAGATGCAGGACGCGCAAGTCATCGCACGGATTCAGCGGAAGTTTCGGCTGTTGCGACCG
>JAAYEH010000146.1 GCA_012728855.1 Rhodopirellula sp. | reverse complement strand
GTAGCAGGCACGCTCCGTCGTGCCGTCCGCTGCGGCACAACGGAGCGTGCCTGCTACGCAAAGTCCGACAGTTCTTCATTCGCCGATCCTTACCACGGCATCCACAATCACCTCCAGCGCCGCCAGGCGGCTTCAGCGGAACCAACTGCGGCACGCAAGGCGTCGTCCGGCCGATCACCCAAGAGCGTGCAGTCGCCAGCCGTAGGTCTCTCTCAGTCCGCCGCAGCCAGTCCAGCCGCTTCTCGCGGTCGGCGTCAAAAGCGGTCTTACCGTAGACATCCGGGAGGGGGTGAACGAATTCGATCCTGATCTCGTTGACTGAGGGAATTGGCCGTCGTGATCTCCGCCGGCGAGGCTCTCCTCT
The DNA here is from genome assembly GCA_012728855.1 of Rhodopirellula sp. Lineage (GTDB taxonomy): Bacteria > Planctomycetota > Planctomycetia > Pirellulales > Thermoguttaceae > JABWBD01. The sequence goes on along the minus strand of JAAYEH010000146.1, from coordinate 1,518 downwards.
GTTTGCTCGCGGCCGTGGCCTTTGAGGAAGTCGTGGCCGCCGAATCTGCCAACTGGAAAGCTCTGGCTGGGCGTGGTAGAATCCACTTGTGGGGGAATCGCAAGGGTGGCCGGCGGCGGCCCCTTGTGCTATTCCCACACGTGACGATCTGAAATACCTTTGGGTTGGGAGTCGGCGATGGGGCTGATTCAGACAATTGGCGAGGTCGAATACCCGGAATCGGACGGCATGCCCATGGGTGAGACGGACGTTCATCGGGACTGGATGGTCCGCATCCTGGACATCCTGCGGTTGCGGTACCGTGGCCAGCGCGTCTACGTGGCCAGCGATCTGTTGGTCTACTACGAGGAAGGCGATCCCAGCAAGTATGTCGCGCCCGATGACTTCGTGGTCAAGGATTGCAGTCCTCACCCCCGCCGCACGTTCAAGATCTGGGAAGAAGGCAGAGTCCCCGACGTGGTCTTCGAGGTGACGTCGCGCAGCAGCCGACGAAAAGACGAAGTTTTCAAGCCTCAGGAGTACCGGCGTCTTGGAGTGAAGGAATACTTCTTGTACGACCCGACCTCCGAATACCTGCGTCCGCCGCTTCAAGGCTTCCGGCTGGAGCAGGGAGAATACACCAGGCTGACGGCGGACGATACGGGTGCTTTGAGGTGCGAGCAGTTGGGCATCATCCTGCGGCTTGATGAGAGCAAGCTGGTGATGTGCGACGGCCGGAGCGGGGAAGTGTTGCGGACCGAGGCTGAAGCCGCCGACGCGGCTCGCGAGGCGGCCGACACCCACGCGGCCCAGGCCGACGCGGCGCGTGAGGCCGCTGACGCACGCGCGGCCGAACTGGAGGCGGAAGTCCAGCGGCTGCGAAAGGAGTTGCGCCGCCTATCCGGTGAGGCGTGAACACCCGCACCGGATCGGTCAACGCGAAAAGGCTTAGCCGGGCATGTGCGCACGCGGCGGGCGACCGGGAGCCGACGTCGCGGCAGCATTTGGGTCCGGGAGCATTCGGGCCTGCTCTTGACTGTTAACTGTGTGACATAAAGTTAAAAGTCGAGACCAGACCCCGTCTATACACTGGCCCAAAAAAACAACGATCCACCAAGAGTTCAAATAGCAAAGCAGCCCGGCTGCTGGCCATCCGATTCTCGCAGCGTCTGGCCGTTGCCTGATGGTAGCAGCCGGGCTGCTTGATGTTCCGGCGCGTGGTTGCAAAAAAAACGCTTGACGAATCGCGCCGCATCGACCATGCTCAGACAATAGTAGTGGACACACGATCACGTCCATTCCCGCAAGCCGGATCCAGCCGCTTTCGCGGCCCCGCTCCGCAGTTCTTTGGCAATTTGGTTGATGATTCGATTTTCCCGGCCGCCGACGGAAGGGATCGCGGTCCCTTTCCGCCTCCACGTGCCCACCGTACGCGCATCGTACGAAGTGAGACTCCCTTCATCGCGAGAAACCAGCACCTTCTCCCCCAGAAGCGCGTGGCCACCATGTCCCCTCGGATTTGAGAAATCGCCAACTTGG
>JAAYEH010000145.1 GCA_012728855.1 Rhodopirellula sp. | reverse complement strand
TCGTCGGAAAAACCGGCTCGGCGGCAGGACATGCGCACCGTGGCCTGGCCGACGCGCGCCGTCAGGCCGTTGATGGCAACGCCGCCGTTGTCCACCCGCACGTCGGCGCGGATTTCGGTCAATGCGTGCGGGAGCCGGGCGTCGTCGATCCGGCCCCGGGCGAGCCTGCCCGACACACCGTACTTCAGAGTCGGCTCGGCGGCGGGATCGTAGCACAATTCGAATTGCAGCTCGCCCTCGCCGCGCAAATTACCCAACGCGGCGAGACTCTCGGAGAGCCGGCCGGGCAGGCTGTCGCGCATCTCCGGCGAGACGTAAACGCCCTCGACTTTGCCGGCAAGCTTGCTGTAGGGCGAGTTGGAGTCGATTTCTCCCTCGACGGTCGCAAGCCGCAAGCCGTCGCCGCTGAATGTGCCCAGCAGACGCCTGACGCCGGGCCTGACGGTCCGCCGCGGATCGGCCGCGGGGACGCCGAGCGTGACGTTTACCTCGCGCAACGTGTATTGTGAAATCGGCTCCTTGCCCGGATCGATCAGTTCGATCACGCCTCCGCGGACCACGATCGGCGGCGGAACTTCGCTGAAATGGGGCGGTGGAAACAACTTGTCCGCGCTGCAACTTCCGTCCGATAGCCACAAGACGCGGAGCGTTGGGCGGTCGACCGTGATCCGGCCGACAACCGTCTTGCCGGAGATCAGCTGTTGCCAATCGGTCGAGCACTCGAACATCGCCTCGTCGATATGGAGCAGTTCCGCCCCGGCCCCGGCGGCGTTCGGATCGGAGATTGTCAGATTGCGAATTCTGATCCCTTCGCCCTCGACGAGTTCGGCCGAGCGGAGGTCGATCTTCAGACCGCGGTAGTGTTCGGCAATAATCGCCTCGACGCGGCCGCGAATTTCCTCGTTGACGCGACGGTAGAGAAATGGAAAAGCCACCGCGCCGGCGACGACCGCCGAGACCACGATCCACTTGAAGCAGAACCAACAGCGGTTTATCGCTCGCGTGAAAATGGACCAGGCCCTCCGTGGCTGTGGATTTCCCGCCTCCCCGATTCACCGATCCACCGCATAATTTCTCCTGCCGCCAGCGGCAGCAGCGCCAGCATTGCCGGCATTCGATAGCGGATCGAACTGACGAACACCAGGTGCAGCGCGGTCAGATACGCTGCCGGCAGCCAGCATATTATGTACGTCCAACCTCGTCCGATCGTTCGGACGGCCCCTATTATGGCAAAAATCATTAACGGGGTATACGTTAAAAACAGACCCAAGCGGACAGGCCAGGCGGTCATTCGCTCCTCGTTCGGCCAGAGGTTCCACATGCGGAAGAACTTTGCGATGGCCAATCGCACCGCTCGGCCCGGATTCTCCCGGGTCCAGGTAACCGCCGCGTCGCGCATCCGCCGATCCAACCGCTCCTCGAAGCGGATGGAGACCATTTCGGGCGGAACTCCGCTTTCGGCGCGCTCCTCGGCAATGAACCGGTCGACAAAGGACATTTCGCTGGCTCCGGTCGCCTGGGGATTCAGCCCGTCGTAGAGGCTCGCCCCGACTTGGAGCGTGGTGGGGACGAAACGGTCGGTTAATCGAGCGTTTCTGATCCACCACGGGGCCATTGCCACCCCCAACCCGAGGATCATGCAGCCAAATACGTACAAACCGTTTAGCCTCCATCGGCGCGACTGATGCCAAGGGTCATCGGGCGACGTGCCGTCGGCCGCTAAACGGAATGATAAATGTGAGTGATTGGTGCAGTACAGAAATAGCCCCAGGGCGGCGGCCAGTGGCGTGAACAGCAGCCAACCGGGACGCATCAGCGCGGCGATGCCGCCGGCCAATCCGGCAGAGAACGCCCAAGCCGACGCACGCGCCAGGGACCAAGATTTCTCGGC